>JAPLKK010000275.1 GCA_026388115.1 Elusimicrobiota bacterium | reverse complement strand
CGAAGATGAGCGCCGTAGTGGCCATGGCACTTCAAGGATGCCTGGAATCGAAGGCGCGCGCTATGAAATCGGTTTTCAGAGAGAAACTGGCGGTATTTACAGGAGCATTTTAGGACCGGACCAGAGGCTTGAAGGCGTCCTTCAGCGGCCCATGCCGCGTGTTGCGGGGGCCTCTTGCTTGTCTAGAAGGCGAAGGGCTTCGTCGAAGGCGGGCGTCCAGGGGCCTTGTATCCGCGCGCTGGAGCGGGGATTCTTACGCTGCCAAGCTTCGCCGATCTCCTCCCAACCGTCGCCGCGCGCCAAACCCTCGATCACGGCCACGGCCGCGTCGTTGGTGATGGCGCCGTAGCCGGTTCCGGTGTTGACGACGAACCGGCAGGTGGGACACTTGCGCCGCAGGTCCTGAAGGTCCCAGGCGCTGCGGCAGGCGCCGTCGATGAGGAGCTTGCCGGGCGTGACGCTCTTGCCGATCAGGTTGGCGATCCGGAACTGGGCGTGGTTGCGCAAGATGACCCCTTGTATGTCCGGGTCGCGCAGGTCGCGCGAGACGGCGGCCAAGAAGCGCTTCGCCTCGGCGCCGCGCAGGAAGCCTTCCTTGTCGCCGGGATAGAGCGTGGCGTGAACGGTGACCGTCAGGCCGCCGAGCCCCGGGTCGGGGCCGTCGAAATGTTTCGACACTTCGAGGCCGTCCTCGGCGGGCTCGCGCTGATAGCCGAGAGCCAGGAACGACGAGAGCCAGCCCTTGTAGGAACTGGTGCTCGCGAAATGCAGGGCGAAGCGCCAATGGTCGGCGGGCCAATCGTCATGCGGGTCCGACGGCGCCAAACCGGCGTCGTCGAGAAGTCCGGAGGGGAACCGGCCGGCGAGGCTCTCCACATCCGCCCTGAGCCGCTTGGGAAGGAGCGCCTCGTTGATCTGAAGATAGAGGGCGATGCGCCGGGCCAGGCCGGGGGAGGACGCGGCCGCCAGCCCCTCGAGACCGAGCACGAACGAGTCCAACGCGCCGGAGCGGCGGCCCTGGACGGCAAGCTGGGTCATCAGGCCCTCGAGTTGGGCCGCCCGCTCGCGCAGGGCGCGCGTCGGGCCGTCCGGGAAGAGGAACTCGGCGAGGGCGGCGGCTTCGGCGGGCTTCTGGTTCAGGTAGGGGATCAGGGAGTCGTAGGCGTGCACGCGCAGGAAGAAGTTCGTGCTGGTCTTGCCGGCCGGGTCCTGCTCGCGCACGAAATCGGTCAGCCTCCGGCCATCCAGGAGTTCGACCATCCTCTGGAAATAGAGGCGGGACTCGTAGGCATGGGGCGCGCGGCTGCGGCCGAGGATGACGTAGGCGGCCAAGGGGCTGTTGATGCCGGCGACGAAAGCGTCCTTCTGATCGGGATCAAGGCCGGCCACGCGCGCGAGCATCCGGCGAAGCACGGCGGGAGCTTCCGGGCCGCCTTTCCCTTCGTGGACGGCCGCGGCGACCAGGCGCAGGGCTTCCGGCGCTTGCGGGGAAAGGCCCGTGTCGGAATCCTCGTCGGGCTGGAAGCGGTTCTCCAGCCCGCGCAAGGCGCGGGCCCTGCGCTTGGCGCTCCAAAGGTCGCGGGCGAGGGGCTTGAGGGCGGGGTCGCAGGGAGGCTCCTTGTAGGGCTGCGGGCTCGAAAGAGCGAGCGAGGATTCGCTCGGAGGCGTCGCGGCCGCGGCCGGAATCGGGGCGGCCGCGGGCACCGCAGCGCCAAGGGTCTCGGCCGTCGCGACGGCGGCCGCGCCTGGGGCCACGGCGCCGTCGAATATCTGCCCCGCGTTGAGGCGGGAGGGGTCGAGCCGCGCGCCGAGCGCGGCCAGGGCCGGCTGTCGCGCTTCGATCCTCTCGGCCGCCGGCCCCTTGCCCGACAGCAGAGCCTCCAGCTCTTGCGGGCTCACCTCCTGCCCCTGCGCTTCGCCTCCGGCGCCGGCGCGATATACGCGGTCCTGGCGCAGGACGAAACCCTTCGCGCGCAGCCCTTCGTAGTCGAGGGCATGGCGCGCAAGGACCTGCTGGTAGGCGGGGGGAACCACGACTTGCGCCGCCGCGGAGAATACGACAAGCACGATGAGCCGGACCGCTGCCAGCATCTCCTGATTCTAGCGCCGGGAGCGCCGGGGCGGCAGGTCCCTCAGGCCCAATCGCGCGCCGCCAAGGGACTCCGTCCGCTATAGGTCCGCCGGTCCGCTTGACGGAGCGCACGCGGAAGCCGCATGATTGCCATCGTGTTCACGTGGCTCGCCGTCGCCGCCGCCTTTGCGGCTGTCCTGGTCGTCGCCGCTGAGGTGGCGGGGCGCCTATGGCGCACTCTGGGGGTCGGCTCCGCCTACAAGGCGAAGATCCTTTGCTCGGCGATCTTCGTCTCGGGCCGCGACATCGACCCCGACCGCGCCGACGAAGTCTCGGCTGAGGCTTACCGGACTCTGCGCTTCTTCAGGGCGCGCGTGGATCGCGAGCGAAAGCGCGTGACGGCCTCCTGTCTGGGCCTGAGGCCGCGCTCCGCCGTGTTCCGCCCGGGACTCGGCGCGACGCTCGAGTTCGGTCAGACCCTTCCGCCTGGACCGGCGTGCGCGCCCTTGGCGGCCCCGACCCGGGGCTTGGCGGCCGACCCCGCGCTGCCGTGGCCGCAGGGAGAAGGATCCGGCGCTCCGGCTCCTCCGGCGCTGGCGCGCGTCATCGAGGACGCCTTCCGGGAGCCGGATCCGGACATGCCGCGCCGCACGCGGGCGATCGTGGTCGTCCATGACGGCCGCCTCATCGCCGAGCGGTACGGCGAAGGCATCTCGGCCTGCATGCCGCTGCCCGGCTGGTCGATGGCCAAGAGCGCGCTTGGCGCCTTGGTCGGCTGCGCCGTGCGGGAGGGAAGATTGCGGCTGGACCGGACGCGGCTTCTGCCCGAATGGTCGTCCGACTCCGACCCCCGCTCGGCGATCTGTTTGGAGGACCTCTTGCGCATGCGCAGCGGTCTCGCCTGGACCGAAGCGTACGACGACACGGCCGCCGACGTGGTGCGGATGCTCTTCGCGCGGCCGGACGCCGCGGCGTTCGCGGCCGCCAAGCCCTTGCTCTCGCCTATCGGCTCGGTTTGGCAGTACTCGAGCGGGACGGCCAACATCCTCTCGCGCGTCCTGCGCGGCGCCGTGGGCGACGAAGAGTACCCCGGCTATCCGCGGCGGGCGCTGTTCGAGCCGGTCGGCATGCGGACCGCGGTGCTGGAGCCCGACGCGTCGGGGACGTTCCTGGCTTCCTCGTTCATGCACGCCAGCGCGCGCGATTGGGCGCGCTTCGGCCTGCTCTTCTTGCAAGACGGCGTGTGGCAAGGCAGGCGTCTGCTTCCCGAAGGCTGGGTGACGCTCTCGACGACGCCGACGCCGCAGGCGCCCGGCGGGCGGTTCGGCGCGCACTGGTGGCTCAAATGCCCGGAGGAGCTCGGCGGCGGCACCGAGGCCGGCCTGCGCCTTCCGCCCGACGCTTTCTATGCGCTCGGCCACGAGGGCCAGACGCTGACCGTGATCCCCTCGCGCCGGCTCGTCGTCGTGCGCCTGGGCCTCTCCATCCGCATCGACGCCTGGAACCACGCGCAGTTCCTCGACGGGCTGTTGAGCGCGCTTTAGGAAGTCCTTCGAGTCGGCTCGCGGCCTCGCTCCGGACGAGCTATTTGTCGAGGCCGGCCATCTGGCGCAGCTGCGCGTAGGTGATCACGGCCTGGTTGATGTCGCAGGACCCTACGCCCGGGAAGCTGTGCGGCGTCTTGCCGACCACCCCGTCGGTGAACTGCCAGAGCTGCGCGCCGCTGGGCGGGTTGACCGGCCCCCACGCGGCGGTGTAGCGCGGGCAGTTGGCCAGGGCGCCGGGCCTGGCTCTCGATTCAGAGGCGTAAAGCAGGGGGTACTGGCCCGTCCTGGCCTTGATGCGATTGACGAAGTCGATCGCCTGCTGGTTGGTCATCGTGTTGTTTCCGTTGCTTTCCAGGTCCAGCATCATGATGCGCCCCGGCTTCGGCGGGAAGTTCACGTAGAACGCGTCCGCTTGGTCCGCGCCCGAGGCGTTGTAGCCGAACGCGTAACCGATGACGATCATATTGTTCTTCTCCGCCTGGTCGACATCTTTGTTGTAGAGCGGGTCGATGCTCGACTGGCGCACCTTCATCTCGATGATGCCGTGCGAGGCATTGGAGAGGGCTTTCCAGTCGCTGACCGGCCGCCACATCGACACGTCCGGGAACTGCAGCCCGGTGGCGTTGGCGGCCGCTGTCCAGGGGATGGGCGAGTTAGACGCGGAGGGCGTCGTCGTCTGCAGCTTGCCGGGAGTGGACGATGACGATCCGGAGTTGCTCTGTCCGCCCGCGTTCCCGCTTCCGCCCTCGGAGTCCTGCGGAGCCTCCGCGGATTGCGCCTGGCCGCTGGGCTGCGAGGGCCGCTGGGCGCCGATGTTGCCGCCGAGCGAGAGCCCGTTCGGGCCCCCGCCGATCGAGGAGGGCAGCGGGCCCGCGAGCCTCGCGTCGCTAGCGAAGGCCTGGCGCATCTGCTGCAAAGTGGGCCACTGCGACGGCGGCAGGCGGCCCGGAGAGCCGTCCAGCGCCGCGGAAGCTCCCCGGCCGAGGCGCGCGACGAAGCTCTTGGCGGACGTGCTGCCGCCCGCCGCTTCGCCAACGGCCGCCGTCATATGGCGGTTATCCGGGCGGAACGTGAACGAGGCCGAGGACGAGGCGCCCCCGCCATGCGCCGCCGGCGCGCCTCCGGTTCCGTGCGACGAGGCATCGGCTCGCCGCTCCCGCATCTGCGCGTACGAGGGGTATTCCTGGGCGGCCGGCTCCTCCTCCGCCGGTTTCTGCGGGGGGGAGGCGCTGAAATAAGGATGGTTCGGTTTGGAGGGAGTCGCGGCCGCCGCGGAGACCTGCCGCGGCTGTGGAGCCAGTTCTTCTTCGGTCAGGAGGAGGCTGGAGGGATCCGGGCGTTCGGGCTCTTGAGCCGATTCGGGCAGCGGACTGGGGCTCGCGGCAACGGCGCGAGGCGCCGCCGCGGACGCGATGGCGGGCCGCTCGGGCGCGGGCTTTTGGAAGGTCGCCCTCTTCAGCAGTTTGCCTCCCACCACGGCCAAAAGGGCGATGACGCCGACCTTCACCGCGGTCGCGGCGGCTCCGGGGCGCTGCGGAGGGGACGGCTGGCCTCTACCTCTGATCTGGATATCCATTCTGCTCCAAGTGTGACGCCTTCTGAGGTTGCGCTCCAGGAAGGAATTATTCAAGGGGAAAAGCCTTTCGGGGCAACGAGTATTGCGGGTCGGGGGAACGAGGGTTATACTGGCTTGATGGCGGGTTTTCTCGCCGCAGCCCTGCTTGCCGCCGCGGCCTTCGCGCAGGAGACCGACTACGTCCCACCGGCGTCCGAACTGCCTCGGTTGATCCGCGAAGTCCGCCACGGCGACTGGAAGACGCGCATCCACGCGGTCCACACCCTGGGCCGCATGGGAGCGGTCGAGGGCTTGAACGTGGGGGTGACCGACGGCGATTGGCAGATCCGGCTCACCGCGGTGCATTGGCTCGGGCGGCAGGGCGAGGCGGGAGTCCCGGTGCTCGAGCGGACTTTGCGCACCGAGCCCTGCAAGCTCATCCGCCTTGCCGCCATCCACTGGCTCGGAAGCATCGGCCCCAGCGCCATCCCGGCGCTGAAGGAATCCCTGGATGAGGCGAGCCCCACCGTCCGGCTCACCACCGCCTATTGGCTCAAGAAGCTCGGCGTGGGGGCCGACCCCTCTGAGGATTTCGAGCCGCCGTCCATCGATGATCCCGGGCTTCTGGCCGGAGCGACCCGCGAGGAGCTGCGCGGCTGCGACTCGGTGAATTGGCCGCCTCGCCGGGTCGTGCCGATGCTCGGCTCGGAGGAGGTGGTCGCGGCCGCGCCAACGGCTGCGCCGCCCTCCCAGAGCCTTGAGACCGCCGACGCGGCCGACCCGACCTGGGTCGAGGAGGAATTGCCGCAGGAAAAGCCCAAGCCGAAGCCGAAGGAGCCCGCCAAGGCGAAGGCCGCCGAACCGAAGAAGGAGCGCACCGAAGCGCTGAAGCTCCTTGCCGAGCCGCCCGAGCCCGCAGAAGAGCAGGAAGAGGAGGGGGCCGAGCCGTCGAAGGGGCCGGAGAACGCCAGGCCGGTGGAGCTTGCGCGGCTGCCGGAACCGGCGAAGCCGCCGGAGAACCTTCCCCCTGCCGCGACGATACCGAAGCCGGCGCCGCTGAAGGCCGCCGCGGAGCCGTCGCCCGCGAGCCTGACCGCGCACGCAGCCCCGCAGCCGAAGCTCGGCTCGCGGCCGAGGGGCACGCCGGAGAGGCTGCCGCCGAATCAGACCTGGCACCTGGTGCGCGGCGAGGGTGACAACATCGACCTCGCGCTCAAGGAGCCCGACCCCAAGAAACCGGACCACGACCCCGTGCCGGACCTGATCGAGGCGCTCGGCTCGGCGAACTGGCGGCTGCGCTATCGCGCGGCCGATCTGCTCGGGGTGATGGGTCCGCAGGCCAGGCCGGCGGTGGACGCGCTGATCGACGCGCTGAAGGATAAGCACGCCCAGGTCCGCTCGAGCGCGGCGCTCGCTCTGGGCAATGTCGGCGGCGAGGCGGACAAGGCGGTGCCGGCGCTGAAGAAGGCCTTGCGGGACCGCTCGATGGACGTGCGCTACAGCGCCGCGATCGCGCTCGGACGCATCGGCACTCCCGCGGCGACGCGGGCCTTCCAAAAGCACATGCGCTCCGAGGCGGCGCGCATGATTGATGCAAACTGACGCGGAAGCTCTGCTTCCGCGTCCGGCCCTAATGGTCCGTTCAGACCGTGCGCGAAGCGCACGATCGACTCAGGTCAACTCACCAACTGACCGTCCAACCGCTCGCCGGGCTCAACGACCGGGGCGCCTGATGCTTGGCGTGCCAGAGATAGACCAGATAAGCCGACCCGCACAGCAGCGCGAGCCATATCAGGAGCTTCACCAAGGCGCGGCTCTCGTGGTCATCGAGCTTGAGGTTGGCGGAAAGATCTTCGGGCTTCTGGTTGGCCCATTGCCGCTCGAGCCACTCGGGCGCGCGGTACCGCTTCGGCTGGGGCTCGGGCGGCGGGGCGGGGTGGGCGGCGGCGCCGGGAAAGCCCGCGGCGCGCAGGTACTCGTAGGCGTCGCGCACGCGCAGCCATTCCTTGCGGTCGTGCAGCCCGTAGCCCTGGGCGCGGTCGGGATGCTCGCGCAGGGCGGCCTTGCGGTAGGCCTCCTGCACGGCGGCGGCGCCCGCGCCGGGCGCGACCTCCAGGATCCGGTAAGCCTCCTCCGGCGTCACGAGCGATAAGATAATCCGTTCGGGCGACGCGCGCAAGCCCCTCACCGTGCCTCGACGATGGACGTCCCGGAGCGGGTCAGGAGGCGCGGCCTTCTTCGGCCGCTTTGAGGACCTCGCGCGAGATGACGAGCCGTTGTATCTCGGAGGTGCCCTCGTAGATCTCGGTGATGCGCGCGTCGCGGAAATATCGCTCTACCGGGAACTCGCGGATGTAGCCGTTGCCGCCGTGGAGCTGGAGGGCCTGGTAGGCGACCGCGTTCGCCGTCTCCGAGGCGAAGAGCTTGGCGGCGGAGGCCTCGCGCGTGGCCCGGCGGCCGGCCGACAGCAGCGAGGCCGCGCGCCATACCAACAGGCGCGCCGCGTCCACCTTCATCGACATGTCCGCCAGCTTGAACTGGGTGGCCTGGAACTCGGCGAGGGGCTTTCCGAACTGCCGGCGCTGGCGGGCGTAGGCCACGGCCTCGTCGAAGGCCGCCTGGGCGATGCCGACCGCCTGCGCCGCGATGCCGACGCGGCCGTTGTCGAGCTGGGTGAGAGCGACCCTGAAGCCTTCGTTCTCCTTCCCCAGGAGGTTGCCGGCCGGCACCCGCGCGTCGGCGAAATGGAGCTCGCGCGTGTCGGAGGCGCGGACGCCGAGCTTCTTCTCCTTCTTGCCGATCGTCATGCCGGGCGTGCCTTTCTCGACGACGAGGCAGGAGACGCCGCGGCTCTTCAGCTCCGGCTCGGTCAGCACGAAGACCAGGAACAGGTCCGCGAAGCCGGCGCTGGAGACCCAGGCCTTCGAGCCGTCGAGGCGGAATCCGTCGCCGTCCTTGCGCGCCGCGCAGCGCAGGCTCCCGGCGTCCGAGCCGGAGCCCTGTTCGGAGAGGGAGTAGGCGCCGATCCATTCGCCCTTGGCCAGCTTGGGGAGCCAGCGCCGCTTCTGCTCGTCGGTGCCGAAGCGGCGGATGGCGTCGCAGACGAGCGAGTTGTGGACCGACAGGCAGATCTCGAAGGCGGCGCACGCCCGCGCGATCTCCTCCAT
>JAPLKK010000260.1:3801-5350 GCA_026388115.1 Elusimicrobiota bacterium | reverse complement strand
GGCGACGACTTCGCCCTCCTGGGGCTTCTCCTTCGCGGTCTCGGGGATGATGATACCGCCCTTCTTGATTTCCTTGGATTCGACGGGCTTCACGAGCACCCGGTCGCCCAGGGGTTGGATCTTCACTTTCGTCAGCGTGGCTTCCGCCATTGTTCGATTCCTCCCTAAAATGAAACTTAGCAGTCTCGGTGTGGCAGTGCTAGTATACCAAACTGGGGGTCAAAGCTGTCAATCCCCCCAGGCGACTGCTAATTTAGGCACGGGGACCCCCAGAGGTCGGCGCCAAGGCGCCGACCCAGGCCCCGTGCACAGGCGCAAGGAATCGCCTAGGAAGCGGGAGGCGGCGGTCCCGCGCGACGCTCGCTGCGCGCCTTGCGGATGAGCTCAAGCACGGCGTGCGGATGGGAGACGGCCTCGATGAGGACCTCGACGCCTTCCCCCGTCGAGGAGTCGAGCTGGATCGTGCCCACGCCGAGCAGGCGCTGGCCGAGGCTCCGCGTCATCCCCATCTGCCGGATATCGGACAGCTCCAGTTCGGCATGCTCGCGGCCGAGGAGCCCGAAGACGCAGATCACGCGCTCGTTGGT
Organism: Elusimicrobiota bacterium; assembly: GCA_026388115.1. GTDB lineage: Bacteria > Elusimicrobiota > Elusimicrobia > UBA1565 > JACRDR01 > JAPLKK01. The sequence goes on along the minus strand of JAPLKK010000260.1, from coordinate 4,763 downwards.
GACCGTGTACCGCGTGGACTTGCGCCGCGCAAGAGCGGCCAGAGAAAGGACGGCGGCGGCGGCCGGGCCCGCGGCGGACAGGCGCTTGAAACCCCGCGCCAAGAGCGCCCCGCCCGCGCCAAGGCAGACCAAGGCAGCGAGCAGGAAGGCCCACTGGTTGCGCAAGGCGGGTGAGCCGGCCCAGAGCGTCCTCTCGGGAGAGTCGGGCATGGCGATGTTCTATATAAAGGAGGAGGGCGACGTCTAGGGACGACGGCGTCGATTCATGCCCTCACCCCTCCCCTCCCCTCTCCCGCTGCGCGGGAGACGGAGACCAGAGCAGAGGAATACTACTTGGCGACGACGGCGCCCGTCAGTGCCGGTGGGAGCGCCCCGCGGCGGTCGGCCCCCAGGTGGGGTCGAGCGCCCACGGGAACTCGAGCTGCTCGAACGGAAGCTGCCGAGCCCCACGCCCGCGCTCGCCCTCCATGGCCGACGCGAAAGGGACGGCGATCCTCTTGAGCCCGCCGTGCCTCTCGGCCTGTTCCAGAATGCGGCGTATGCGCTCCCCGTTCACGGCCTCGCGTGTGTTCGCCATCGTCGCCTCGCGTTTCACGGCGCGCGGTAGAGGACCCGCCACTCGTCCCCCTCCCAGCCGCGCACCGATATCCTGATCCCCTTGAGCTTCTTGCCGTACTGCGAATCCAAGCGCGCCCGGATCAGCGGGACGCTCTCCCAGCGGAACTGCCGCCACGGCCTCGACGCCGGCCCGGCGCGGCCGCTCTCGAGGTCCACCTGCACGCGCGCCGTGAGCGCCGGGCCGGCCGCGGTCATCCGCGGCCCCGGCCGGCCCTTGCGCGGCCGCTCGCGCCCGGCGCGCTCCCGGTAGCGCAGCAGGTCCTCGCGGGAAAAAAGCAGCGTCTTCGGCCCGAGCCTGCGGTAGCGCAGCTTGCCGAGACAGGCGAGGCGGTAGACCGAGAAGG
>JAPLKK010000260.1:0-3707 GCA_026388115.1 Elusimicrobiota bacterium | reverse complement strand
CTCTGGATTCATGTTAAAGTACTTTAACTTAACAGAAGGCCCGGGTTGTTGTCAAGTGGGCGTTTGCGCCTCTCGACGGCAAAGCGGTATCATCGGCCCAGGATGAGGCGGGTGATGGCCGTCGCACTGCTCTGCTGGGCGGCCGCCGCGCCCGCGCCGCCCGCCCGGGCGTCCGAGACCGCCGCCGACGTCCTGCGCCATGGCCCCGGCGCGCGTCCGGCGGGGCTCGGCGGCGCTTTCGTGGCGGTGGCCGACGACGCCCACGCCGCCGCCTGGAATCCCGCCGGGCTCTCGCTGATACGGCGGCCGTCGCTCTCCCTCGACCATTTCGGGTTCTCGGGGACCTCGCTCGAATCGGCGGGCCTGGCCGCGCCCTTGGGCGACGGAGGATTCGGCGCCCAGCTGGAATGGGCCCACGGGACGCGCTCGGCGTTCAAGGCGGGCGCCGCGGCTTCGACTCCGTTCCTCATCGACGCTTTGCACGTGGGGGCCGGCCTGTCGCTCGCCCGCGCGGCCGAAGGGGGACGCGCCTCGGAGACGGGCCTTCTCGACCTCGGCGTGCTGGCCGCGGTCATCCCGGGAGTGAACGTGGCCGCGGCCGCGCAGAACGTCACGGGACGGCTGCTCGGCCGCCGCCCGCCGGAGAATCTCCGGTTCGGCACCGCGGTCCGCTTCGCGAACACGGGTTACCGGACCGAGAACGACGTCGTCAACGACATCCTCGCGCGCCTCCTTGCCAGCGCCGAGGTCGATTACGCGCCGCCGACCAAGCACGGCGCGATCGCGCTCGGCGCCGAGTACCGCCAGGGGCCATGGGCGGCGCGCCTGGGGCTGACCGGCGGGCCCAAGGATGCGGCCGAGGGCCGCCACGTATCCCTCGGCGGCGGCTACAAGCGGGGCGACTGGATCTTCGATGTCGCCGTCACGCCGGCCAAGGGGTACGGCGACACTTTCCGCGCGGGCGTGACGAAGCAGTTCGGCATCCAGCCGGAGCGGCCCGCGACCGAGTTCCTCCTCAGGATGCAGCCGCAGGAGACCGAGGCCCCCGGGGTCCCGGGCGCCGTGCATCTGGTCGAGCGGCGCTTCCAGCGGGCGGAGGAGGACCTTTACGCGGACCGGCCGAAGCTGGCCTTGCGCGAGTTGGGCCACGCGCGCGAGTACCTGGCCGACGACGATCCGCGCCTGTTGCGCTACTTCGAGGCCCGCGGGCGCGTGTTCCTGCGGATGAAGGACTGGGCGTCGGCCCGCGCGGAGTTCTTCGAGGGGATCCAGGCCGCGCGGACGCAGAAGGCGCGCGGCGAGGTCCTCGCCCACCTCTGCGCGGGGCTGGGGCGCGCGCTGGCCGAGCAGGGCAGTCGCGCCGAGGCCCTGCGCTTCCTCGAAGCCTCGCTCAAGGAGGGGCCGGCCCCCGAGCGGCGGGCGGCCATCGAGGAGCTTGCCCTCAAGCTGAAGTACTCGAAGTGATCATGGAAGGTTTCGGCTATCTCCTCGCCTCCAACATCCTGGGCGGCGCTTCCTATGTGATGACGGCCTGGGCGCTCGCCGGCTTCACCCCCATCGAGGTGGTGTTCTGGAGGACGCTCCTGACCGCCGCGCTGTTTATGCCCTGGGTCCGGGGCCCCAGGCCGGGCCGCGAGGACCTCTGCCGCGTCGCGGTGGTCGGCGTCTTCGGCTACGCCCTGCCGCTGGTCATCGGGACCGTCGGCCAGCGCCTCTCCTCAGCCACGCTGGCTTCGATCCTCATCGGCGTCGAGCCGGCGTCCATCGTGCTCCTGTCGTGGCTCTTCCTCGGAGAGCGCCTGACGCGCGGCAAGTCCCTGGGCTTGCTGGCCGGCGTCCTGGGCGGGGCGCTCGTCACCCTCCAAGGCCGCCTTCCGGCCCTCCACTCCCTCTCGGGGGAGATCGGGGGCAATCTCCTGCTCCTCCTGCACGGCTTCTGCTGGTCGCTCTACACCGTGGTCGGCAAACCCTCCGTGCGGCGCCTGGGCGCCGTCCGGTTCACCGCGCTCGCGATGCTCGCCGCTCTCCCTCCGGTCGCGCTGGCGGCCTGCCCCTGGGTCGCCCCCCACCTGGGGCTCGGCGCCGGGCTCGGGCGCGGCCTCGAGAGCGCGGGGCCTTCCGCCTGGCTGGCCGTCGCCCTCCTCAGCATCGGCCCGGGCTTCGCGGCGTGCGTGCTCTGGAACCTCGCCCTCGAGCGCGTCGACGCGTCGCGCCTGGCGCACTTCATCTTCCTGCAGCCCGTCGTCGGGATCGGCCTCGGGCTGCTGGTCGAGCGCAAGCCCCTGAGCTCCTGGAGCATCGCCGGGGCATGCTGCATCGGCATCGGGATATTCGCCGCCGCGCGCGCGGACGCGCCCGCCCGGACGACCCGGAGCGTCAGGCCGCAGGAAGACGGCAGGTAACGATCGTCCCTGAGCCGTCGGCCCGCTCGATGTCCAGCGCCGCGCCGACCATCCGGGCGCGGTGGCGCATGATCTGCAGGCCCAGCCCGCGCTTGCGCGCGCCCTCAGGCTCGATGCCGCGGCCGTCGTCCGTCACCGTGAGGATCAGGCCGCCGCTCTTGGCGCGCAGGTCGATGTCGATGTTGCGGGCGCGCCCATGGCGGATGGCATTGCTGACCGCCTCCTGCGCGATGCGGTAGAGGTTCATCGCCGCGACGTCGTCGCAGGAGTCGGCGCCTTCGGCCAAACGGACCGCGCACGAAACCTGGAACGCGTCGCGCGCGTAGCCGGCGAGAACTCTAAGGGCGCCGCCCAGCCCCCCGCCGAGTTCGACGGGAAGCAGCCCTTGAGCCAGCTCGCGCGACTCACGCACGGCCCTCGCGGCGTACTCGGCGACCTTCCGCGCGCCCGCGGCCTCCGGCGCGCCGCGCGCCGCGAGCCTCTGGTGGAGCGCCTGGCTGAGCAGCGAGATCCCGGTCAGCTTCTGCCCGAGGCTGTCGTGGAGGTCCTGGGCGATGCGGCGCTGCTCGTGCGCGCCGGCCTCCAACACCTCGCGCTCCATCCGGATCACGTCCCTCTCCGCCTGCTTGAGCTGAGTGATGTCGCGGATGAAGACGCGGAAACCAGCGGGCTTGCCGTCGGGAGTCCTCACCGAGTAGACGGTGATGTGCGCGGGGACGCGCCGCCCGTCCCGGCGGATGTACTCCTTCTCGAACTCGAAGAACCCGCCCTTGGCGATCAGCTTGCGTACGAACTCGCGGTCGCTGGCGTGGAACTCGGGAGCCGTCAAGTCCTGGAAGCGCATCTTCCCCACCAGCTCCTCGCGCTTGTACCCGGTCAGCCGCTCGTAGGCGGCGTTGACCCGGAGGAACGTGCCGTCCGACGCCTGGAAGGCGATGGCCTCGCGGCAGCCCTCGAACATGCTGTGGAAGAGATCCTCGCTCCTGCGCAGCCGCTCCTCGCCCTCCCTGCGCGCCGTCACGATGGAAAGGACGATGGTGACGAGCCTCCTGCCCGGGATCGCTCCCAGCCGCACCTCGCACCACTCGGAGCGGAGCACCCCCGCGCTCCGGGACTCGAAACACACCGGTCTTCCCGTGCGCAGGACCCGCCGGAAGCGGCGGTGCCAATCGGGACGGAACTCGGGGGCGACGAAGTCGCAAGCGCGCATGCCGAGCAGCTCCTTGAGCTTGCGGCCGCGAGGAACGCGATTGACGAGCAGAATGCGCTGGCGGCGGTCGAGGATCCCGGCGTAGTCCGTGATGC
>JAPLKK010000146.1 GCA_026388115.1 Elusimicrobiota bacterium | reverse complement strand
GCTTCGTCTATTCCAGCGCGGATGGGACGGCTTGGAGCCCCAACACGGTCGGCAACAACAGCACCATCGCCTCGCTGGCCGTCTTCAACTCCATCCTCTTCGCCGGGGCGGGCAACGGCGTCTATTCGAGCGCGGACGGCGTCACCTGGATCGCCGTGCCCGGCCTATCCAACCAGGTGTACTCGCTGGCGGCCTTCAACGGGAAGCTGTACGCGGGCGGCAACAGCGTAATCTCCCAGCTTACGCAGGCCGGCATCGCGGCCGGCGTCTCCTCGGCCTTCGAGGTGGACCCGGGACCGGCTCACCACATGCATTTCCTCAATGTCCAGTCCTCGGCCACGGCGGGGGACATCATCGCCGTCGATCTCTCCGTCAACGACTCCTACGACAACGTCTGCTCGGTCGGCCTGAACCAGTACACGGGGATCGTAAACTTCGCCGCGGCCTGCGCGAAGAACATCAACGCCGCCTTCAATGATCCTCTCGGCTGCACGCCTTCCATAGCCGACCCCTCGGTCCATCCGGACCCGTCCTATACTTTCGTGACCGCGGACGGCGGCTACCATCGGTTCTTGAATCCGCTGTTCCAGCTCAACAAGGCCGGGCCGCAATGGATCCAAGCCGCCGATTCGTCTGATCCGACGATCAACACCTACTGCAACGGCGCGTGCAATCAGGCGTTTCGGGTAAGCTCGACTCTGCCGCAGATACAGGTCTTCCCGGGACCGCCCAACTCGGTCTTCGTGACTCCTGAGTCGGTCGACCAACCTACCGACCAGAATGCGGGGAGGTTGACCGCTCCCGGGAGCGTGGAGTTCGGCGGCCAAGTGTCGGATGCTTTCGGCAACGCCGTGCAGGTCCCCGCGCAGCTCGTCATCGAGACCGCTTCGGTGTCGGGGATGATGCCGTATATCCAGGTCCAGTACAGCTCGGCCTCGACCTTCGATGTCGGCGGCTCGACCATCATGGCGACCGACGCCCAAGGCCGCCTCGGCCACCCGAAGTATGATCTCGCGCCCGCGACGAATCACAATCCTAGGTTGCTGCTATTCGTGTCGTCTCATCTGGGCGACACCGCCCGCGTGTGGATCGGGACGATGCCGGCCGCCGCGAACATCATCGCGATGAACGGCGTGGACATCAGCAATACCATCAGGACGATCGGGGGTCCGATATCCCAAGTCGTCGTCATTTCGAGCCCGACGGCGCCGGTGCAAGTGGGCGACCTTCCCACCTCCGGAGCCGACTACCTCTTGGAGCGGCGCGACGATTTCGGGAACCCCACGCTGAACGGGAATAACCAGACCGACGTCAGGCTGCTCATTACTTCTGCCGATTCGCAAGTCCACGGGAGGATCGGGCTCAAGTCGGGGATCAGCTTGTCGTCGCTAGGGGATTATGGCTACGTGAAACCGGACACCGGCCTGTTCACCGACAAAGTGACGTTCGGAGTGCTGGATACTCAGATCCCGTTCCGCTATCGGGACAAGATGGCGTCTTATTCGGGCGCGAGCGCCGGCGCGAACACCGGACTGCAGGGCCGCCCCGGCGCTTGGACGCTGCAGCTCATGGCCGGACATGCGGGAGACTTCGTCACTTTCACGATCCCGCAGGTGATGAATCCGGGGCCGGCGGAAAGCCTGGGCTGGGGCAACTATCCGAACACCATCATCGCCGGAAAGCCGACCAACGACGCCCGCATCGCGCAGGGTTGGCAGGTCGAGGCGATCGACCATTTCGCCAACCCGCGCGTTGCCACGACGCCGATCAACGTGGCGCTGAGCGTCGCGCGCAACCCGTCGGACATGAACGACTCCTACGGCTTCTCGCTGTCAAGCGACACCGCCGTGGCCTTCCCGCCCGTGTTCGTCTCCACCGTCACGCTGATCCAGATCCCGCTCGGCGCGCTCCAGACGACTTTCTATTACCTCGATACCATGGCGTCCGGCTCCTATCCGCAGGGCATGACGGCGCCCGTCATCCAGGCCGCGGACGCGGACGGGCTCATCAAATCCACGAGCCAGGTCGTGACCATCTTGCCGGACGGCGTCGCCACCATGTCACCTCTTATCCCGTCACCTTCGTGCTCGAAGATCAATACGGCAACCAGAGCCGGATCCGCAGCGGCCAGGAAGACCAGGGCACCGGCGCCATCGCCTTCGGGATCTATTCCGACTCGCTGGGCCAGCTCCAGTTCTCGAGCCCGGACAAGTTCAGCTTCATTCCCGCTACCGGCGCGGCCTCCGTCCCGATCGGGTTCTCGTCGGCGACCTTCTACGTCATCGATTCGAAGCGCCACGACGCCGACTTGCCGGCGCACCTGTGGGTCGACACGCTCGCCTCGCGCTTCTGGACCGTGATGAGAGCCACCTACACGGTGGGGGCCGGCGCGCCGTACTCGGCCGCGTTCACCTCGCCTCCGCGCTACGAGATCGCGGGCACCACGACCCAGTTCGTGGCGGGGAGCAACCAGCGCGTCGATACGCGGATAGAGCTCACTCTCTTCGACGTGTTCGGCAACGTCACCTATCCTCCCAACCCGTACAGGGTCTATTACACGGTGAACCCGCACGGCAGCGTCTGGGGCGGGCTGGGCGGCGACAGCGCCAACGTGGACCAATACTCGACGGCGTACCATCCGCTGGGCGGGTCCGGGGACACCAGCTTCGGCAACACGCTCTCGTCGAGCACGACGAACGTGTGGGCCTGGGGCACCCAGGTGGGGACCTATCTCCTGTCGGCGCGCATCCAGAGGGACGACGGCAGCGAACTGTGCCCGACGACCGACAACCCGCAGACGAACATCTGCGCGAGCCAGCCCCTTCGCATCACGCCCGCGCCGGCCTATTTCATCACGGTCCATCATCCGTTCTGGAACGCGCCCGCCAATCCCGCCAGCGGCACTTCCGGCTGGCTCATGGTGCGCCAGCCGGGCTTGGCCGTGCGCACCGTCCCCGCCGTGGGCGCCGACTTCCTCCCGGACCTCGCGGCGCATTGGCGTTTCGACGAGACCTTGGGCGCATCGGCCGCCGACAGCTCCGGCAGCAGCCAGACCGCGACGCTCAACGGCGCCGTAGGGCACGTGCCGGGCTACATCAACGACGGCGCGAGCTTCGACGGCCTGTCGAGCTACGCGCAGGCGCCCGCCGCCCTGGTCCAGCAGGCGGTGTCTTTGTGGATGAAGACCGACTCTCCCCAGCAAACCTGGCTCTTCCAGGGCGGAGCCGGCGGCGACGGCAACCTCTTCTCGCTTGGCATGACGCAGGCCGGCGCCGTGAGCGGCGCGCCGCGCAACAGCGCCGGCGCCTACTTCTCCTTCGGCAACAACGACGTCTACTTGCCGGACGTGAACCTGGCCGACGGGAACTGGCACCAGTTGACCGCGTCCTGGGACGGCGTGACCGGGTTCATGCTCGGCGTGGACGGGACGTTCCCGCAGGCCTACCTCGGGATCCCGAACGGCTGGAGCCCCTTGCAGATCCAGCCGCTCCAGCTTGCCGCGCAGCCGAGCCCGGCCGCCGCGCAGGTCCTGATCGCGGGCGGCGGCGCGGGCTTGCCGCCGGCCGGCGCCGGCGTCCCGTTCTTCGGCGGGATCATCGACGAGGTCCGCGTCTACTCCGCCGCGCTCACGCAGTCGCAGATCACCGCCCTGTACGTCTCCGACGCGGCCCAGCACAACAAAGCGCAGAGCCTGGGCGTGACCCTGCGCGATTTCTACGGCAACGTCGCCTCCGGCGACCCGGTCAACGGCCAGTATTTCAGCGGCGCCGTCTCGTTCTCCTGCATCGGCAAGGTTTCGGGCCCCAACGCCTGCGGGCCGGGGGGGAAGGTGACGCTGCAAGACACGCTGGGGACGACCAGCCTCTACTCGAGCACCGATCCGCTGCGCACCAACACGTATGTCTTTCATGGCGCGGCGGACCAGACGCCGGGCGTCTATCGCGCGCTCTCCGTGACCGAGCAGACGCAGGAGGAGCTCCAGCTTTACGCGACCGCCTACTACGAGGTCCAGGGGGCTACGGTCCCCATCCTCGCGTGGCAGCGCTATCTGAACGAAGGGACCACGTATTTCAAGTTCGCCATCACCGCCCTCCCGGGCAGGAACTACGGGGGGATCTTCGGCTTCACCAGCGACGGCGGCCGGTTGGGCAGCGAGACGATGTCGGGCACCAATTCGGATCCGAACATCTTCTCCGCGGGCGTCACCGTCGCCCCGGCCGACTTGGCGCCCGAGCCGGACCCCAAGACGGGGCTCCCGACGTCGACGAAGATGAACCGCGGGCAGTACCGTTCCGTCCTGCGCCAAGGCGACGGCACGAGCTCGATCTCCCCGAACCCGATCCAGATGCTGCGCCTCTCTCTTTCCGTGCAGCCGTCGAGCGTGTCGGTGGCCACCGACCTCGGGGGCCTGCGCATCAAGCCCACCGGCCAGGACTTCAACCAGGACTATATCACCGAGTTCAGCCTGTACTACGGGACGACGCCCAACCAGAACCTCTTCGACCCCGTCAACGATCCCTTGCTCGCGACGGCCGTGCGCGAAACGGATTCGGCCGGGCATTTCACCGGAAAATGGAGCTTCGGCAGCACAATCGGCGTCTCGACCACCCCGCTGTATCAGACGTGGGCCTCGCAGGGCTACACGCACATCAGCACCGGCGTCGTGCAGATCTATTTCATCGCCGTGCGGATCACCAACGGGGACATGCAGCTGTCCACGGGCACGAGCCTCGGCATCGAGATCGAGTCGCCCGACGACGTCGTCCTCTCCTCGAACAGCCTCGTCAAGGTAGCGGCGAATTCGTTCTTCCCCTCGATCGACACGTACCAGTCGCCGGTCCTGCCGACGCCGGCGGTGATCAACGGGACGGGCGACAGCATCGCGGCTTGGCGCACGGTGACGCCGTCCACCTTCTCCGATGTCTCCGTCAGCCAGGGGGAGCGCGGCGTCGGGATGCTGCGGTTCACTCTCGCGACCGACCCAAGCGCGGGCGGGTCCCAGGGCACGCTCGGGCGCATCCACGTCACGCACACCGGGACCGGCCAGGACTCCGACGTCAAGGACGTCCTGCTGTACATCCACACCGACAACAGCGCCAACGCCGTCAACGACGACGCGCCCTTCGATCCGTCCAGGGATCAAGTCCTCGCGCAGGCGGCCTTCAGCACCGACACGCCGCGCACGGCCGACCTGGTCCTCACCATCGACCCGAACCACACCTACAACAAGATCCTGGCCGTCCCGAAGGTCTATTTCATCGCCATGGATTTCGCGCCGTCGGCCTCGCCGGGGCTCAACCACGGCCTGCGGGTGTCGAAGCAGGACGTGATCACCCTCGGCGGCGACGGCGTCATCAACGACTTCCCCGAGCTCGCCTGCAGCACGATCTCGGTCAACGCCACGCCGGACCACGCCATCCTCGACGCTTGGAACACCATCAACGCGCAGAACGTGTATCCGATCCCCGCCTCGGTGACGCAGGCGTCGGTCGACCAGCCGATCGCCAAGCTGACGCTGATGGCCTGCTCGACCAAGGGCCTCTGGCCCGGGCAGGTGTGCACGACGCCGCACCAGAGCGACGGTTCGGCGGTGTGGAGCGGGCTCAAGCTCGACCGCTGGCTCCCGTCGGCGGTGGCCAGCAAGAGCCGCAACCTGGTGGTCAACAACAAGGCCTCGGACGTGAAGAACATCCAGATCTGGCTGGATTCCAACGGCAGCGGCCTCTTCTCGGCGACGACCGACCAGATCATCAGCCCGCAGAGCGGCGTCATCCACAACTTCCCGGTTTCGGCGCTCGCGAGGACCCTTCCCCCCGATGGTGCGGAGATATTCGTGCAGGACCTGTCGCCGTTCTTCCCGCCGGACGACCCGTTCCCCGCGCCGGCGGACGATCCGGACAATCCGGGGGACAAGAAGCTCGATACGCCGGAACGCCTGATCTTGATGGATGACCAGGCCGATGAGACGCTCAAGGAGGTCGTGTACTGCCCGAGGATCAGCATCTCCTCGATGAGCTTCCGGGGCTGCCTGCGCGGCCAGGAAGGGACGGGAAACGACGGCGTCGTGGGGATCGGCAAGAACTTCCCCTACTCGACGGGCACGGTCCTCTCGGGGCAGGCTCACATCCCCATCCAAGGCACCAGCAACCAAGGCGGCCAGTCCATCCAGCCCCAGGTCAGCGGCGCGCTGCAGAACTTCTTCATCACCTACGATATCGACCCGCTGGCGTCGGTCGGGCCGAGCGCGAACCTGGGCTTGGCCATCCAGGCCACCTCCTATTTCCTCATCCAGGGCCCGAAGACCATGTCGCCGAGCACGTCGTTGAGCACGAGCACGCTGATGGTCGGCATCACGACCAATTCCTACAACTCCTCGAACGGCTACCCGAGCCAGTCGTTCATCTCCAACGTGAAGGAGTATCCGGACCACATGCTGGTCGTCGCGACGAACACCGCCGACGACCTCCATCTCGGCTCCTACATGCAGCAGCGAGGGACCTTCGCGGTCGTCGGCTTCTCGGTGCAAGCCGACGTGGCGGACGCTCTCTGGCGCTGGGTGCTGGTCACGGCCACCGGCACCTCCGCCTCGGCCGGGAGCGTGAGCGGCGACGTGGACGAGGTCAGCGTGTGGAGGAACACGAACAACGACGGCGTCTTCAACCCGCTCAACGACGTGAAGATCGGCACCGGGACCTTCGGCAACTCGGGACAGCCCATGAAGGCGAGGGTCATCATGACCGTTCCGGAGCGCATCCTCGCCCCGACCCTGCCGGTGGCGGGGGGCGTCATCCAGAGGTACTTCATCGTCTATCACATCAGCAAATCGGCCGTCACGACCGACCCGATCACCAAGCTCCAGCGCACCTTGGGCGCCATGCTCGAGGGCAACGCCTTCCCCCAGAACAACCCGCAGCTGCCCGACGATCCGACGGCGAACGCCTTCACGATCCCGAACCTGTACGACCCGCATTCGCCTCTGCCGTTCGCGAGCAAGGTGCGCACGCTGATCCCGTCGCCGCAGAACAACCTCGTCACCGCCACGCCGATGTTCAGCTCGTCGTTGGGGACCTACGTGGCGCCGACCGTGTATTGTGCCGCGGGGAATTGTGCCGCGGGGGGCGTGCTGGCGGGCGAAGCGAGATCATCAGCTACGACGCCGTGGGCTACGTCTGCACGGACCCCGGGGACCCGACCTGCAAGCCTGCGCCGGGGCTGATCGGCGTGCACCGCGGCCAGCTGAATACCGGCGCGTTCAACTATTCGAGCGGGACGTATCTCGGGCCCCAGGCCGTGCAGGGCTCGATCAACAACGCGGTGCTCCGCCTCCAGATGCGCTCGAGCCTCTATCTGATCCAGTGGCTGGAGCTGCGTCTGGAGCAGCAGCTCCCGGCCGGCATCAGCGTGCAGGACTCCGATGTCGCCTGGATCAAAGTCTGGCGCTCGACCTCCACGGACCCGCGCTTCCATCGCGACCCCGTCAGCGGCACCGATGCGATGGACACGCTGTTAGCCCAGGGGAAGTTCGTGCAGGGCGTCGCCCAGCTCAGCGTCGTCGACCCGGCGCTCAGCGGCCTGCCCTTCACCTTCCTGTCCAACTCGACCGACACCTTCTACTCGCAGCCGGGCCTCAGCCCGCCGAACGCGGGGATCGGCCTGCAATCGCTGACGGTCTCCGACTTTTCGCTCGGGCCGTCCGGCGCCGGCCACACGACCATCTTCAACAACCCGGTCAAGAGCGCGGAGCTGCCGATCGTCCCGACGGCCAACACGATGTACGTCGACATCGCGCCGGCCTCGCCGGCCTTCGCGCTGCAGGACGACCGGAACGTCCCGATCGCGCGCTTCGCCGTGCACACGGATGTCAACGCCACCGGGACGGTGCTGTGGCAGAGCCTGAAGGCCGATCGCATCTGCCCCAAAGGCTACGTCGGCTGCCCGAGCTCCCTCGACTCGCTGGACACCGACATCGGCGTCGTGCGGCTCTACAAGAGCGCCGCGAACATCCTCCAGTTCAACCCGTCCGTGGACGCCGCTTACGACTCGACGGGAAAACAGCCGTACCTCGAGTCCTTCGGCAACGAGATCTTCTCGGCCGGCACGAGCCTGCTCAACTTCACCACCCCGATCGTCGTGACCACGACGACGCAGATCTACTTCCTGACCTACGACTTCTCGCAGTTCGCCGGCCTCGGCACGACCGAGGGCCTCTCGGTGCAGGGCACGTCGTATTTCGCCGTCCAGGCGCCCAACAGCGTGTCGGTCTCCACGTTCATCAGCCCGCCGGTCATCATCCAGGAGGTGACCTCGGTCGTCACGATGGGCGTCAACGACATCATCTTGAACCAGGCGGTCTCCCAGGTGAACCAGGCCGACGAGAACGTCCCGATGGTCCGCTTCAACATGGCGACCGATCGCGCGCGAGCCCTATGGCAGAGCCTCAACATCCAGCGCTCCGGGGGCAGCCAGAGCCTGTCGAAGCCCTCGGGCCGCAACACTGACGTCGGCTTCATCCGGGTATGGAAGGACATCAACCAGAACGACAAGCTCGACTCCCTCGACATCAACTTGAACGAGCAGGACACCCAGCTCATCGTGGCCATCTCCTCGTCGCAGCCCGCCACGATCGATAACCCCATGCCGATGGTCGTCGCCTCGACGCAGGGCTTCCCGTCCACGGGACAAGGCTTCGTCTGGTGCTCGAACGGCGAGCTGATGCAGTTCACGGGGGGCTACGGCACGACGGTGGTCGGGCTCTCGACCTACCCGGTCATCAACATCAGCTCGCGCGCCGCGATCTTCGGCCAAGGGCCGACGCCGTATTTGAACCATCTGGCCGGCGCCGACATCCGGAAGGTGGACGTCTACGACCAGTCCAACGACAACAACGTCCAGTATCAGCTCTCCCTGGCCAACCCTCAGACCATCTCGCCGACCCCCTCGGTCTTCTTCCTGAGCTACAACATCGGCGCCACGGCCGGGAAGAACGATCTCGTCGGCGTGAGCATCCTCGACAAGTCGTGGGTGGGACTGAGCCTGCCGAACGTGATGTCTCCGAACCTCAACGTCAACGTCGACCGCCTGAGCACGGCGGGCACCGGCGCGCAGAACTTCCCCTTCAAGGGACATACGGTCGCCATCTCGCCCTTGACCCTGCGCGTGACGGCGAGGACCATCGCCCCCTCGGCGGCCTCGCCCGGCCAGGGCAACGTGCCCGTGGAGCAGTTCACGCTGACCACCTCCTCGGACTACGTGAACATATCGCAGCTGCGCCTGACGCAGCTGGGCTCGGTGCAGAGATCGACGATGACGGGCGAGGGCGGCGCGGCCCGCGTCTCGGTCTGGCTCGACCAGTACGGCGACGGGGCGTTCTTGCCGACGCGCAACCTCCTGAGCGGCTCGGTCGTCCACAACGGCTACGCGGGAGGTTCGCTGGCGTTCGACAAGGGGGTGGCGGTCGTCAACCTGTTCAACGCGGCCGGCTATCCCTACGTCACGGTGAGTACCAAGCCGACCAACATCTTCGTGGCGATGGACATCTCCTCGTCGGATATCTTCGGCAATCCCACCACCGGCCAGACCTATGGGTTCTCGCTCGAGCTGTTCACCGACATCGCGGGGCCCGGCGGGGCGGAGCTGTCGGCGGCCCCCGACCCGGCCAACGGCGTCCCGGGCAGCCCCGGCGTCCTGCAGTACCGCTCGGCGCGGGTCAGCGTGTCGCCGGCCGTGATCCCGTTGACCCCGCTGATCCCCAAGAT
>JAPLKK010000204.1 GCA_026388115.1 Elusimicrobiota bacterium | reverse complement strand
GGGACCGGGCGCCATCTGGAAGCTGGCTTGCGGGTAGACGTAGACGTCGCTCCACTCGCTGGAATGGAAGAACGTGAACTCGCGCCGGCTGCCGTCGGGAGCCCGCCAGCGGTAGCGCAAGAGCCTCCCGTTCGGATACGGGACGTCCTTGGTGAAGGCGACGATCCTCTCGCGCGCCGGGACCTTTCCCGAGGGCGACGGCACGAATCCGCCGTCGGGGCCCGTCCAGCCGAACGCGAGCCTCTTCGGGCCGGGAGTGTCCAGCTCGCCGGCTTTCAGCGCCGTCCCTCCTTCATATCGGAAGCCCTCGAGGCGCGAGACGAACTCGTCTTGCGTGTCGACGTACCATTGCAGCGCGAGCCGGCGATAGGTCCGGATCATCGGCGGATGCCGGGAAGCCACGTTATTCTTCTCGAAGGGATCCTCATCAAGACGGTAGAGTTCGGCTTCGGAGGAATCGAGCATCCGCTCGATGAACTTCCATTGGCCGTCGCGCAGCCCGAGCTGGACGGGATGGGTGTTCTTGAAGAAGTACTGGATGCGTCCCCGCGCGTCGAACAGCGAGCCGGCTTGGGCCCGGCCGTCGACCGCCTCAAGCGCCGTGGACAGTATCTGGCCGTTGCCGGCGGGATATTCCGCGATGAGCGGCGCGAGCTTCTTCGTCAGGTCGGCGAGCAGGACGAAGGAGCGCACGTTCTCCTCGTAGACGTAGTCCCGGTGCATGAGGTTGCCCGGGTGCAGGCCGCCGAAGGATTCGCCATGGTCGCCCAAGACGATCACGAGCGTGTCGCCGCGCCCGTCGGCTTCCAGGGCTCTCGCCAAGCCGCCGATCACCGAGTCCGTGAAGTGCAGGGCGCTCAAGTACCGGCTCGCCGCGTCGCCGCCGCGGCGGTAAGGAGCGACGTCGTCCGGGATGGAGTACGGATGGTGGGTGGCGACGGTGTTGAAGACGAGCAGGAACGGCCGGCGGCTCTCCCGCGTCCACGCGAGCGCGCGCCTCATTGCGTCCCGCTCGTCGATGCCCCAGCTGTTCACCTCGACCCTCTTCTTTTCATCCGCCGCGAGAGCCTCGGGAAGCAGCTCCTCATCGAACGGCAGCGTCCGGTAAAAGCCGTTCGTGTTCTCCGAGTCCATGTAGCCGGCCGAGAAATAAGCCGCGCGATAGCCCCGTTTCTTGAGCTCGCCCGGCAGCGTCGGGCCGAGGTAGCGGTGGGACAGCTCCTTGTACTCGCTGCCCCAGGTGATGAGCCCGCCTCCGGTCATGATCGAGACGTGCGAGCGGAGGGTGCCGGGGAAAGGCGCGTACACCGACGGGAACAGGACGCCGTGGCGGCTCAGCCCGAACAGCGACGGAGTCAGATGCGGGTCCAAGCGGCCTGCGGGCGCGAGCTGCGCGGAGCCGACGGATTCGAGGAGGACGATCACGATGTTGGGCCGGCTCTTTCTCTTGATGAGCGCTTCGCGCCGGTCCGCGAGCGCGCGGCGCAAGTCCTCCTTCAGAGTTACGGTCCCGTAACGCAGGGAGCGCACGTCCGCTTCCCGTTCGACCGGGCCGGAGATGCGGGCGGGCTCGGTGGTCGACCTCAGCACG
>JAPLKK010000236.1:16622-25441 GCA_026388115.1 Elusimicrobiota bacterium | reverse complement strand
GCGCGTCGGGATGTCGTTGTGCTCCCAGAAGGACTTGGCGAAGCCGATGGAGAAAGCCTCGCTGTGGGGCGCGAAAGCGCCGGTCTGCTGGCCCGCATAGTTGAGCCCTTGGATCGGGTCCATCGACCAGACCGTCGCCGCCCCGCCCATCGTCCCGCCGAGCGCTTCGACCGGATGGGCGTAGGAGGCGTACTCGTGCCGGAAGAACGTGTTCATCTCGGAGTGGGTGAAGCTCATCTCCGGCTGGGTGAGGGCGGCGAGGCCGGCGGGGTTCCAGTACATCGCATCCGGCCCCTCGGCGACAGGGCCGTAGGCGTCGCCCATGCCGAGCGCCCGCGCGCCGGCGCCGAGGGTCAAGAATTCCGCGGTGTTGCCGCCCGTGTTCGTCGGCACCGCCGCCGCGGGCCGCGCGAACGCAGCGGCCAGCGCCAAAACGGCCCCCGCGCCGAACGCGCCCCTCATCGCACCACCACCACGCGCTTGAGGCAGCGCTTGCTCCGAAGGCCGATGGAGACCGGATACACGCCCGTCGCCACCGGGTGGACGCAGCGGTTCTTGCCGTCCCACAGCACGTCCCCGCCCGAAGCCGTGCCTTCCCAGACCAGCTCGCCGCGGAGCGTGAAGACCTGCACGGTGCCGCCGTCCGGGGTGTTCTCGAAATGGACGGCGGGCCAGTCGTACTCGGTGCCGGAGCCCGGCTTGAACGGCGTCGGATAGATCTTCACGCCGTCGCAGTCCGAGGCGCCGAGCACGAAGAACGGCGCGTACAGCGAGAAGTGCGACAGGTGGGCGGTCAGCGTGTGGTGGACGGTGTCCACCTGGGTGGGAAGGGTCACCCAGGTGCCGCTTAGCGCCGCGTCGTACATCGCGATGCGCAGGTCCATCGGATCGCGCCCGGGCGGGATCAGCGCCGGGTCATAGGTCACGACGAGGGGGACGGGAGCCGAGGGCTGCAAGCCCGCGGCGTTCACATCCACGCCGATCAGCGTGCCGAGGGGGATGAGCACCGCGCCGTTGGTGCGTCCGTCGACCGGAGGCAGGTAGTTGAGGCTCGCGTTGATCTGGACCTGCGTCCCCGTGGGGAGGGCTCCCTGGGGGATGGTCAGCGCGATGCTCGTCGCCTGCGGGGATGAGGGCGTGACGGTGATCACCGTCGGCCCCGACGCCGCGACCGGCGCGCTGGACATGTTGGCGTGCGGCGTCGCCGTCGTCCCAAGCACGGTGAAGTTGTTGGCCTGAAGGCCCGGGCCGAGCGGCGCGATCCGGATGTAGTAGACGGCGGTGTTCGTCAATCCATCGACTCCCAGGGTGGTGATCGTGGGATCGAGCGACCTGTTCGTGACCACGCCTACGCTGAAGGCGGGGTCGAGGGCGGCGTCGATCTCGAAGCCCTCGCACGAGGCGGACGGCGGCGAGGCGGGGAACGCGGCGAAATGCACGCTGGCGCTGGTGGTCGCCGTGTGGGCCGTGGTCACGATCTTCGTCACGCCGCTCGAGAAGTCCGAGGTGAGCGAGGCGTCCGCCTCGTAGTTGGTGTCGCCGGGGTTCGGATGCGACGCGTCGGAGCCCGCGCCCCAGCTCAGCGTCGCGACCGTGTTCGTCGGCCCGGCGAGCGCCACGCTCGACGGCACGGCCGCCAAGGTCGGCGTGGAGGAGGGGGTCGCCCATGGACCGTTCACCGCCTGCACCTGGAAATAGTAGAGGGTGTTCGGCGACAGGCCATTGAAGACGGCGAAAAGGTTGCCGGTGGCGCTGGAGAAATTGATCGTCGTGAACTTGCCGTTGCCGTCGACGGCATTGCTGACGGAGAGCTGGGCGACGAACTGCGCGGTGGCAGGGTTCGTGCCGCGGCCCCAGTTGAACTGGATGGACGTCGACGACACCGCCGAGGGCGCCAGGACGTTCGGGGCCACGAGGTACGCCTTCGTGGCGACCAAGCCGAAATTGGCGTACTGCGCGTTGCCCCGCGAATTGAGCGCGCCGACGCGGACGTAGTACCCCGTGAGCTCCTTCAGCCCGTAGATCGTGAGGCTGCCGGTGCAGGAGTTGTTCGTCACCGCGGTCGCCGCGGAGGCGTCGGAGTAGTCCGCGGCGAGATGGGCCTCCGCGATGTACCCCGAGGCCGCCGAGTTGCAGGCGGCCGTATAGCTCGCGGTGATGAGGCAGTTGTTCGTGCCTGAACAGGCCGGGACGTCGAGAGTCCCCACGGCGACCGTCTGGGCGAAGGTCGCGGTGGTAAAGAGGACTCCGGGGCCGACGCCGTTCGCGTTCACCCCGGAGACGCAGCGCGTGACCGAGGTGTTCGCGGCCTGGCCCGTGACGGAGAAGGACGTCAAGGTGGTATTCGTGCCGGCCTGGCACTTGCCGCTTCCGTCCAGGGCGGTGTTGTAGTTGTAGCTGACCGCGTCGGGCAGCGCGGTCCAGGAGAAGTTGATCTGGCTCTGGCTCTGCGGGACGCCGGCGAAGTTGGAAGGCGCCCCGCCCAGCGGCGGGGACAGCGTGAACTGCGCCCACGAAGTGACCCACTGGCTCGTGGCCGTGAGGCCCGAGCCGATCCGCGCCGCGGCCAACTGCTGCACGGTCCAAAAGACCCCCGTCTGAGCCGGATCGGCCATCGTCGCGCTGAAGTCGCCCCAGCGGTTCGTGCCCACGGGCGCTTTCCAGTTGATGGCGCCGCAGTTCGTGATGGTGCCGCCGCTGCCCGAAGCCCAGTAATAACAATCGGCCCCGGCCTGATACTGGGTGGGAGTCCGCATCGTCCCGACCGTATCGGTGTTGTAGCGCCCGCTGATGAAGGCCCCGACGTACTGATTGGCGGAGGAGCCGGAGAAGCCGAGGGCGACGTTGTCGTTGGCGTCGACGGCGATCGACCCGAAGTAATAGAATATCGGACTGCCCGATGCGTCGTCGATGAAGCCTTGCTGCCCCTGGGAATTGCAGACCGACGACTTGTTGCCGCCCGAAGTATCGGCCCCGTTCCCGCCGGTCTGGAAGCAGTACCAGGCGACCGCCGCGCGCCAAGACGTGCTCTGACCCTTGGGCGTGCCGCAGCCCGCGGTCCCGTCGCAGCCCACGTTCTGCGTGACCCACAGCTTGTGGTTGCGCAGCACCACGCTCTCGATGCGGTCATCGCCGATGTGGACCGTCGAGGTGCTGTCCCTCTGCGGAGCGCCGGAAATTTGATCTTGGGTGGGCTTCGCCGGGGGCATATCCCCGTTGGAATCGTGGATGTTGTTGAGCAGGCCGGCGTTCGCGGTGCCGTCGGCGGCGGCGCAATCGTTGCCAGGGCAGGTGGCGGCGAAGACGGCGTTGCTGACGGGTGGAGCGCCGGTGAGCTTGAAGAAGCGCAGCGAGCGGGTGCCGTCGGTGCCGTTCCACCAGTTGCCCTGCACGAACCAGAGGTCGGAATCGGCGGCGTCGTAATCGATCGAAGGCATCAGGACGAAGCCTTGGTCGTATCCGTTGAGTGTCGGCAGATATAGGTGGGTATCCCAGTTGAGTCCGAACCACCTGGCGTTCACGTTGTCGATCGCGTTGTTCCATGTGCCGTTGACCAACACGGACTTGCTGAAGAGGTACATGTCCACGCCTTGATAGCCGTAGGGTGAATTGATCTGGAAGGCGGTGCCTGAGAACGCGAACCAATTGCTGCTGATGCCGATGGAAGGATAGTCGATCCAGTTCCCCGCCCCGGTGCCGCCGTATGGGACCCTCCACGTGTACCATTGGTACTGGCCCGGGTTTGAATTCTGGCTGACCGCGATCAGCAGGCTGCTGTTCGCGGTCCCGGCGGCGTCGAGCGCGACGGCAAAGAAGCGCGCGGAGGTAGCGTCGTAATAGACCTTGGGGTCATACGCCAACGTGCCGCCGACCACTGGGAAGAAGCTGCTCAAGCTCGAGCCCCACACGATGCCGCCGGACCGGTTGAGGTAGCGGATATTGTTGTTGCTCACGGTGAAAATGCCGTTGGGGCCGACCGCGCCCATCGTATCGGGCGGGTGGTAGCCCCCATTGTCATTGCTGCCCATGAACACTTGGGTCGCACCGGGCATCGGGGCCTGCGCCATCGGCGCTTGCGCGGCGGCCGGGCGGAGCAGTCTCGGATGGGGCGGCAGGCCGTAGACGTACGCCCGCGGCGGGGGCTTTTCCTCGGACCCGGTCTCAGCCTCCGCGGGAGCGGCCCCGCCGCCGCCATGGGGGCCGTCTTCGTCGAAGAATTCGCCGGGCTTGGGTCCGCGATCGATCATGTCGCCAGCCGCCGCAGCGACGAGCAGGATCAAAACGGCAAAAATCAACCGGCGGCAGTCGAAACCGCGCATATATATAAATTCCCTAAGAGGGTGCACTGTGAGTGTATCCCCGCAAACAGGTCCCGGCAAGAGTATTGCTTGCGGGTATTACGCTTTTCTTACACAAATGTCGCTTGCGACCCCCTGCGGAAAAACGCTAATTTAGTCCCCCGATGACGGCGG
Organism: Elusimicrobiota bacterium; assembly: GCA_026388115.1. Lineage (GTDB taxonomy): Bacteria > Elusimicrobiota > Elusimicrobia > UBA1565 > JACRDR01 > JAPLKK01. Next base: position 20,969 of record JAPLKK010000236.1, on the reverse strand, counting down.
TCCCCTTGGCGATCTTTGGAGGGCTCGCCGTCATTTTCGCGGTCCTGATGCTGCTGCAGCGCACCCTCTTCGGCAGCGCGATGTGCCTTCTGATCGTCCTGGCCCAGCTCGCGGGGATGTTCTTCTCCATGGGCGCCCAGCTTCTGGCGATGATGCAGATCCTCGTTTACGCCGGCGCGATCATGGTCCTCATCATCATCGCCATCATGGCCGCCCCTCCCCGCTTCTCTACGCTTTGGGCGAGCTACGACGCGCCGCCGGCGGCGGTGGCGCTCATCCTCGGCGTCCTGCTCGCCGAGTTCCTGGTCGTGCTTCTCTACGAGGGCGCGCCTCTGCCCACGGGGGAGTTCACGCTCAGCGCGGCGCAAGTGGAGCGGCAGATGTCGTGGCTCCTCTTCAATCGCTACGCCGGGGTGACCGAGCTGGTCGGCCTGTTGATCCTCGCGGCGTCCTTGGCGGTGGTGTGACGCCCGACCGCGTCGTCTGGCTCGTGTCGGTCCTGCTCTTCTTGTGCGGCTTGGCCGCGCTGCTGTTGCGCCGCCAGCTCCTGGCGATGCTGCTCGGCCTGGAGCTCATGATCAACGCGGCCAACCTGAACTTCGTCTTCTACGGCCGGGAGTGGAGCGACGCCGCGGGCTGGACGTCGGCCTTGTGGGTGCTCGCGGCGGCCGCGGCGGAGGCGGTGGTGGGCTTGACCCTCATCCTCGCGCTCAACCGCCTGGCCGAGCCGGATACCGACTCGGTGCGGGAGCTGGAAGGGTGACGCGGGCGGCGCTCGTATGCCTCGTGGCCCCGCTGGCGGCGCTCGCCGCGGGCTTCGCCTTCTTCCATCGGCGCAAGCCATGGAGCCCGCACTGCGGGCCGGGCTCGACGCATTGGCCCATCCTCCTTTCCTGCGCCGTCGTCACCGCCTCCTCGTGGTGGCTGGCGGCCCAGATGCTGGCCGGCGCGCCCGCGCTCGACCGGACGCTGTGGACCTGGATGTCGGCGGGGGGGCCCGGCCCCGGGGGGCTTTCCGTCGATTTCGGCCTGCGCGTGGACGGGCTCGGCGCGGCGGTCCTCGCGATGGTCACCTTGGTGAGCGGCCTGATCCACGCCTACGCGGTGGGCTACATGCGCGGCGACCCGGGATTCTCGCGCTTCTTCCTGTACTTCCACCTCTTCCTGTTCTCGATGATCGGCTTGGTGCTCTCGAACAACTACCTCCAGCTTTACCTGTTCTGGGAAGGCGTGGGCCTCGCCTCGTATCTGCTCATCGGCTTCTGGCGCGAGCGCGAGTCGGCGCGGCGCGCGGCCCTCAAGGCCTTCCTCACCAACCGCGTGGGCGACGTCTGCTTCCTGTTCGCGATCTTCCTGCTGGCGCGCTCGGCGGGCACGCTGCGCTTCACGGAGGTGTTCGCGCGCCTCGACCGGATCCCGCAGAGCACCCTCGCCTGGATCGCCGGGCTCATGTTCATGGGGGCTTGCGCCAAGTCCGCCCAGTTCCCGCTATACATCTGGCTGCCGGACGCGATGGAAGGCCCGACGCCCACCTCGGCCTTGATGCACGCCGCGACGATGGTGACCGCGGGCGTGTTCCTCATGGCGCGCTCCTGGCCCATCCTGGAGCGCGTGCCGGGCGTGCTCGATTGGATCGCGGCGACCGGCGCCTTCACCGCCCTCGGCGCGGCCGTCCTCGCCTTCACCAAGAAGGACCTGAAGCGCATCCTTGCCTACTCGACCGTGAGCCACCTCGGGCTCATGATGCTCGCCTTGGGCGCGGGCAACGCCTACGCGGCGACGGCGCACCTGGTGATGCACGGCTTCTTCAAGGCGACGCTGTTCTTGTGCGCGGGCAACGTCTTGCACCACATCGGCAAGTCGACCGCCAGCGTCGACGAGGCGGGCGGGCCGACCGCCGGTTTCTTCAGCAAGGACCTGATCTTCGAGGCGGCCGTCCATCGCAGCGCCATCCTCGGCGCGTGCGCGGCGCTCGTCGCCGTGGGCTCGGGCCTCTATATCGGCCGCATGGCGTGGCTCACGTTCTTCGGCGAGCGGCCTGAGCAGCCCGACTCCCTCCCTCTCCCGTCTTCGACGGGAGAGGGCCGGGGTGAGGGTTCATCGGACCCGCACGCTCACCACTCCGACCCGTGGCTCGAATGGCCGGTCGCGGCGCTCGCCTTCTTCTCCGCGCTCATCGGCTTGGCGGTCGTGCCCACCGGCGTCCTGCACCGCCTCATCCTCGCCGCTCCCTTGTGGCGCGGCGAGCCTTTCCCACACGCGCCTTTCGACTGGGGCCTAGGCGCGGCCGCGCTCGCCGCGGCGCTGGCGGGCATCGGCGCCTCGTGGTACCTCGCGATGGCGAAGCCGTCCTGGGACTGGCAGTGGCGCAAGCGCCGGCCGGGCCTTGAGCGCGCTTTCGACGCCGATTTCGGCTGGCAGCCTTTCGTGATGGGCTGCGTGGTCCAGCCGGTGGCCGCCCTCGCGAACTTCGTCGGCTGGACTTTCGACTTGAGGACGTGGGACCGCTTCATGGAAGCGGCGGCGGATTCCTTCATCGGTCTGTCCGAGGGCGTCTCGGGGCTCTCGCGCGGCCTTCTCAACCAGTATGTTGGGTGGATGGCCGCGGCGGCGGCGTTGTTCCTATTGAGGTTGGCATGGGTGCGCTGACCTTCCTCTGGCTCTTCCCCGCGGCCGCGGCCCTGTGCGCCTGGCTCGTCCCGACGCCCCGCGCCTCCCGCGCCGTCGCGCTGGTCTCGACCGCTTTCCTCCTCGCCTATTCGCTCTGGCTGATGGCGCCCTTCAGCGCGCAGATCGGAACGCTGCGGCTCGAGGAGATGTGCCCCGCATCGGTCTTGGGCATCCGGTACCGCGTAGGGGTCGACGGGCTCTCGCTCGCGCTCTGCTGGCTCACCACCCTGCTCACCTTCCTGGCCTTGGCCGTTCCCGGCGAGCATCCGAACGGCTACTGGGCTTCGTTTTTGGCCCTTGAATCCGGGCTGCTCGGCCTGTTCGTCTCGCAGAACCTGTTCTTCTTCTATATCTTCTGGGAAGTGATCCTGATCCCGATGTTCTTCATCATCGGCATCTGGGGCTCGTCCGGGCGGCGGCACGCGGCATTCAAGTTCATCCTCTACACTTTCCTCGGGAGCTTGTTCCTTCTCGTGGGCTTCATCGCCCTGCCGACCTTCCACCACCAGGCGACCGGCGCGTGGAGCTGGGACATCCCCGACCTCGTCCGCACGCCGTTCGCGCTCCCGGGCTCGCCGCTTCGGGGAGCGGCGGCGTGGATCTACGCCGCCATCGCGCTCGGTTTCGCGGTGAAGATCCCGCTGCTGCCGCTGCACAACTGGCTGCCGGACGCGCACACCGAAGCGCCGGCCGCGGGGTCGGTCATCCTGGCGGGGGTGATGCTCAAAGCGGGAGTCTACGGCTTCTTGCGCATCCTGCTGCCGGTGTTCCCGGACATCTCGGCCGCGGCCCTGCCGTGGCTCGGCGCGCTCGGCGTGGCCAACATCCTCTACGGCGCGCTGTGCGCCATGGTCCAGACCGACCTCAAGCGCCTCATCGCCTATACCAGCATCAGCCACCTGGGCTTCTGCCTCGTCGGCATGTACTCGCTGACCGGCGACGGCCTGGCCGGCGCCAGCCTGCAGATGATCAACCATGGGCTGTCGACGGGCGCGCTGTTCCTCATGGTCGGCATGATCTACGACCGCGTCCACCGCCGCGGCGTCGCCGATTTCGGCGGCCTGGACGCGGTCGCGCCGCGCCTCGCATTCTTCTTCGCCTTCGTGCTCTTGTCCTCCATCGGACTGCCGGGGTTGAACGGCTTCGTGGGCGAGATGATGTCCCTGACCGGGATGGCGCGCGTGTCGCTGCCCCTCGCCGCGCTCGGCGTCCTCGGCGGCGTGCTCGCCGCGGCCTATGCCCTGCCCGCCTTCCAGCGCGTGTTCTGGGCGCCGGCGGGGGAGGGCTCGGCCACGCCGAAGATGACGGACCTCGTGATGAGCGAGCGCGCGATCTTGTGGACGCTGTGCGCGCTGATCCTGTGGCTCGGGCTCTACCCCCAGCCGGTCATCCGGCTCCTGGAGCCGAGCCTGAGTCCCCTGGTGGCCGTGCGATGATGATCGGCCTGCCCGCTTTCTACGCGCACCCGGCCGCCTTCATGGCCTACGGCCTCGGCGCGATACTGCTCGTCGGTCTGGCCCGCCTGCCGGGGGACCGGCCGGCGCGCTACGGCCGGGGCCTGCTGCTGCTGTCGATCGTCGCCGCCCTCGCCGCCCTCAAGCCCGCCGGCGCGCCCGAGGGCGCCCTGCTCCGGCAAGACGGCTTCGCGGTGCTGTGGCAGGCGATATTCCTCCTCGC
>JAPLKK010000236.1:11698-16521 GCA_026388115.1 Elusimicrobiota bacterium | reverse complement strand
GGCGAGCGCGCTCGTCGGCATGCTCGTCCTCGCGGCGGCGAACCACCTGGTGGTGTTCTTCCTCGGCCTGGAGCTGATGTCGTTGCCGTCGTATCTCCTCGTCTACCGTCTGCGCCGCGACAAGAAGTCGCTCGAGGCGGCCATCAAGTATTTCTTCGCCGGCTCGGTGGGCTCGGCGCTGTTCCTGTTCGGCGTGTCGCTGTTCTACGGCCTGACCGGCAGCCTCGCGATGGACCCGGCGGACGTCAGCTCGCCGCGGCTCGAGCTGGCGCTGACCCTCATGGGCGCCGGCGCGCTGTTCAAGGTCGGCGCGGTGCCGCTGCACTTCTGGCTTCCCGACGTCTACGAGGCCGCCGCGCCGGAGCTGGTGGGCTTCTTCTCGACCGGGGTCAAGTCGGCGGGCCTCGTGTTCCTCTTCCGCGTCCTCATGCTCCTGCCCCCGGCCTCGGGCGGCTTCGCAAGCTGGCTGCCGGCCGTGAGCGTGGTGACGATGACGGCCGGCAATCTCCTCGCCCTGCGCCAGACGTCCCTGCAGCGCCTCCTGGCCTACTCCTCCATCGCGCACGTGGGCTACCTGCTCCTCGGGGTGTGGGCCTGGTCGGTCTTGCGCCCGGTCGCCGGCTTGGCTCCGATGTCCGCGGCGGTATACGTCTACGCGGCGGCCTACCTGTTCATGAGCACCGGCGCCTTCCTGGCCTTGCGGCTCGGCAACCTGCGCGAGCGGCGGCAGCTGGCGGGCTTCGCGAAGCGAAGCCCGGCGATCGCCGCGTTCCTGGCTCTGATGCTCTTGTCTTTAGCCTCCGTTCCGCCGACGGGAGGGTTCCTCGGCAAGTTCTTCGTCTTCTGGGACGCCATCAAGGCGGGCGGAGCGTGGCTCGCCGCCGTGGCGGCCGCGAACAGCATCGTGGGGCTCGGCTACTATTTCGCGCTGATCCGGGACCTGTATCTGGCTGAGCCGGGGCCTGAGACGGCCGAGGACCCAGGACCGCTCGGTCCCCGCGCGCGCGTTTTGACCTTCGCGTGCGCCATACCGACCCTGCTGCTCGGACTGTGGCCCGGCGCCTGGCAATTGGCCGCGGAGTGGCTGAACCGCTGACATGGCATTGCTCATCGACTTGGCACTGGTCGCGCTCCTCGCCTTCGCGTTCTCCAAGGCGTCGGTCCTGCTCGGGCCCCGCCGCAACCTCGTCGGGCAAAAGGGGGCGCCGTACGAGACCGGCATGCCGACCTTCGGCTACGCGGGCGGGCGCATGACGGCGAGCTACTACCGCTTCGCCGTCCTTTTCGTCGTCTTCGATATCGACCTCGCATTGCTCTTGCCGTGGGTGCTCAACCGGGGGCGGCTATCGCTGGCGCCGATGATCTCGGTCAGCGTGTTCCTGGCTCTTATCGGGCTGACGCTGGCCTATGTCTGGCGCAAGGGGGCGCTCGAGCCATGACGGACGAGAGGGACCCGCAGACGCCGGGCCCCGGGTCGGGGGCCCTGACCCAGGGCTCGGGGCCGCCGGGCGTGCTGACCAGCCGCCTCGACGCGGCCATCGGCTGGGCCCGCAAGTACTCCATCTTCCAGTATCCGTTCGTGACCGCCTGCTGCGGCATGGAATACATGTCCGTCGCGTCGGGCCACTACGACATGGACCGCTTCGGTGCGGGCTTTCCGCGGTTCTCGCCCCGGCAAGCCGACGTGCTGATGGTCGTGGGCACCACCAGCCAGAAGATCGCCCCGATCTTGAAACGGATCTACGAGCAGATGATGGAGCCCAAATGGGTCGTGGCGTTCGGCGTGTGCACCTGCACCGGGGGCTTCTACGACGATTACGCGACCGTGCAGGGCATCGACACCATCATCCCCGTGGACCTCTACATCCCCGGCTGCCCGCCGCGGCCGGAGAACGTCCTACAGGGGTTGATGCTCCTTCAGGAGAAGATCCAGCGACAGGGTCTGCACCCGAAGCCGGGCACGCTGAGGCCGCCGATACGATGACCGAGACCGAACTCCTAGACGCGCTGAAGGCCGCGCTCGGCGCCGACGTCCTGGCGGCGGGCGGCGTGGGACACGACTTGTGGGCGCAGGTGGCGAAAGGGCGGGTGCGCGAGGCGCTCCAGCTGTTCAAAGGCACGCTCGGCTTCAACGTCCTCGTCGACCATACGGCGGCGGACCTCTTGAAATGGCCAGGGGGACATTGGGCCGGGGTGTGGGACCCCTGCCAAGCCACCCAGGGCGGAGAGCACGAGCGCCGCACGCAGACCGACGGCCGCTTCGAGCTGACTTGGCGGCTCATGAGGCTTGACGAGAAGTCCGGACTCGTCGAGGGCCGCGCGGCGCTCAAATGCCGCGTTTCGGACGGCGAGGCAGGACCGCCGTCGGTCCGCGACCTATGGCCCTGCGCCGACTGGCTCGAGCGCGAGGTGTGGGACATGTTCGGCGTCAAGCCGAACAACCGGCCGGACCTCAAGCGTTTGCTGCTCTACGAGGAGTTCAAGGGACACCCCCTGCGCAAAGACTACCCCATCGCGAAGCGCCAGCCGCTCGTCGCGCCGCTGCCGGCGCCCGAGGGACGCATCGCGCCCGAACAGCTCCGGCCGAGGGTCACCGACCCGGGGCTCGTCGAATGACCCTGCCGCGCGAGATATCGCGGACCGAGAACGAGGGCCTGTTCTCCATGGGGCGCAAACCCGTCGACATTCCGCCAGCGGCCGGCCGCGAGAAGCGCTCGTACTACCTGAACATGGGGCCTCAGCACCCGGCGATGCACGGCGTCATCCGGCTCTTGCTGGAGCTGGAGGGCGAGAAGGTGCGGGATGCCGAGGTCGAGATCGGGTTCCTGCATCGCGCCTTCGAGAAGCACGCGGAGACCGAGGTCTGGAACAACGTCATCCCGTGGACCGACCGGCTCAACTACGTCTCCCCCTTGATCAACAACGTCGGCTACTGCATGGCGGTCGAGAAGCTGTGCGGCCTCCACGTCCCCGAGCGCGGCCAGTACATCCGGACCATCGCCTGCGAGGTCTCGCGCGTCACCGACCACCTGACCTGCGTCGCGGCCTCGGCGATGGAGCTGGGCGCCTTCACCGTCTTCCTTTACATGATGAAAGCGCGCGAGACGATGTACCAGCTCGTCGACAAGCTGACAGGCGCGCGCGTCACCACGAGCTATACGCGCGTCGGCGGCGTGAAAGGCGACCTGCCTCCGGGCTTCGAGGCCGAGCTGCTCGCGGCGTTCGCGGGCGTGCGCGGGATCCTGCGCGAAGTGGACGGCCTGCTCACCAAGAACCGCATCTTCTACGACCGGGTGAACAAGACCGGCGTCATCTCGGCGGCCGACGCGCTCGCCTACGGCATCACCGGGCCGTTCCTGCGCTCGACCGGCGTCCCTTACGACGTCCGCCGCGCCCAGCCGTACCTGGTCTACGACCGCGTCGATTTCGAGGTGCCCGTCGGCACCCGCGGAGACAACCTCGACCGCTACCTCGTGCGGATGGCGGAGATGGAGCAGTCCATGCGCATCGTGGAGCAGTGCTTCAAGCAGCTGCCTGCCGGCAAGCACTCGCTCGAAGAGGCGGAGCTCATCGAGGCCAACGTCATGGTGGACGAGGGCAAGCGCGGCAATATCGGAAAGATATGGGACAGCACGGCGAAAGTCGCCGCGAACCTCGAAGGCCAGGCGCGCGCCGCGCACGGCGACGTGCTGGCCCAGGAGCCGCGCTTCGACCTGCCGCCCAAAGAGGAGACTTACGGCTCCATCGAAGGCCTCATGCGGCATTTCGAGATCATCATGTGGGGCCGCGGCATCCGGCCGCCCGCGGGCGAGGCGTACGCGGCGGTCGAAGGGGGCAACGGCGAGCTGGGCTTCCACATCTATTCCGACGGCTCCGACCGCGCCTATCGCGTGCGCTGCCGGCCGCCGTGCCTGTTCATCATGGCGGCCCTGCCCAAGATGCTCATCGGCGGGAACATCGCCGACATCATCGCCACTTTTGGATCGGTGAACATGATCGCGGGAGAGCTGGACCGATGACCCCCCGCCCCGGCCCTCCCCCACAAGGGGGGAGGGGGAAAGAGCCTTTCACGCCCGAGCAGCTGGGGCGGCTCGAGGCCTGGACGAAGCGCTATTTCGCGCCGCGCATGGGGCTCATCGAGGCCTTGCGCGAGGTGCAGGACTGGCACGGACGGATCACGGTCGAGGACGAGCGCGAGGTCGCGCGCATCTTCGGCTTGCCGCCCACGCAGGTGCGGGAGGTCTCCACCTTCTATCCCTATTTCACCCGCGACACGGCGGGCGCCGCCCGCGTGTCGGTCTGCCGCAACGTGAGCTGCTGCTTGGCCGGCGCCAAACGCGTCCAGGAGCGCTTGGAGCGCGAGCTCGGCGTGCCTGAGGGGCGCGCCACGCCGGACGGGAAGGCCTCCTGGGAGCAGGCCGAGTGCCTGGGCGCCTGCGACATGGCGCCGGCCGTCTCCGTCAACGACGAGCTGCAGGGAGCGGCCACGGAGGAGATGCTGGACAAGCTGATCCCTCTGGTGAAGCAAGGCAAGGCCCCCAGCCCCGGCCTCGCGGCGCGGCCGTCGCACTTCGAGGAGCGCGGCGCCATGCTCCAGCCGACGCGGCTCTTGACCGAGCATTTCTCAGACCCGGAGCTGCACACGCTGGCGGGCTATCGCAAGCACGGCGGCTGGTCGGCCTGGGAGAAGGCCAAGGGCATGGAGCCCGCCGCCATCACGGCGGAGGTGAAGAAGTCGAACCTGCGCGGCCTCGGCGGCGCGGGATTTCCGACCGGCGGGAAATGGGAGACCGTGCCGCCCCAGAAGGCGGGGCCCCCCGCCT
>JAPLKK010000236.1:5486-11640 GCA_026388115.1 Elusimicrobiota bacterium | reverse complement strand
GCCCGCGTGCTTCAAGGACCGCGCGCTCGGCGAGCGCAACCCGCACGCGCTGCTGGAAGGCATCCAGATCTGCGCGCGCGCCATCCGGGCCGACCGCGCCTTCATCTTCATCCGCGGCGAGTATCTTGCGCAGTACCGGATCCTCCAGAAGGCCTTGGCCGAGGCGAAAGAGGCGGGGTTGCTCGCGGTGGACACCCAGATCATGCGCGGCGCCAACGCGTACATCTCCGGGCTCGATACCGCGCTCCTGGAGACGATGGAGGGCAAGAAGGCCTGGCCGCGCCAGCCCCCGCCCTTCCCGACCGTCTCGGGCCTGTTCGGCTGCCCGACGGTGGTCAACAATATCGAGACCCTCATGATGCTGCCGGCGATCCTCGCCCGCGGAGGCGAGGCGGTCGCCAAGCTCGGTGTGGCGCGCTCGGGCGGCACCGGGGTCTACTCGGTCAGCGGCCACATCAACCACCCGGGAGTTCCCGATGGGGACGCCGCTGATGGAGATCATCAACGCGGCCGGCGGCGTGCGGGAAGGCCGTCGGCTCAAGGCGGTCATCCCGGGCGGCACCTCGACGCCCATCCTCACCGCCGTCGAGGCGCAAGGCGCCAAGATGGATTTCGACAGCATGCGAGGGCTGGGGACCTTTCTCGGCGCCGGCGGCGTCATCGTCCTCGACGACACCGCGGACATGGTCGAGGTGCTCTACATCATCGAGCGCTTCCTCGCCCACGAGTCCTGCGGGCAATGCACGCCCTGCCGCGAGGGCTCGGGCTGGGTGACGCGAATACTGGCGCGGCTGGCGCGCGGCGAGGGATACGCCCCCGACATCGACAACGCGGTCCGCATCGGCGACAACGTGACCGGCACGCCCATCTGCGCCCTCGGAGAGACGATCGGCCCGGTCGCCAAGGCGATCATCGCCAAGTTCCGGCCGGAGTTCGAGGCGCGGGTGAAGAAGAAGATCGTCGCCGCGCCTTCGCCCGGCGTCGAGGTCGGAGCGGGGAAGCTTCCGTCAGGGGTGAGGGTCTGATGCCGGACAAGCCCAAGGTCAAGTTCACGCTCGACGGGCGCGAGCTCGAAGCGGTGGAAGGGACCCTGGTCATCGATGCGGCGAAGGCAGCGGGCATCGAGGTCCCCCATTACTGCTACCACCCGGGGCTGGGCAACCCCGGCGTGTGCCGGCTGTGCATGGTCGAGGTGGAGGGAGCGCCGAAGCCGATGGTCTCGTGCCGGCTGCCGGTGAAGGCCGGCATGGTGGTGAAGTCGGACACGGCGCGGGCGCGCAAGGCGCAGGCCTCCTCGCTCGAGTTCCATCTCGCCAACCATCCGCTCGACTGCCCGGTGTGCGACCAGGCGGGCGAATGCTTCCTGCAGGACTATTACATGCGTTACGGGCTGTACCGCAGCGCGGTGCGCGAGGACAAGCTGCATAAGGAGAAGCGCCTCGATATCGGCCCTACTGTCGTCTTGGACCAGGAGCGCTGCATCCTCTGCACCCGCTGCACGCGCTTCTTGAGCCAGGTGACGAAGACCAACGAGCTCGGCATCTTCAACCGCGGCGACCACGACGTGCTGGCCCCCTACCCGGGACGCCGCGTCGACAACCCCTACTCCGGCAACATCGTGGATGTCTGCCCGGTCGGCGCGCTCACCGACAAGGATTTCCGGTTCAAGGTGCGCGTGTGGTACCTCGACGAGACGCCCTCCTTGTGCACCACCTGCGCCCGCGGCTGCTCCATCGACCTGCACGCCAACAACCGCCGGCCGTGGCACACGCCCGACGAGCGCGTGGTGCGCTTCAAGCCTCGCCACAACCCCGAGGTCAACGCCTGGTGGATGTGTGACGAAGGGCGCTACTCCTACAAGCAGATCGACTCCAGGCTGCGCCTCAAGTTCGCGAGCCGGCTCGTTGACGGCAGACCCGAGGCCGTCGCCGCCAAGGAGGCGGCGGCGCGGGCGGCGCAGGAGCTGTCGGCGCTGGTCAAGGCCAAGGGGCCACAAGGCCTGGCGGTGGTGCTCAGCGGAACGCTCTCCAACGAGGACCTCTTCGCCGCCAGGCGCCTCTTCGTGGAGACCCTGCATTGCGGCATGCTGCTCGCGGCCCCCGGCCCCGACCAGCTGGGCGAGGGGGACGATGTCCTGCGCCGCAAGGAGCGCGTGCCCAACCACATCGGAGCGCTTGCTCTCGGCTTCGGCGCTCGGATTCCGGACACGACCTGGGGGGGGCTGCGGGCTGCGGTCGAGGGCGGCAAGCTGTGGGGCCTCTACGTCATCGACCGGGACCCGCTCGCGGTGTGGGGGAAAGGGTCGGAGAAGCTCCTTTCGGGGCTGGCCTTCACGGCGTACCAAGGCTCGCACGCCAACCGCTTCTCAACGGCTGCGCAATGGGTACTGCCGGCATGCTCCTTCGCGGAGGAGGATGCGACCTTCACGAATTTCGAGGGGCAGGTCCAGCGCTCCCGCGCCGCGGTGCCGCCGTTGGGCGAGTCGCGGCCGGACTGGGAGATATTCCGCGACATGCTGGCGGCGCTGGAGGCGCCGCAGGCCTGGACCAGCGCGGGCGGCGTCTTCGCCGAGCTGGCGAAGGCCGAGCCGCCCTTCGCGTCGATGGCGTTCGAGGACCTCGGCATGCACGGCAAGCGCCTCGCGCGCGCGCCGGGCCCCGGGTCGGGGCCGCCGGGCGCCGGGAGCGGGGGGGACCGCGCGTGAGCGACCTGCTCTGGTCCTTCCTCCTCGTCTGTGCGGCCCTGGGCTTCGGCCTGAGCATCTCCGGCCTCTTGGGGTGGGTCGAGCGCAAGCAGAGCGCCGTCATGCAGGACCGCATCGGCGCCAACCGCGCGTCGATCTTCGGCCTGCGCCTGATCGGATTGTTCCACCCCATCGCCGACGCGCTCAAGACGGTGACCAAGGAGGATTTCGAACCGCCGTTCGCCCTTCAGCCGTGGCATCGCCTGGCGCCGACGTTGTCCTTGGCCTTCTCCATGGCGGCCTTGGCGGCTCTGCCCTACGGGGACACGGTGGTCTTCGCGGACAGGAGCTGGTCCCTGCAGCCGCTGCCCCTTTCGGCCGGCGTCGTCTTCATGCTCGGGATGCTGTCGCTCGGCGTCCACGGCGTCGTGATGGCGGGCTACGCCTCGAACTCGAACTACGCGCTCCTGGGCGGCCTGCGCGGCGCGGCGCAGATGATCTCCTACGAGGTCTCGATGGTCGCGACGCTGGCGGCGGTGCTGTTCGTGTACGGCACGCTGGATCTGGGCGCCGCGGCACGCTGGCAGGCGGAGCACGGCTGGGGCATCCTGTACCAGCCGCTCGGCTTCCTGCTCTTCCTCGCCGCGGGCGCGGCCGAGACCAAGCGCATCCCCTTCGACGTGCCCGAGGGCGAGTCGGAGATCGTCGGCTATTTCACCGAATACTCGGGGATGAAGTTCGTGATGTTCATGATGACCGACTTCATCGAGACGATCGTGCTCTCCGGGCTGTGCACCGCGCTGTTCCTCGGCGCGTGGCACGTGCCCGGCATCGCGGCGATCCCCCAGCCGTGGCTCGGCCTCGCCCAGGTGGCCGTCTTCATCTTCAAGACGCTCGCGATGATCTTCCTGCTGATGCAGATCCGCTGGACCCTGCCGCGCTTCCGCTTCGACCAGCTCCTGCGCCTGGGCTGGAAGAACCTGCTGCCGCTGTCCTTGGCGAACGCTTTCGTCACCCTCTGGGCGGTGTATCTACTCTCATGAGCGAACAGCGATCGCCCTCACCCTACCCTCTCCCGAACGCGGGAGAGGAAACAACAGCGGGCTTGGAGCGTCATCCGGTCCGCGCCGTCGAGCGGCCTCCTTTCGGCCTGCGCGAGCGCATCTACGTCGTGGAGGTCTGGCTTGGCCTCGCGATCACCTTCCGGCATCTCTTCGTCAACCTTTGGCGCCACACGCGCCGCGCCCTCGGCCTCGGCGGCCCGCCGGGCGCCGTGACGATCCAGTACCCCGAGGATCCGGCGGTCGTCGCGCGACGCGCGCGGTCACGTCATCGCCTGCTCAAGCGCGATGACGGCACGCCTCGCTGCACGGCCTGCATGATGTGCGAGACCATCTGCCCGGCCGAGTGCATCCACATCCGCGCCGAGGGCAGCCCCGCGGTGATCGTCGAGAAGCGCGCCAAGAGCTTCGAGATCGACCTCGGCCTCTGCGTCTTTTGCGGCTACTGCGTCGAGGCCTGCCCCGTCGACGCCATCCGCATGGACACGGGAGAGGTGACGCTCTCCGCCCTCAGCCGCGAGGAGCTCTTGTGGACGATGCCGGAGCTGCTGGGCGACGAGCCCCACGGCCCGCATCCCCTCTGGCCCGGCGGCGAAAGCGAAAAGCGCCCCGGACGATTTGTATACTGACCGCTATGGCAGACCCAAAGATCGCTCAGAAGGGGCCGTACATCGTAGAAGAGACGGCGGGAACCAAGGCGTGGTGCTCCTGCGGACACTCGGCGAAGCAGCCGTACTGCGACGGCGCGCACAGCCGGCTCAACACCGGCATGAAGCCGATGATCGTGAACATCGAGGCGCCGAAGAAGGTGGCCTGGTGCGGCTGCAAGCACACGGCCAAGCCGCCCTTCTGCGACGGCGCGCATACCAAGCTTTAACTTGAACGAGATCACCTGGCTGACGGCCTTCGCGGCCGGCGTTGTTTCCTTCCTGTCGCCGTGCGTCCTGCCGCTGGTGCCGGGCTACGTTTCCTTCATGTCCGGCGTGTCCCTCGAGGAGCTTTCCGAGGGCGCCGGCGGCTCCCAGCGCAAGGCGGGCGTGGCGGCGATCGCCTTCGTACTGGGCTTCGCGCTGATCTTCACCCTGCTCGGCGCCAGCGCCTCGGCGGTCGGCCGGCTGCTCGACGCTTATCGCAACGTTTTCAACACCGTCGCCGGGGCCGTCGTGATCCTGTTCGGCCTGCACACGATGGGCGTCACGCCCATCCGCTGGCTTTATCTGGAGAAGCGCTTCCAGACGACCGGCGTCGCCCCGGGGGCGGCGGGGGCCTTCGTGATGGGCCTCGCCTTCGCCTTCGGCTGGACGCCCTGCATCGGCCCCATCCTCGCCGGCATCCTCGCTTTGGCCGCGCGCGAGGGCTCGGTCGGCCGGGGCATGGCCCTGCTGTTCGTCTATTCGATGGGCCTCGGCGTCCCGTTCATCGCCACCGGCTTCGGCACGGCCGCTTTCCTGCGTTTCTTCGGACGCTACAAGGCCTACATCCGCTGGGGGGAGATCGCCGCGGGGGCCTTGCTCGTCTTGGTCGGCGTGCTGATGCTGTCCAACCGGCTCACCCTGCTCGTCCAGTTCATGCCGCACGCGCTGCTGCGTTTCGCGCGCTGAAACGGCCCCGGTTCCCCTTGCAGGAGGGCCCTGGAGAAAAGATGTACAATTCGCGGCGGCCGTCGAGCGCTCGCTCGACCGCGAGAGGTCCAATGTCCAAGAAAAGCCCCGTCTTTCTTTCCGACGCCCAGTTGAAGGAAGAGCTGGACAAGTGCGAGTACTGCGAGGAGAAGCCTTGCAAGAAAGGCTGCCCCTGCGACTGCTCGCCCGCGGACTTCATCATGGCCGCGAAGGTCGGTGAGAAGTCCGATTTCCGGCGCGCGGCCGCCGAGATCATGGGCTCCAACCCCTTGGGCGGGGTGTGCGGCGCGGTCTGCCCCGACCGCTTTTGCATGAAGGAGTGCACGCACCGCACCTTCGACGCTCCGCTCAATATCCCCGCCATCCAGGCCACCATCATCCAGAAGGCCAAGGACCTCGGCGTGATGCCGGTATTCAAGCACGCCAAGCCCAACGGCAAGAAGGTCGCCATCGTCGGCGCCGGGCCGGCCGGCTACGGAGCGGCCGCGGTGCTCGCGCAGAAAGGCTACAAGGTGGACCTGTACGACTCCGCCAAGGAGCCGGGCGGCATGTGCAGCCTCATCCCGGATTTCCGGCTCGACAAGCGCGTCCTGCAGACCGACCTCGAGTTCGCCAAGGCCTTCGGCGACATCAGCCTCAAGCTCGGCAAGAAAGTGCCGGACCCCGCGACCTTGCGCAAAGACTATGACGCGGTGCTCGTGACGACCGGGCTCGACAACCCCATCCTGCTGCCGGTCCCGGGCGCCGAGCTGGCTTGCGCGGGCCTGGACTACCTCGCCGGCCCCTCC
>JAPLKK010000236.1:0-5392 GCA_026388115.1 Elusimicrobiota bacterium | reverse complement strand
CGGCGGCGGCGCCATCGCCTGCGACTGCGCCGAGACCGCGGTCAAGGCCGGGGCGGCCCACGTCGAGCTGTTCGCCTTGGAGAAGCTGGGCGAGATGCCGCTCACGAAGAAGGAGCTGGCCGGCCTCATCGAGTGCGGAGCGGCCGTGAACGGACGCGTGCGCGTCTCGCAGATCCTCAAGTCGGGCAAGAAGGTGGCCGGAGTGGAGACCCTGAAGGTGGAGCTCCCGAAGGGCAAGAAGTTCCAGCCGAGCCTCATGAGGGACTGCCCCGGCACCGAGCAGCTGCGCAAGGACTTCGACGCCGTCATCATGGCGATCGGCGCGCGGCCGAGCCTCAAGCCGAACGGCCTCCAGGGCGTGCATTACGCCGGGGACTCCGTCAACGGGCCGACCACCGTGGTCGAGGCGGCGGCGGCCGGGAAGAACGCCGCCGTCGAGATCGACGCGTGGCTCTCCGGAGAGCCGAAGCCGGAGTTCGGCAAGCGCACCAAGAGCCACGTGGTGCTGCCGGGCCGGGACCTGGTGCCGGTTAGCCTCGAGACCGACTTCTTCGGCCGCCGCATCCCCTCTCCCTTCCTCCTCTCCGCCGCGCCGCCGTCGGACGGCTACGACCAGATGAAGAAGGCGTACGAGGCCGGCTGGGCGGGCGGCGTGATGAAGACCGCCTTCGACAACATCCCGATCCACATCCCCGCCGAGTACATGTTCGCCTTCACGCAGAACACCTACGCGAACTGCGACAACGTCTCGGGCCATCCGCTCGGCCGCGTCTGCCGCGAGATCGAGCGCCTGATCCAGGAGTATCCGGACCGGCTCACCATGGCCTCGACCGGCGGCCCGGTGACCGGCGACGACGAGAACGACCGCAAGGGCTGGCAATCGAACACGAAGAAGCTCGAGGGCTGCGGCGTCATGGGCATCGAGTACAGCCTCTCCTGCCCCCAAGGCGGCGACGGGACCAAGGGCGACATCGTCAGCCAGGACGCGGAGCTGACGGCCAAGATCATCGGCTGGGTGATGGAGGCCGGCGACGCGAACGTGCCGAAGCTCTTCAAGCTGACCGCGGCCGTGACGGCGATCTATCCGATCATCACCGCGATCCGCGCGGTCCTCGCCAAGCATCCGGGCAAGAAGGCCGGCGTGACCTTGGCCAATACCTTCCCGACCCTCGCCTTCCGCAAGGGGAAGAAGAAGACGTGGGAAGAGGGCGTCGTGGTCGGCATGAGCGGCGAGGGCGTCATCCCGATCAGCAACCTGACGCTCGCCAATGTCTCGAAGCTGGGCGTGACGGTGTCCGGCAACGGCGGGCCGATGGACTACAAATCGGCGGCGCATTTCCTCGCGCTGGGGGCGGAGACGGTGCAGTTCTGCACCATCGTCATGAAGCACGGCTACGGCGTGGCGGGCGACCTCCACTCGGGCTTAAGCCATCTGCTCCAAGAGCGGGGATTGAAGTCGGTGCGCGAGCTCATCGGCCGCGCCCTGCCCGACCCGGTCACCGGCTTCATGGAGCTGAGCGCTCTCAAGAAGATCTCCGCGGTGAACGCGGACCTCTGCGAGCATTGCGGCAACTGCACGCGCTGCCCCTACCTGGCGATCACCCTCGACGAGGACAAGGTGCCCGTCACGGACGCCTCCAAGTGCATCGGCTGCTCCATCTGCGTGCAGAAGTGCTTCTCCGGCGCGCTGTATATGCGCGAGCGGACGAAGGCCGAGCTCCAGCAACTGTGCGAAGCGTGATCCAAAAGGAGACCTCCCATGGCCGACTCTTTGCTCATCAAGAACGGACTCATCGTCACCCTCGGCGAGCCCAACAAGGTCCTGCGCGGCTGCTCGATCCTCTGCGAGGACGGCAAGATCAGCAGGATCGCGAAGGCCTCGGCCTTCAAGGGCAAATACAAGAAGGTCATCGACGCGGCCGGCAAGGTGGTCATGCCCGGCTTCATCAACGCCCACATGCACTTCTACAGCACGATGGTGCGCGGCCTGGGCAAGGCGAAGCCCTCCAAGGACTTCCTCGAGGTGCTCGAGAACCTCTGGTGGCGGCTGGACAAGAAGCTCACCCTCGACGACTGCTACTACAGCGCGATCCTCCCGCTCATCGACGCGGTCAAGCGCGGCACGACCACGCTCATCGACCACCACGCCAGCCCCTTCGCGGCCCGCGGCTCGCTCGACCGCATCGCCGAGGCGGTCAAGCTGTCGGGACTCAGGGCGTCGCTCTGCTACGAGCTCTCCGACCGTGACGGCGACAAGATCGCCGACGACGGCATCGCGGAGAACGTGGCGTTCATCGACCGGTGCCTGAAGGAGAAGGACCCCCAGCTCAGGGCCCTCTTCGGCCTGCACGCCTCCTTCACCTTGAGCGACAGGACCCTCGCCAAGGCCTCCGAGTTCGGGCGCGGCCTCGGCGCCGGCTTCCACATTCACGTGGCCGAGGCGAAGTCCGATCAGGATTACAACGTGAAGCACCACAAGCTGCGGGTCGTCGAACGCCTGCAGAAGTTCGGCATCCTCGGCCCTAAGACGATCGCGGCCCACTGCGTGCACGTCGACGAGCGCGAGATGGATTTCCTGCGCAACACGCAGACGGCCGTCGTCCACAACCCGCAGTCCAACATGAACAACGCGGTCGGCGTGGCCGACATCATCAAGCTCTTCCAGAAGGGCATCCTGGTCGGCCTCGGCACCGACGCGATGACCGTGAACATGATGGAGGAAGTGCGGCCCGCGCTATGGGCGCAGCACCTCTCCCACGACCACCCGAACTGCGGCTTCGTCGAGGCCTTCACGACGCTGCTGTTCAACAACGCGAAGATCGCGAACCGCTATTGGGACGTGCCGGTGGGCGCCCTCAAGGAAGGATGGGCCGCGGATATCGTCCTCATCGACTACTATCCCCCGACGCCGTTCGACGAGGGCACCTTCCTCGGCCATTTCGGCTTCGGCCTGACGCAGAGCTTCGTCGACACCACCATCGCCGGCGGCAAGGTGCTGATGGAGAACAAGAAGCTCAAGCTCGACGTCGACGAGGAAGAGCTCGCCGCGAAGTCCTCGGCCCTGGCGAAGAAGCTCTGGGCTAGGTTCTAGGTTCTTCCTTCCTCCCTCTCCCGCCGAAGGCGGGAGAGGGCCGGGGTGAGGGCAAGCTCATCCATTCGCCGTTTGCGCGGTTGAGACGGACACAGGCCGTTTCGCCTCCGGTATGAAGGTGAACACCGGCTCCGACCTGCCTTTCACGCGGACCGGAGGGGCCGCCGTCCAGCCGAACGCGTCTCCGGCCCGCTCCTTCGTGGCCGCCGACGCCAGGACCGCGACCTCGTGCGTCTTGGTGAGGCCCTCGATGCGCGACGCCAGGTTCACGGCGTCGCCGATGGCGGTGTACTCGAGGCGCCGGGTGGGGGAACCGATCTCGCCCACGACGGCGGGCCCCGAGTGGATGCCGATGCCGATCCTCAAGGACTCTTCGTTGCGGCGCATGCGGACCTCGTTGAGGTTCGAGAGCTCCTCGAGCATCTCAAGCGCGCAGGCGACCGCCTTGCGCGCGTGGTCGGGGTCGGGCAGCGGCGCGCCGAAGTACACCATGACCCCGTCGCCGATGAATTTGTCGAGCGTGCCGTCGTGGCGGAAGATCACCTCGACGATCTTCTCGTGGTACTCGTTGAGCAGGGCGACGGTCGCCTCAGGCGAGAGCTTCTCCGCGAGCGCCGTGAAGTCGCGGATATCGGCGAAGAGCACGGTGACCTCGCAGGAGCGCGGCTGGGCCGAGACGTCGGACTCGACGTGCGCGGCCACGGCGGGGGAGAAGTGGCGGCTGAGCTTCTCGCGCTTGAGCTCCTCGCCCGCCACGGTCGCCAAGAGCGCGCGCACCCGGGCAACAAGCTGCCAAGCCCCGCCCGCGACTCCGGCCAGGATCACCAGCCCCGCCGCCTGCGCGCCCGGGTTCATGTGGGCAGCGCGCGCGAGGGGGAGCCAGAAGGCCGCGCCCGCCGCCGCGACCCCGACGGCGAGCCAGCGGTCCAGCGACAGAGCCGCCAGCGCGGCGAAGGCGCAATAGATGGCCAGCGTGAAGGAGGCGTCGCCCTCGGGGGCCGTAGCCAACGCGGCGCGCTGTATCCACCAGACCATCGGGACATCGACCACGGCCAAGCCCGCGCCGGTCCAGTAGGCCAAACGGGAGCGCCGCCAGGAGAGCCAGACGAAGCCGGCCGCCAGCGCCCAGTACCAAAGGAATATCCGCGCCCGCGCGAGCCACTCCGCCTCCCGCTGAACGAAGCCGTAGTAGGCGGCCAGGGCGAAGATCAGGCTCACCGCGACGAAGCGGATGAGCGCCACGCGCGAGGCGTTGCGCATGCGCTCGCACCTCAGCGAGTGCGCGATCATCTGGAGCGCCCGGTTCGCCACGGGCTAAGTATAGGCCGCGGACAGGCGGAATACAACCGGACTACTTAAACGTGAGGCTCTTTAGGATCGTATCGAACGTCTGGAAGTCTTGCTGAGCCTGCGCATCCGGCTTGCCTTGTGTCGCGTACCACGACTCAGCGGAGGTTATCTTGAAGAAGATCTTCTTTGTGCTGTAGCAGACTGCATCGGACGACGCGATGATGCACCGATTGCCGTCAGTCGGCCAACCGTTGACCCGGGCGCCCTCGCATCGCCTGTAGACCGCATCCTGCCGGTACTTCAGGCACTCTCCGCCTGAGAGAACCACTTTAGTCGGTCCGGAGAATATCTTCATGCCGGATTTTGCGGCTAGGGCTTGAACTATCGCATTCAATGCGCGCTTTTCTTTGCCGTCACGGTACTGATGAACAATGAAGATTTGACTCTCGGGTTTGCCAGTGCTCACATCCCACAAGTGCGCCTGTCCTGGCATTTCAACGCTAGCAACAATGAGTTTCGGTGGATACTTGAAACGAAGCACAGAATCCTCAAAGAAGAGCCAGTCGCCCTGTGGATCGGTCTGGGCGGCAATCGCAGCCCAAGGGATTCCGAGGGAGATGGCTACAGCCAGAGCAATGAGTGACACAGATATGGCCGACCTTGCGAGTTTCATTCCTCTGCTCCCTATTTGCGAATAGTGATTTCTGCTTTGTGTTTGCCTCTGAAATTGGTGTCTGAGGTGACCTTCTTTCCGTTGAGCAGTTCATTCTCGAATCTGTCTGCTTCTGCCTGATCCGAAGGCGGGAGCGCGGGATTCCCATTGAATTCGTCCCGCTCGACAACATACTTTGCGCGGTTATAGATCACACGGGTGCCTCTAGCGTTCGATTTGAATTCGTCGTCCTGAGCCCTCTCGACCCATTTCTGATAATATCCATACGACTCAGTGCCCTTCAAATCGTTGTCTTTGTCTCTGAAGTTGTCTTTCCAGACCCTCAGATAGGCCGCTGT
>JAPLKK010000090.1 GCA_026388115.1 Elusimicrobiota bacterium | reverse complement strand
CGCTTTGGGAATCGACCCGCTGGAGCTGCGCATCAAGAACGCCACGCAGCCCGGGGAAACAACCTCCTGGGGATGGCAGATCACCTCCTGCGGCCTGGACGGCTGCATCGACCAGGGCCTGGCCGCCATCGACTGGCACGCCAAGAAGGCGCGCTACAAGAACCAGCAGGGGACGATCCGGCGCGGGCTGGGCTGCGCCTGCATGATGCAGGGCTCCGGCATCCCCGAGGTGGACATGGCCTCGGCGACGCTGAAGATGAACGAGGACGGCTCCTTCAACCTGCTGATCGGGGCGACGGATCTGGGCACCGGCTCGGATACGATCCTCGCCCAGATCGCGGCCGAGGCCTTGGGCGCGGATCTCAAGGACATCATCGTGCTGTCCTCCGACACGGACCTTACGCCGTTCGACGTGGGGGCCTATGCCTCTTCGACGACCTTCATCTCCGGCAACGCGGTCAAGAAGGCCGCGCTCCATGCCCGCGAGCAGATCGTGAAGGTCGC
Organism: Elusimicrobiota bacterium; assembly: GCA_026388115.1. Taxonomy (GTDB): domain Bacteria; phylum Elusimicrobiota; class Elusimicrobia; order UBA1565; family JACRDR01; genus JAPLKK01. The sequence continues at coordinate 4,869 of JAPLKK010000090.1, read as the reverse complement.
GGCCAAGATCCTCGACGAGAAGCCGGAGGACATCGAGCTCGAGGGCGGCAAGGCGGTCGGGAAGTCCGGCCGCTCCTGCACGCTCTCCGAGGTCGCGAACACGGCGCTGTACTACCACGACCAGCATCAGATCCTCGGCGTGGCCTCGCACACCGCGCAAAGCTCGCCGCCGCCCTTCGCCGCCCATTTCGCGGAGGTGGAGGTGGACACCGAGACGGGGCAGGTGACGGTGCTCGATTACGTGGCTACCGTGGACTGCGGCACCGCCATCAACCCGACGCTCGCCGAAGGCCAGAACGACGGCGCGGTCCTCAACGGCATCTCCTACGCCCTGACCGAGGAGATGCAGTTCGGCCCGACCGGCGCGATGCTCAATCCGTCCTTCCGCAACTACCGCATCTTCACGGCCGCCGACACGCCGCCGATCAAGACCATCCTCATCCCGAGCTACGAGCCCAACGGCCCCTTCGGCGCCAAATCGGTCTCGGAGATCGGGATCAACGGCCCCCTGCCGTCGATCGCCAACGCGATCTACGACGCGGTGGGGGTGCGGCTGACCGAGCCGCCGTTCACGGCGGAAAAGGTCCTCGAGGCGCTCCAAAAGAAAGGCGGTTAACAAAAGAGGGATAGGCCCTTCTGGCAGGGTGCTGATAGAGTATCGCCGCCGTTCTCCCTCTCCCGCGAAGCGGGAGAGGGCAGGGGTGAGGGCAAGTACATTTGATGCCGTTGCCGCGCAGACAGCCTCTCGGCAATACTCCCCGCTGACACCGGAGCCCCAGTAGAGCCCTGTAATATTGGGTCGTCCGGACGACCTAATGGCGATCGGTCAGCGCGGTATCAGCGTGCCCGAGGCGCTCGCTCGCACTGCTGAGGGCGACTTTTGGTTCGAATCCCAGTCCCGCAGGCGTCTTCATGAAAGTCTGGACGCTGGTCAGCAGGCCCGCAGACGCCGCGGCGAAGGGTGGAGTCCAGCTCGGTCGGATTCCGGCCGTCGAGCCACACACTTGGTCGGTCGCACGGGAGCGTCCGAGGCCGCTGCGACTGGATCGCTTTTTCAGCGGCAAGTCTGCTGCGGCGAATCTGGACCCAGCCGTAGTATGATACGGGGTGATGCCGCGCGCCGTCCAGGCTGACCTGACAACCGCCGAGCTCGAGTCGCTCTTCGAGAGCTGGGGATTCAACCCCGCCAACGCGGTCCGGGTCATGCGCAGCTTCTATCGCTGCCGGGAGCTGCCCGGATCTTTGCCCAAGGGCCTGGTAGAACGGCTCAAGCGCGAGTTCCCGGCCGGCTCGACGAGCCTGGCGAAGCGCCAAGTCGCCGAGGACGGCACGGTCAAGCTGCTGCTGAGCCTCCGCGACGGCCGCACCGTGGAGACCGTGCTGATGCCGGACTACCGGGAGGACCGCGCGGCGGGCTGCCTTTCCTCCCAGGTCGGCTGCGCCTTGGGCTGCGATTTCTGCGCCACGGGCAAATCCGGCTTCGAGCGGGACCTCACCGCGGGAGAGATGGTCGAGCAGTTCCTGGCCCTGCGGCGTGAGGCGTCGTCTTTGAGACGGCGCATCCAGAGAGTCGTGTTCATGGGCATGGGAGAGCCGCTGCTCAATCTCGACGCCGTCCTTGCCGCCATCCGGCGGCTGACCGACGCTTCCTTGGACGTCCTGGGCTGCCGGCAGATCATGGTCTCCACGGTCGGGATCGTCCCCGGCATCGATGCCCTGTTCGACTCCGGCCTGCCCGTCATGCTCGCGGTTTCCCTGCACGCGCCCGATGACGAGGAGCGCGCCAGGCTGCTGCCCCTGGCCAAGCGCTATCCGATCGCCGACATCCTCGCCGCCGCCGGCCGCTTCCACGCCCGGGACCGCCGCGCGGTCAACATCCAATATTGCCTGCTCAAGGGCATCAACGACTCTCCGGAGCACGCCCGGCGCCTGGCGGACCTGCTCAGGGACCGGCGCATGCACGTCAACATCCTGCGCTACAGTCCCACTGGGCCCGGGCTGAGCGGAGCGGCTTACGCGCCGTCCGACCAGGCTGCCGAAGCGCGGTTCCTGGCGGAACTGGGCGCGCAGGGTCTCGTGGCGCACCCGCGCCGGCCACGCGGGACGGACATAGGCGCGGCTTGCGGCCAGCTCCGCTCAGCCCGCCAAGAAACCCTTGAATAAGGATTCCATTCGTCGTCAGCAATTGAACCCGCTTTCGGTCAAAACAGTTCGAAAGTCGTCTAAGAAGGGCAGCCTATTGGGTTCGGGAGATCCGACATCCCATCGCTCAACTCGCGGCTACCTGCGAGGAAAACTCGTCTTCGGGAGCTTGCGGTCGTAGTCGGCGCGCTTCTTTGGGTCGCTGAGCGTCTGATAGGCTTCCTGGATCCTTTGAAAAGCCACGGTCAGTGCCTTGATGGCTTCCGCGCGTTGGTCGCTATAGCGGTCGGGATGGTACAGCATGCTGGCCTTGCGATAGGCCGACTTGATCTCCGTCTGCGACATCCCTCTGTTGGCCCCGAGCCTCTCGTAGAAATCGCTCGACAAGGGATCGGGTCTTGGGGCCGCAGGCGCCTGGCGCTGGACGGAAGCGCCGCGGTTCGTTGGCTGGGGCTCGGGCGCGGCTGAAGGAGGAGGCTTTATCCGCTGCGCGGAAGAACTGTAATCGGCCGACTTGAATCGGGGCTCTTCGAAACGCGGCTTCTGCTGCCGCGCCGACTCGGTTCGGTCGCTGGACCGGGGCTCGGGCTCAGGTGAAGGAGGTTCCAGTTTCTCAGCTGGGTCGCCTTGTCCGCTCGGCTTGGCTCCAGAGGCCTTCTGATAGGCTCCCAGCTTCCAGGCCTCGGGCACATGCCGTTGGCCGCCCATCGGCGACGGTTGCGCCACGACCTCGTCTGGCGCGGCGTCGGGACGATCCTCCGCCGCTCTCGTCCGGCGGAGGAAGTCGGCGGCGATGCTTTGCGCGCGTCCAATGGCTTGCTGGGCAGCCATATGCCTGACGATGGCGGACTTGTCTTGCACGAGAGGACCGTAGACGCCGAAGCGCTCGAGCTGGGCGGCTGCCGCGCCTAGCTCCGGCCCTTCCATCTGGCCGTAAGCGACCGACAGGGCCACTTGCTTGGCGCGTGACTGCACGGCTTGGGCCACCTCCGGGATGGCCGCTTGATACGCGTTGCCGAGCGCCCGTGCCAACGATGCCGACTCCTCCGAGTCTCCCGCAGTCCGGCGCGCGGCGGCGGCCAGGCTCGTCTCGAAATCCGGGGGCAGATGCGGGGCCAGAGCGCCGACGGCGCGCAGGTCCATCTCCGAGGCCGCGGAGTACGATTGGATGGCCGCGAGAGACGACATTTGCGAGGCCAGACTCAAGCCGGCAGGCGTCTTCATGAAAGTCTGGACTCCGGTGAGCAGAGCCGGAGACGCGGGGGCGAAAGGCGGAGTCCAGCTCGGTCGGGTTCCGACCGTCGAGTAGCGCACTTGAGCGGCCGCAGGGGAGCGTCCGAAGCCGCCGGCCAGCATCCCGAACAGCGCCGGGACAAGAATGGCCTGAGTCTGTCGCGATCTTCTTGGCCGCATATCGACTCTTGCCACTAGTCTAATCGCGGCTCCCGACTTTGTCAATGTTGCGATCTGAATCACCGCGTGGGACAGGGACGATTTCAACCCGGTGACCCGAGAGAGAAGTTCGAAACTCGTCTAAGAAGGGCACGGAGACTACGATCCTGCCAAGTGCGTGACGGATGGTTCCGGGGGGACCAGAAAGCCAAGCGCCCCCGCGCCTTGCGGCGCGAGGGCGCTTGGTTGAGGCTTTGCCGGCTTACTTAGGGTTCTCGACCCATTGCGCGAATTTCGCCCAGGAGATGGCCTTAGACCACGCCAGCTGGTCGTAAGCGCTGCTGAAGCCGTAGCTGGGCAGGTAGATCGCCAGACCCTTCGAAGCGGCCACGCTTCCCTGCGCGCCGTTGGCGATGATGAGCTCGTTGGCCAGGAAGTTCTCCAGCGCCGCTCCCTTGCTCTTGACCGCGTCGTCCTGCGACGCCTTATCCACGAGGTTCACGAAGTGGAGCAGGTCCTTGTTGTCGCTGATGGCGTAGGACTGGGCCTCGGAGTGCGCGCTCTTGACGACCTGCGGCTCTTTGGCGGCCATGACGGCCTTGGTCCAGTCGCCCAGGAGCGGGATGAGCCGAGGCAGCGCCGCCGTGACGATCGCGGACTGCGTGACGCTCTGGGAGCCGTAGTGATCCATGTAGGACTTGACCGCGACCTTCGACAGCTCGAGGGCGCCCATCGCTGGGTTCGCCGACAGCGGGCCGAGCAGCGTGTCGTAGGTGTAGCCGTCGGCCGGCTCGGTCTCTTCGGAGCCTACGATATAGTCCGCGTAGTCCTTGATCTCATAGCCGACCTCGGGCATCTGCATGAGGCAGGCGTCTGAGCCGTAGACGTCGACCTTGCCGATCGCCGCCATCGCGCGGCCCAGGTCGGGCGTGCTCATGTGGTTGCCGCTCTCGTCGTCGTAGGAGATGCCGCGCAGCCAGACGTCCTTGCCCTTCAGGCTCTTCTCCCAGCCGCTGCCGTGGTTCCAGACGATGAGCATGTAATGCTTGGCGGGCGCGACCTGCTTCGCCCACGTCACGAAGTCCACGAGGTGCTGCCAGCTGCCCATGTCGGCGCCGTGGAGCTCCTGCAGGACCGGGCTCGAGATGTGGTTGGGATTGTTGTCCTTTTGGATGATGTAGCGGCGCTCGGCCTTCCAGTCGCCGTCGGAGGAATCGTAGCCGCCGATGCGGCCCATCTCGACCGCGATCTTCACCTTGTCGGTGGAGCCGATCTTCTCCATCTGGTTGACGTTCATCATGCCGGCGCTTTCAAGGTTGTTCTTCGCGTTGATGT
>JAPLKK010000139.1 GCA_026388115.1 Elusimicrobiota bacterium | reverse complement strand
GCGGCGTCCGCTCCGTGACGGGGATCCCCTCGGCCTGCCGCGGGTTCCACGTCAGCCAGCCCAGCAAGTAGCCGCCGTTCAGGCGCAGGCGCTCCGCGCTGAAAAAAAATTGTGTGGCGCCCACGAGGAGTCGGGGGCATACTATGCGCGAGGTGCCCTCATGAAGATGCGATTCATCCTCATCGCCGCGTTGACGGCGCTCCCTTTCGGGCGTGAAGCGCGCGCGTTCACCTGCGCGGACGGGACCGTCATGCCGATCCCCGATTGCTGCAAGGAGCACAAGGCCGCCGCCGACGGCGTGGCACAGGGCTTGGGCACGGCGTGCGGCGGCGGAGTCAACAACGATGCGGTCACGCAAGCGGTCAAGGCGCTCTCGCAGGGAGCGGGCTCCGCCGCGCAGGCGGCGGGAGGGCTGGGGAGCAGCGCCGGCAGCATGCCGGATCTCAGCGGCCTCACCGGCGGGACGTCGCCCTCGGCCGCCGACGCCGGCGGCTCGATCACGTCTTCCCCGCAGAAGCCGGCGACCGCCGCGATGCAGTGGTGTCCGGAGACGGGCAGTTGGGCCACGAGCTGTTCGGGCTCCAACAGTCAGGTCCAGCAGCCGGCGGCCGCCACCGGCCTCGCCCCGAGCGCGGCTCCAGCCGGTACGGCCGCTCCGGCTGCGCCGGTCTCGATCTCGACCCAGCCGCCGGTGAGCAAGGCGCCGTCGGCGCAAGCCTCCGCCGACTCCAAGGCGCAGGCCTCGGGCCAAGAGCCCGCCCGCACCTTCAGCAAGCGGCCGCCGATCCGGGTCATCAAGTCGAAGGCTCCCTGAGAAAATATTGATATGAAGGTGAACGAGCCCGGCTCCCCGAAAAACATGCTGCGCGCCGTTCGGAAGCTCCTCGCCGAGCCCGGCAAGATTCTCGCCGGCATCGCCCTCATCTCCTTCGTCTCGCTGGGGATCAAGTACCTGAGCGACGTCTCCGACTCCGACGAAACCGGCTTCGAGCGCGCCTCGGCGGCTTCGACGTTCTCGGGCCGCGTCTTTGGCTTCGCCGGCGGGCAGCCGTCTTCGGCGCAGTCGCAAGGCGCCCGGAAGCCGTCGGGAGTCGACCAGCGCCCGTCGCCGCTGGCGATGGTCGAGCCGTTCGGGGGCTGGGACGCGGAGAAGAATCCAGAGCCCGATTCCCCGAGCGCCACGAACGAGCGTCCGGTCCAAAGAGACGGCGTCGCTCCCCAGATCGTCCGCCCCGAAGTGCCGCGGACCTCCCCTCCGGCCCAGCCCGCCCGCGCCAGCGCGAGCTTGGACCGCCAGAATTTCGGCCAGGAGTTCAACCGGAGCGGCGGGGTGGCGAACGGTGCGCGCATCGGCGGGGCGGACCTCTCCGCGGCCCGCGCCAACACGCAGAAAGGTCCGGGCGGCTCGGTCGCGGCATCGACGGACCGCCCTGACGCCGCGAAGGGCGGGGCCGCTCGCCAACTCTCAACCCCTCCGGCCTCGACCGAGCTGTCGGGCCGCCCGGGGTCCGCCCGCTCTGCGAGCAACTCGTCGTGGTCCGGCCAGGCGGCCGGGAGCGCCTTGTCGTGGGGCGGGGCCTCGCGCTCCGCTTCCGATTCGGCGAAAGTGGCGTCGGTTCCCGCGGCCGCGGCGCCCGCGTCGGCCGCCGCACCGGCGGGGCCCGACGGGGCTTCCGAGGCCGGCACGGAGGGCCATGGCGAACCGGGCAAGGCCCTCGACATCCCGGCCCTCCAGTACGGGACCCCCCAGCAGTTCGTGGACCGGCAGGCAGATTTCCTCGTCAACTACCTCGCCTTGCCCGCGTCCGCCGACTTCGCCGAGATTGCGAGGATCGCGCTGATCGCCGACTCGGACGCGGCCCAACGGTCCTCAGCGGTCGGATACAGCTCCTATGCCGCGGACCTGCAGGCGGCCCATGATTGCCAGCTCCGCCTGGCGATGAAGAAAGATGATTTCACCCCGTCCGGGTCGGCGCTCGATTGTCAGGGAACGAACTACAACGCGTTCACGATGCGCTCCGCGCAGGCTACGCAGGTCGCCGCCCTCCAGGCGCAGTCGCCGAGCGACCAGAACCTGGCGCAGGCGCTCTGGGATTTCCGCCGTCCTTGGGACGTGTTCCAAGCCAACGCGAGCGCTCCGCCGACCTATAACGAGCGGCTCGCGGTTCCCAGCTATGCCGCGGGCCTCTTGGACCGGCATCTGGCGAGTCTGCGGCAGGTCTTGACGGCGTTGAATACGACCGTGGAGGGACGCGTTCCGCACCGGGGTCTCGCTCGACGAGCGCCCGGTGAAGGCCGCCGACGCGGGCAGGCACCTGGCGCAGGCGGTCACGGATGCCTATACCGCGGCCTCGATGATGAAGAAGGGGCAGCAGCAATGATCGAGCCGCGGCGCGACGCTTCGCTCGCCGATGATGCCGGCGTCGAGCCCGAAGACGCGGGCCTGGACCGCTGGGAGTCGTCCCCGGAGCTGCCGGAGCTGCGGAAGAAGGAGAAGGAGAAGAAGGCCGTCGGGGTCTCTTGGAGCGCCGCCTCGCCCGGCTCGGGCATCGGGCTCGTCCGGACGCCCATGGCGATGGCCGTCCGGGGGCCTTTGGGCTTGGGCCGCAACGCCGCGCAGATCGCTCAGCTCCTCGGAGAGCGCAGCATCTTGGGGACCGCGCTTGCCTCGAAGATGGGCGGCTCGCTGCTCCTGGCGGGGCTGCTCGGCGCCGGCTTGGGGGGCGGCGCCCTCATCGGCTCCGTCGTGAAGGCTTACTCCGCCAAGGCGGCGAAAGGTGCGGCTTCCGCGGAGGCCGCCTCGGCGAGCGCGGCCTCCAGCGGCGCTTCCGCGCCGCAGGCGCAGGGAGCGCCGTCCGGCACCGGCGTCTCGGGCGCCGACGGCATGCAGGCGTCCGCAAGCGCCGCTTCGGGCGCCGAAGGCGCCCGGGCTTCCGCCGGAACCGGCGGAGCCGCCGGGGCCGCCGGCTCCGTCGCCGGGGGCTCCGGGCTCCCGCAGGCTTCCGGCATGGCGACCGTGAGCGGGTCCGCGGACGCCGGGCCGACGGCGGACGCGGCCGGGATGGCCGCGGCGGCCCAGATGAGGAGCGCGATGGTCATGGGCGCCGCCCCGGGGGCGAAGCCTCTCCCGGCCACGGCGAGGCGCGGCCGCCTGAGCAGGTTCCCGAGGAACAACGCCGGCGGCGCCAAGGAGATCGAGACCAACCGCGTCACGTCGCTGATGTCGATGGGCGCGCTGAAGTGGGCGAAGCTGAGCTCCTTGCAAGGCAAGACGGGCGCGGCCTCGGACGAGGCGGCGTCCCGCTACGAGAGGAACGCCTTCGACATGACGCGTACCAACGGCGGCGTCCTCCACGTGGCCGCCAACTCCGGCCTGCCGTCGGTCGTGCCGCCCATGGGCGGCGGCCTCCTGAACGACGGCGCGCAACCCGCTCCGGAGCCGGGCCCGACGCAGGATTTCACCCCCTATCAGCCGCAGATCGACAACGCCAAGAGCCTCAGCAACGCCGCGCGCAAGAACCATAACACGGGCGTGGCGATGATGTTGGTCGGCGCCCTGCTGCTGGCGATGGGGGCGGCTTTGATGGGGATCGCGCCGATGCTGGGCGGCGCGCTGCTGGCGACCGGGACGATGCTGACGGCGCAGGGCCTGCAGACTCTCGCGATAGCGAACAACCAGGCCAACCAGGCCAAGCTGATGGGCGACGACATCGTGCAGGACTATGAGCAGCGGCAGCAGGGGCAGATCGTCAAAGACTGCGCCCGCCTGTCCGGGCTGGGCATGCCCTGCCCCCCGACTCCGCTCCAGTGGCCGACGGACTCGGTCCCGACGGCGACCGGGGACGTATCGAAGCAGACTTACGTCGAACATTGAGGCGCCGGGGCTATTGCGTTCGGGAATCTCCCGTGTTATTCTGCCCCACGGCCCCGGGAGCGGGCCCACGAATGTCCGAATACGATGTCTTGATCGTGGATGACGACCCTCTGTGCGCCAACTTCCTCCAGGACCTCGTGGGGTCCCTGGGATTCTCGGCCCGCTGCCTGTTCGACCCCTCGCTCGTCGTCGAGGAGCTCCGCCGCGCGCAGCCGCGGCTGCTCGTGCTGGACATCATGATGCCGGGCGCCGACGGCCTGTCGTTGTGCAAGGATCTGAAGCCGCTCGCCGACGTGCTCGGCTGCACGATCGCGGTCACGTCCGGCAAGTCGCGCGACGTCGAGGAGCCGAGGGCCAAGAGCGCCGGGGCGGCGGCGTTCTTCAAGAAGCCGTACGAAAGCTCCGAGGTCCACGAGAAGCTGCTGGCCGTCCTCGGGGCCCGGCCTTCGGCGAGCGGGGGCGCCGCCCGCGACGTCGTCGTGAGCGTCTGGGGCAGCCGGGGCGGCATCCCCGCCCACGGCACCTCCGCCTACGGCGTCCACACGCCGTGCGTCTCGGTGGAACTCGCTTCCGGAGAGGTCCTGATCCTTGACGGCGGCAGCGGCATACACGACTGCGCGAAGTCGCTGCTCAAGCGCCCCGAGTTCCGCCGGGCGCGCATCCTGCTCACCCATTACCACCAGGGGCACGTCGAAGGCCTGCGCGGGCTGCCCCTCTTGAAGGACCCCGGGTTCTCGCTCCGCTTCGCCGGCCCGCGCGACGTGGAGACGGACCTCGGCGAGCTGGTGCGTGAGCTGGGCGCGAAAGGGTCCGTCGATTCCATGCTCCTCGAGGAGCAAGCCTACGACCTGCACCCCGGCGCGGTGCTCGAGGTGATGTTCGCGAACCATCCGACGACGACGCTCGCCTTCTCGATCAAGACGGCGGGCAAGAAGGTCGTCTACTGCCCCGACACCGAGCTGCCGGCCGGCGACCAGTACGACGCGAGCAAGAGAGCGGACCGGCTGCGGGAGTTCTCGCTCGGCGCCGACCTGCTGATCCTCGACTCCCACTTCCCCCCCGAACACCACGAACGCTCGCCGGAGAAGGGGCATTCGAGCTGGCAGGCGGCCCTGCGCATCGCCGTGGACGCGGGAGCGCGCCGGCTGTGCCTGTTCCACGCCGCGGCCGGCTACTCCGACGCGCAGCTCGCCGCGCTCGAGGCGCAGGCGAAGGAAGCAGCCGACGACGCGGCGATCCCCCTCGACTGCGCCTTGGCGCGCGAGGGGACGGCGTTCGAGCTCTAGCCGAGAAGCTTCCCGTCAGTGACCGGTCCGATCAGTTCCGCCGCCGTTGCGTCGGATTATCATTCTCTTTCCACGATCAATTGTCTGATTAATTACTGAATGGCAGTCGATGAGGCATTCGGGCTAACTCCATAGCGAAGCAGGAGGGAAGCCATGATCGCCCCGACCGCTGAGGAGTACGTGGTCTACCCGAAGGCAGACCAGCAGAAGAAGCGGGAGCCGAAAGGCTTCGGCGCCTGGTTCGACCGCTGCCTCGACAAGGTGGGGCTTGGCCCTTCGATGCCCGCCGGCACGGGAGGAGCGATCTTCACCGGCGCTCGCGTCGCCGCGGTCGGCGCCGTCAACGACGGCGGCTTCTTGGGCGGTCTGCTCGCCACCAACTACGGCATCGCGGCCCTCGGCATCACCGGCGTGACGGCGATCATGATGGGCACGGCCTGCGTCAGCTGGATCACCTCCCTCGCCCGCCCGACGGCCGGCTTCGACCACCTCGGCCAGCGGGGAGTCTTCGCCATGCCACCGAAACCGGCCGCGCCGCCGGCCGACGCGCTGGCGCAGGCTCCGGAGGCCTCGGCCTCCCTCGACTACCTCAATCAAGCGATCAAGAACGACCCCTGGCTGCAGGACCGGATCAACGAGGCGGCGGGCGTCAAGCCGCCGGCCGCCAAGGCCGCGCCG
>JAPLKK010000038.1 GCA_026388115.1 Elusimicrobiota bacterium | reverse complement strand
TCCCTTCGTGTTCTCCCGGACCTACGCGCCTTTCCTCCGGCGTTTCTACTTCGAGTGGTACTCCCCGTTCGCCCCCCAGCTGCGCGCGAACCCCCAACTGCCTTTCTTGATCGCCATGGCCCTCCTCACCTTGGCGATCCTCTGGTCCTCACGGCGCTCGCGGCCTTGGTTCCACGCCGCGGTCTTCGCGGGCCTCGCCTACCTCGCGGCGGGCCAGGTGCGCTTCATCCCCGCCTTCTGCCTGGTCGCCGTGGCCTTGAACGTCTCGCTCACGCCCGAGGTCGTCGGATGGCTCGACCGCCGGGCGGCCGTCTCCCTCGCGTTGGCCGCCCTTGCGCTCGGCGCCAAGAACGCCGCTCTCGGCTACGACACGATCTCCGGGCACCGCGCGTTCGGATTCGGGGTCGACCGGAAGGTCGTGCCCATCGACGCGGTCGAATGGATGCGGTCGAACAGCATCCGCGGGAACGCTTACAACCCCCATTTCTTCGGCGCGTACCTGGCGTGGGCCTGGGACGGCAAGTTCCTCTACGACGGCTCGGTCGTCGACCCGGACTACTTCCTCAACGACTATCTGCCGTTCGCGCGTTCGAACGAGGATTTCGACCGGCTGGTGCGCAAGCACGGCATCGAGGTGTTCCTGGTCGATCGCTTCGCGGATGCCAAGCCGATCGTCGACATCCTCATCCACCGGCCCGACTGGCAGCTCGTCTACAAGGACAAGGGGAGCCTGATATTCCTCCCGGCGAGCTACACGCGCGACCATCCCCTCCACGACGTCCCCGCGCACGGCTAGCAGACTCCGGTGACGGTCCGTCCCGATTTTGTATAAGCGAAGCGTCGGGACTTCTCCATGTACGATATCGCAATCATCGGCGGCGGGGTCGTGGGCTGCGCGATCGCGCGCGAGCTCTCCCGCTACCGCCTGCGCGCGGTGCTCCTCGAGCGGCTCGAGGAAGTGGCCTTCGGCACGACCAAGACCAACAGCGGCATCATCCACGCCGGGCATCACGCGTCTCCCGGCACGCTGAAGGGCCGCCTCGAGGTCAGGGGCAACGCGCTCTACGACGGGCTGCGCAAGGACTTGGATTTCGGCTTCCGCCGCATCGGCGAGCTCGTCGTGGCGCGGGAGGAGGCCGAGCTCCCTGCGCTGGAGCGGCTCAAGGCGCAGGGAGAGGCCAAGGGCGTCCCCGGATTGGAGATGTGGGACCGCGAGCGCCTGCGCCGCGAGGAGCCCAACCTGTCCCGCTCTCTCATCGCCGCCCTGCACGCGCCCACGGCCGGCGTCGTGAACCCCTACGAGCTGACCTTCGCCCTCATCGAGAACGCGACGGCCAACGGCGTGGAGCTGCGCGTCCTGAGCCCGGTCGAGGCCATCGAGCCCATCGGCGGCGGCCTGCGCCTGCGCACGCCCGGGGGACCCGTCGAGGCGCGCTTCGCGCTCAACTGCGCCGGGGTCTTCTCGGACGAGGTCGCGGGGATGCTGGGCCTCAAGGACTTCACGATTAAGCCGCGCAAAGGCGAGGAGTACATGCTCGACAAGCGGCTCCAGGGCCTGGTGCGCAAGCTCATCTTCCCGCTGCCCACCCCGACGTCCAAGGGCATCCTCATCATCCCGACCTTCGACGGGACGCTGATGGTCGGGCCCACGGCCGAGGACACCGACGACCGGCTCGACATGGCCACGACCTACCGGGGGGCCGACACGGTGTTCGCCTTCATCCGGCGCATCTGCCCCTCCATCACCGAGCGGGACACCATCACGGAGTTCGCGGGCCTGCGCCCCGTGAGCGACACCGACGATTTCGTCATCGGCCCCACGCGGGTGAAGGGGTTCATCAACGTCGCCGGCATCCAATCGCCCGGCCTGACCGCGGCGCCGGCGATCGCCGAGCACGTGCTGGCCGTCCTGAAAGACGAGGGCCTGCAGCTTTCGCCGAATCCGGGGTTCAAGGCGCGCACGCCGGGCACCCCGCACTTCGCGGCGCTCGACGCCGCCGGCCAGGAGCGGCTCGTCGCCGCGGACCCCCGCTTCGGCCGCGTGGTCTGCCGTTGCGAGCTGGTGACCGAGGGCGAGGTGCACGGCGCCATCGATCACGGCGCGCGCACCCTCGACGGCGTCAAGTTCCGCACCCGGGCCGGCATGGGCCGCTGCCAGGGCGGCTTCTGCACCAGCCGGTGCATGGACATACTGGCCGAGCGCCTGGGCAAGCGCTTCCATGAGGTGACCAAGCGCGGCGCGGACTCGTGGCTGGCCCTGCCCATGGCCGACGCGGCGGACGGGCACTAGGATGCTCGGGCGCCTGGAGCGGAGCTACGACGTGGTGGTCGTGGGCGGAGGGCCCGCCGGCATGGGCGCCGCCTTGGGCGCCAGGGATTCGGGAACCGGGCGCGTGCTCATCCTCGATCGGGAGCCGGACCCGGGCGGCATCCTCCTCCAGTGCGTGCACTCGGGCTTCGGCCTGCATTATTTCAAGGAAGAGCTCACCGGCCCCGAGTACGCCGAGCGATTCTTCACCAAGACGATCGACCGCGACATCGACGTGGTCCCGGACTGTTATGTGAGCGGCATCGCCGTGGACTCCGACGGGTCCAAGCGAGTGCGCGTGATGAGCGCGGCCGCCGGCCTGCGCGCGGTCCAGGCCCGCTCCGTCGTGCTGGCCATGGGCTGCCGGGAGCGCACGCGCGGAGCCATCCGCATCCCCGGCACGCGCCCCGCTGGCGTGCTGACCGCCGGGCTGGCCCAGAAGCTGGTGAACATGAAGGGCTGCCTGCCGGGGAAGAGGATCGTCATCCTCGGCTCGGGAGACATCGGCCTCATCATGGCGCGCCGGCTCACCCTAGAAGGCTGCGAGGTGCTCGGCGTCTTCGAGGTGATGCCGTACTCGAACGGCCTGACCCGCAACGTGGTCCAATGCCTCGAGGATTTCGGCATCCCGCTGCACCTATCGACGACGGTGGCGTATATCCACGGCCGCGACCGGGTCGAGAAGGTCACGGTCGCTCCGGTGGGCCCGGACTTTCGGCCGGATATGAGCCGGGCCCGGGATATCCCATGCGACACATTGCTCCTCTCCATCGGGCTCATCCCCGAGAACGAGCTGTCGCAGAGCCTGGGCATCAAGCTCGATGAGATCACGGGCGGGCCGGAGGTATCGAGCACGCTCGAGACCAGCATGCCCGGCGTCTACGCCTGCGGCAACGTCCTGCACGTGCACGACCTCGTGGATTTCGTCACCAACGAGGCCCTGCTCGCCGGGCGCTTCGCGGGCGAGCGCGCCCAGGGCATCCGCCGCCCCGCCGACAACATCCGCATCGACGCGGGCGACAACGTGCGCTACTGCGTGCCGCACACGCTGAGCCCGGAGCGCGAGCACACGATCTACATGCGCTGCAAGCGGGCGATGAAGCCGTGCCGCCTGCGCGTGGGGAACCTCCTGGAGAAGAAGCTGCGCTTCGTGGTCCCGGCCGAGATGATCATGCTCAAGATCCAGCCCGACCTCCTCGAGAAGTTCCAAGGGGACTCGCTGAGGATCGACATCGTGCCGGAGTCCGAGGGAGAGAGCGGTGTCTGAGACGGTCAAGCTCGTCTGCATCATGTGCCCCATGGGCTGCCCCTTGCAGCTCGAGCACGAGGGCTCGGAGCTCCGCGAGGTGACCGGGCATGACTGCAACCGGGGCGCCAAATACGCCCGCCAGGAGTTCACGGACCCGCGCCGGGGCTTGAGCACGACCGTGGCCATCGCCGGGGCGCGCTGGAGCCGCCTTCCCGTCAAGGCTTCCCGTCCCGTGCGCAAGGAGCAGGTCCGGGAGGCGGCCCGCCGCATCCACGCTTTGCGGGTCCAGGCCCCTGTCCGCTGCGGCCAGGTCTTGCTGAAAGACCTGCTGGGCGAGGCCGGGCTGGACGTGGTCGCGACGCGCTCCATGGACCGCGCCGCAAAAGAGACGCCGGCAAGCTCCTGATGCTCTCGGCGATCGCGGACATCTACCGCCCCGCGCCGTTCGTCGAGCGGCTGCCTAAGGAGAAAGTGCCCCGGCGGTACACCTTCCTGCGCTGGCAGGTGATGCTCACCATCTTCTCGGGCTACGCCTCCTACTACATCGTCCGCAACAACTTCTCGCTTGCCAAGCCCTACCTGATACACGACCTCGGCTTCACGACCGGCGACGTGGGGCTCATCGCCACCGCGCTGTCGTTGGCCTACGGGGTGAGCAAGTTCGTGATGGGGAACGTGTCCGACCGCTCCAACCCCCGGTACTTCATGTCCACGGGCCTCATCCTCTCCGGGCTCATCAACGTCTTCTTCGGCCGCGTGCATTCGGTGAACCTGATGGCGGCGCTGTGGTTCCTCAACGGCTGGGCGCAGGGCATGGGCTGGGCGCCGTGCGCGCGCACGCTGACGCACTGGTTCTCGGACCGGGAGCGCGGCACCAAGTTCGCGGTCTGGAACGTGGCCCACAACGTGGGCGGAGGCATGAGCGGCCCGATCTGCAACGCGGCCCTTTGGCTGTTCGGCGGGTGGCTGTGCATCTTCTTCGTGCCCGGCGCCATCTCCATCGTCATGGGGCTCCTCGTGCTGGTCTTCTTGCGGGACACCCCGCAGTCCGTCGGCCTGCCGCCCATCGAGGAGTACAAGGACGACTACCCGGACACCGGGGTCGCCGACCGCGAGCGGGAGATGTCGGCGCGGGAGATCCTCTTCGAGCACGTGCTCAACAACAGGTCCCTCTGGATCCTGGCGCTGGCGAACGTCTTCGTGTACGTCGTCCGCTACGGCGTGCTGAACTGGGCGCCGACCTACCTCACCGCGGTCAAGGGCGCCTCGCACAGCCTGTCGCGCTGGCAGTTCTTCCTTTATGAGTACGCCGGCATCCCCGGCACGCTGCTGGCCGGCTGGCTGAGCGACCGCTTTTTCCGCGGCCGGCGCGGCCCCGTGGCCGTCTTCTTCATGCTGGCGGTCGGCCTCGCCGTGCTTGTCTACTGGCTCAACCCGCCGGGCCGGCCCTGGGTGGACTCGGCGATGCTCATCGCGGTGGGATTTCTGATCTACGGCCCCGTGATGCTGGTCGGCGTGGCGGCCGTGGACCTCGTCCCCAAGAAGGCGGCGGGGACCGCGGCCGGGTTCACGGGGTTTTTCGGCTACGTCGGGGGCGCCACGATCGCGGAGCTCGGCATCGGCAAGATCGTCCAGTATTACGGCTGGGACGCCGGGTTCTGGCTCGTGCTGGCCTCATGCGCCCTTGCCACTTTCTTTCTCGCCCTGAACTGGCACGCGCACGAGCGCTGAGGCGACCGCGGTTCTCAGGGCGCGGGAGGCGCGTTCCAGCGCAGGGAGCTCAGAAGGCGCTGGAACCGGGGAAGATGCTTCTTGAAATCGTCGACCTGCGCCGAGTAGCTCAGCACCCAGAACCCACCCTCGTCCGGCACGACCACCGTGGCGTTCTTGACCTCGATCGGCCCGCCGCGGCCCGGCCGGGCCCCGCCATCGGCGCCCCGCGGAGGATGCTCCGGCATGAACGACTCGATCCTTTCGAAACGCGAGGCCTCGCGCCCGCCGACGACGACGGGAGACGGCTTGGCGACGAGCCGCGCGGTGCGCCGCCGCCGCCCGGCATAGTACCCGACGTAGTCCTTCCAGGATCCGAAGCCGTCCTTGCGGTCGACATAATGGTCGGCGTGGATGCCGGGGGCGGAGCCGGCGCCGGGGCTGCGAAGCACCAGGTGCAGCCCCTCCTTTGGCACGAGCTCCCAGTCCGCGGGGATATCGCAGGTGAACGGGACGGAGGGGTCCGACCAGCGCTTGGCGCCCTGCTCGGCGGCGAAGGACGCCCCTGACAGCGCCATGAGCGCCGTTGCGGCCACGGCCGGTCCGAGGCGCCTCATGGCTTCGGGCACCCGCTCGCCATGGTCGCGCCATCCCAGCACGGGATGTATTCCCATGGGATGGACAGCTCGTCCTGGCTCCTCTGCTGAAGGTCCGCGAGAGCCTTCGCGCGCGCAGCTTTCGTCATCTTGGCCGATTGGACCTGCTGGCGCTGCTTCGCGGCGTCGCTCGCCACCCAAGCCCGGAACGAGCTCTCAACGTCGGCCCGCCATTGCTCCTGGTACTGCTCCTCCGTAACGTGCAGGGTCGCATCCTTCGCCAGGCCCGCCAGCTCCCGCTTCTCCGCCTGAACGGTCTGGAGCGCCGCGTCCCGGTCCTTCTTCGAAGCCTTCGGATCGGCGGCGATCTTCTGCGCCGCGTCGAGCCGCTTCTGGGCCGCGGCCTTCTGCTGTTCGATGGTGGTCTCGCCGGTGCTCTTGATCTCGCCGTTGGCGATGTAGCGGTCGATCAGATCGTCGCTGAATCTCTTTGGATCCACCTGCCATTCATCGAGCATACTCGATTTCCATAAATCGAGGGAGATCTTCCCGCTGCTTTTCTCCTCGTAGCGCGTGTAGAAGCGGTACTGGATGTCGTGCGCGTCGAGCTCGTTGCTGTAGCCGTTCGTCCCCCCTCCCTCGCCGTCGCGCTTGACGTGATTGATCTCGTGCATCATCGTCCCCGCCACCGACGCGTCGGAGTACATGACCAGCTTGCTGCCGTCCGGATACAGGTACTCGTGCGTCCCGTCCACCATCCCCAGGTCCTTGCGCTTCTTATTGTTCGGGTCGGTGACGGCCAGGGGCGCCGTGCTCGAATAATGCTCGGCCGCGGCCACCTCCTTGTACTTCACGGAGGAGATCGGGAACTGCCAGCCGTCCTTTGAGAGGACGTAGCCGGGATTCACCTGGATCTTCTGGTGGCCGAAAGTCTGGGCATAGGACCAGCCGCACGAGCCGCCGCCGCAGGACCACAGGTCCGAGGGCGAGAACTCGATCTTCGGCTTGTACGTCTTGAGCGTGGCGAGCGTCTGCCGCACATCGGCGGGGTCGCCGTACTTGGCCATGAGCTTCAGGTCGCTCTTGACCGAGGCGTCGTAAGGCAAGGCGTCGATCTCCTTGTTGATGGCGGCGAGGTCGTAGGCGTCGGCCGCCTTCGCGGCCGCTTGATCGCCCGCCTTGGCCTGCGCGGTCTTGGCCGGCGCGACGACGGCCGGCTGGGAGGCCGCCTGCGCCGCGGTCGCCGGCCGCGCCGAGGCTTGCGCGACGCCGCTCTCGGAGGACCCTTCCCGGCAGCCGGCGAGCCGCTGCCGCTGGACCGAGTCCTGCCGGGCGGCCCGCGCGAACTGCGAGTCCTGCGCGTCAAGGAAGTCCAGC
>JAPLKK010000068.1 GCA_026388115.1 Elusimicrobiota bacterium | reverse complement strand
TAACCCGGTGCTCGTAGTGATTGAACCCCATGGCCAATTTGGCGCCATCCGTGAACGTAGCCGCCGGCTGGGGATCGCTGCACACCTGGTCGCCGATGAAACCGATCTGAAACGCTGGGGCGTGGGCCTGCGCCTGGGCCCCGTCTATCCCAACCCCACCAACGACTTCGATGTCGCCTCGCGGGCCGGCACCGTCTTCGCCCTCGGGTATTTCAGATGCCCTTCGGATTGGTTCACCTGGGGATTGGAGGTCGACCGCTCCGTGTTCCACAAGGGAACCGATCCGATCGTGGCCGGCGGCAATCCGCCGACCCGCATCTCGGGAAACACGCTGGCCGAGCTCCTCACGGCGCGCATCAACCTGATCTTCGACCAGCCATGGACGGTGTACGTGCTTGGAGGAGCCGGCTGGCATCAGACCAGCGCGACGATCAACTCGCTCGCGGCGACCGACGCCAAGGCCAAGGGCTCCGGGCGGGCGCTCACGGCGGGGGCTGGAGCCGAGATGTTCTTTCTGAAGAACGTCAGCGCGCTCTTCGAGGCCCGCTGGGAGGAGCACCGCCTCGACCGCGGCGTCTTCGGCGTGGACGCGGCCGAGACGCTGTCGTACCAAGCGGGCATCAACTTCCGTTTCGGAGCCAAGTAGATGGGTGTGCGGGCGTTGCTTAAGAAGACCGTCGCCCTCATGCCGGCGGCGGCGCTGGCGTTCGCGGCTTGCGCCGCCCCGCTGCCGCAGACGGAAGGGACGGGCGCGCCCGCCCCGCAGTTCGCCCTCACTTCGGTCACGGGGCGGACGGAGCGGCTGGTCGACTTTCGCGGTCGCGTGATCGTCCTCGAGCTGTGGGCCGTCTGGAGCGAAGCCTGCGAGGATGCGATCCCCTTCTTCCAGGGCCTGCAGGGGCGCTACAACCGGCGTTACTTCGAGGTGGTGGGAGTCAACGAGGACGAGGAGAGGGAGGCCGTGACGCAGTACGCGCGCGCGCACCACATGAATTACACGGTCCTCGCCGATCCCTCACGCAGGCTCTTGGGAGAGCTCGGCGTCGACTCCATGCCGACCACGCTCGTCGTCGATGAGCACGGCCTCATCCGCGGACGCTGGACGGGCTACAACTCCAAGAATGCCGCCGAGATCGAGGCGACGGTCAAGGCGCTGCTCGGCGCGCGGGCGGAAGCTCCGGTGCAATCCCCCTAACGGCCGAGCGCTTTCCTTCCCAGGTACAAGCCGAAGACGAGCAGGGGCAGCAGAGCCCACAGAGCCAAGAAACCCCAGGCGGCGATGCGGACCCAGCCGGGGACGATGGGGATGCGCTCGCCCGTCTCGAAGCCCGTGAACTCCGAGGGGACGCTGCCGCTGTCCGCGGGCTTCGCCTCCGCCGGCGCCGGAGCGGGGGGAAGAGGGGCCGGCGGCGGCTTCGGGGCCTTCTTCTTGCGGAACGGCTCCTTGCAAAAGTCGCACCACTCGGCGCCCTCGGGCGAGTCGAAACCGCAGGCGGGGCATTTCATCGGCCGCAAGCTCACGAGGCCCGGAAGGCGTCCGCCAGATGACGGATGCCCGCGGGCGTGATGGCGACCACGTCGAAGCGAGCCGGAGAGGCATCGAGGCCGCGCAGCGCGAGGTACGCCTCGGCCGCGCGCGCCAGCCGCCTCTGCTTGGCGAAGCCGACCGCCTCCTCCGGAAGCCCGAACGCGAGGCTCCGGCGTGCCTTCACCTCGACGAAGACCACGGTCTCGCCGTCTTTCGCCACCAAGTCGATCTCGCCCAGCGGAGAACGGTAACGCCGCTCCAGGATGCGCATGCCGAGGTTCTCGAGGAACGCCGCGGCCTGCCGTTCGGCTTCGAGGCCGCGCGAGGTATTGCTCACGCCGCCGGCTCGGCCGGGCCCGCTGCCGTCTCCCGGGGCTCGGCGGCCGCCTCTTCCGCTCTGCGGCCGGTGAGCGGCAACCCGCCCTGCACCACGGGCCAGAAGCTCCGGCGATGGATGGGGCTCGGGCCGAGACGGTCGAGCGCGGCGAGGTGCTCGGGGGTGCCGTAGCCCTTGTGCTGGCCGAAGCCGTAGCCCGGAAAGCGCGCGTCGAAGCGCGCCATCCAACGGTCGCGCACGACCTTGGCGACGATGCTGGCCGCGGCGATGGCTTGCGAGTAGGCATCGCCGTCCACGAGCGCCTTTTGAGCGTAGCGCAAAGACGGGATCTCGCGGTTGCCGTCCACGATGACGAGGCACGGCGCCTCGCCGAGCCGGAGCCGATCCACCGCCCGGCGCATGGCGATCAGCGAGGCCTGCAGGATGTTGTGCAGGTCGATCTCTTCCCACCAGGCCCAGCCGACGGCGACCTGCAAGGCCTTGCGCCGGATGAGGGGGAACAGCTCGTCGCGCTGCTTCGCGCTCAGCCTCTTCGAGTCGCGCACCGCGCGCAGCTCCTTGAGCTCGATGGAGGGCAAGACGACGGCCGCGGCGACGACGGGGCCCGCCAGCGGCCCGCGGCCGGCCTCGTCGACGCCGGCGAGGGTCGCCGCGTCGTGATGGGCCCTCAAGGCTTCATCGAAACGCCAGAGGCGGCTCGGCATGCTCGTAGCGCACCTCTACGACCTAACAATGCTACCTACGCACGACCCCCACCCCGGCCCGGAGGCAACCACCCCCGCAAGGGGGGAGGGGGGAAGGCAAGGCCCTTAAGCCGGCAGGGCGGCCTGGGCTCGAGCGTCCGGCGCGGAGCTGCCGCCTTCCTTCTTCGCCGGCGCGGCGACCTTCGTCGAGGGCTCCTTGGCGTCCTCGCCGCTCAAGCGCGCGGCCTTGCCGCTCAGCTCGCGCAGATAATACAGGCGAGCGCGCCGCACGCGGCCCGAACGAGCCACCTCGATCTTGTCGATGCGCGGCGATTGGACCGGGAAGGTGCGCTCGACGCCCACGCCGAAGGAGATCTTGCGGACGGTGAAGGTCTCGGAGGCCCCGACGCCGCGCCGGCGCAAGACCGCGCCCTCGAACACCTGGATGCGCTCGCTCTCGCCCTCGACGACCTTGAGATGGACCCGGATGGTATCGCCGGGTTTGAAGGGGGGCAGCGTTTTCTTTTGAGCGTCCTGCGTCGGCTGTGCGGTCATATCACACTCCTATTGGTGGTGCGGATGGTGCCAGATAGGCGGTGCCTGGCATTGACTTGCTTGAGTTTCGCATCCGTCGAGCGAAAGTCGAGCAAGTCGATGTCTGGCACCCTCCTTTTCAACAGTAAATCAGGGCGCTTGGCGCGCGTGGCCCGCAGCTGGGCCTGGCGGCGCCAGGCGCCGATGCGGCCGTGATCGCCGGTCAACAGCACCGGCGGCACGGCCTCGCCGCGCCACACGCGCGGCCGCGTGTACTGAGGGAAGTCGAGCAGGGGGCCGGTGAACGATTCGAGCTCGGCGGCGTCCTGCTTCTGCAAGACGCCCGGCAACAGCCGCGTCACGGCGTCCACGACCGTCATCGCGGGGAGCTCTCCGCCGGTGAGCACGTAGTCGCCGATCGAGAGCTCCAGGTCCACCGCGCGGTCCAGCACGCGCTGGTCGACGCCTTCATAATGGCCGCACACGAGCACGAGGTGCCTTTCCCGGGACAGCTCGCGCGCGAGCTTCTGGTCGAGCCGGCGGCCCTGCGGCGACAGGTAGACGACCTTGCCGCCTCGCCCCCGCGCGCGGCGGACGGCTTGATAGACCGGCTCGGCCATCAGGATCATGCCCGCCCCGCCGCCGAAGGGCCGGTCGTCGACGGTCCGGTGCCTGTCGTGGACGAAATCGCGCGGGTTGACGAGGCGCAGGTCCAGCAGCCCCGCCCGCCGCGCGCGGCCCACGATGCTGGCCGACAGCACCGGCTCGAACATCTCCGGGAACAGCGTGACGACGTCGACCCGCAAGATGCTGGACGTCGACCGATGGGACTTGCGCCGCGCGGAAGTCCGCGCAGGAGTCCTACCCGCCGACGCCGGGCACCGCCTCTTCACTCGAGGTCCACCAGCACTTTCTGCCCGGACTTTTGAGCCGCCGCTCCCGCCACGGCGCGCAGGGCCTTGATCACTTTGCCTTGCTTGCCGATGATCGTTCCCTTGTCGTCGTCGGCGACGCGGATCAGAAGGCTCTTGGCGCCGTCCACCTCGGAGGCCGTCACCTCGACGGCGTCCGGGTGCTCGACCAGATTCTT
>JAPLKK010000096.1 GCA_026388115.1 Elusimicrobiota bacterium | reverse complement strand
GGGGCCGGCGACTCCTTCGCCGGGGGCTTCCTCGGCTACCTCGCCTTCGTCGGCGGCATCACCGACGTCCGGCAGGTCAAGCGCGCGATGCTGTACGGCTCCGTCGCGGCCTCCTTCAACGTCGAAGACTTCAGCACCCGCCGGCTCGAGAGCCTGACCCTCGAGCTCGTCCGGGCGCGCTACCGCGACTTCCTCGAGCGCCTCACCGTCGAGGACGCGGTGCTCGTCGGTTGATCGAGTTCCGCTCCGTCTCCAAGCGCTTCGGCACGCTCGCCGCCGTCGACCGGCTCGACCTCACGGTGGAGAAGGGCGAGATCTTCGGGTTCCTCGGACCCAACGGGGCGGGCAAGACCACGACGGTCAAGATGCTGACGGGGCTTCTGCGCCCGACGGCCGGCACGATCCGCGTCGCCGGCTTCGACGTCGTGGCGCAGACGGTCGAGGCGAAGCGCAGGATGGGCTTGGTGCCCGATGAGCCGTTCGTGTACCCGAAGCTGACCGGCTCGGAGTTCACGGGCACCGCGCCGAGGATACCGAAGGCCATGGCCAACCGATGGTCGCCGTGCGTCACGACCTGTCCCGACAGCGCTGTTTGCGCACCGATGATACGCAGCCCATCGGGCAGCTCGTCGGCCTCGACCCCAAGAGCGCGCGGCTCGTCAAGGACGTCTTCCAGAGGCTGTCCGCCCGCGGCTGCACGCTGTTCATGTGCACGCACGTGCTCGAGATCGCCGAGAGGCTTTGCAGCCGCATCGGCATCATGATCCAGGGGCGGCTCGTCTCCGTGGGCACCCTCGCCGAGATCAAGGCGGGGAAAGACTCGGCGCTCGAGGACGTGTTCCTCGAGCTGACCGGCGGCAGCGAGTACGCCGCGCTGCTCAAGCACCTGTAGATGCTTGCAGTCCTGCTGCGCCGCAAGGCCCTCTCGTTGTGGAACTCGATGGGCGCGCTTACGGCCTACGAATGGGTCCGCAACGGCGCGTTCTGCACCGTCGGCTTCTGGATGCTCGCGGGGCTTCACTTCGGCTTCCGCCGGCTGCTGCTCCATATCCAGGCGGTGCAGGTCATCGGCCCGCTGCTCGTCTGGAAGCTGACGGGGATGGCGCTGCTCACGACCTTCTCGATGGTCGTGCTGTCGAGCCTCATCATCTCGCTCACCACGCTCTTCTATTCCTTCGACTTGCGATTTTTGATGAACGCCCCGCTTTCGTCGAAGACGGTGTTCGTGGAGAAATCGATCGAGACGACGTTCTTCTCTTCCTGGATGATCCTGCTCGTCCTGGCGCCCTATATGCTGGCGCTCGGGCGGCTGCGCGGCCTCGGCCTCGGGTTCTACGCGGGCTTCGCCGCCATGCTCGTCCCGTTCGCGCTGCTCGCGGCGGCCGCCGGCATGGCGTTCACGCTCGCCCTGATGTACCTGTTCCCCTCGTCGCGCACCCGCGACGCGATCTGGCTGCTGTCGAGCTGCTCGATGGGCTTGGTGTACGTCGCCCTGCGGCTCTCCGAGCCCGAGAAGCTGGCGCGGCCGGATATGATGCAGGTCGTGGCCGAGTACCTGAACTACCTGCAGACGCCGACCGCGCCGTACCTGCCCTCGGGCTGGATGACGCGGGCGCTCGAGGCCTTGTCCGGCCGCAACCTCGGCCCCGCGTTCTGGAAACCCTTCCTTTCGCTCTGGGGCGCGGCCGCGGCGGCCTACGCCGGCCTCCTCGCTCTCGCCGGCCGCACTTACGCCGCCGGCTACTCCGGCGCCCAGGAGTCGGCGCGGCGCCGCCGCGACCAAACGGTGCGGCTTTCGTTCGAGCAGCGGCTGGCGGCGCGGCTGGGGCGCTTCGGCCTGACGCTCGGCCGGTGGCGCTTGTGCGCGGTCTTGATGTGGAAGGACCGCCAGGCCTTCGTCCGCGACGTCCGCTACTGGTCGCAGCTCGTCCTCATCCTGGCGCTCGCCTGCGTGTATCTCTTCAGCATCCAGCGGCTGCCGCTCGACACGGCGGACTTGAAGAACCTTGTCGCCTTCCTGAACCTCGGGATCGCCGGCTTCGTCATCTCGAGCCTCGGCCTGCGCTTCACCTTCCCGTCGATCAGCATGGAGGGGCGCGCCTTCTGGATCCTGCGCTCGGCGCCGATCGACGTGTCGGCCCTGATGCGCTCGAAGCTCCTGTTCACCCTGCTGCCGATGCTGCTGTTGTCGAGCGTCCTGGTCCTGCTGTCCAACCACCTGCTGCGCGCGGACCGGTTCATTTCCTGCCTCTCCTTTGTTACCATCCTCACGATGACGGTCACCCTCTGCGGCATGGGCGTCGGTTTCGGCGCGGTCTTTCCGCAGTTCAATATCCCGAACATCCACCAGCTGGAGTCGTCGGCCGGAGGGTTCGTGTACATGGCCAGCGCGCTGTTCTACATCGGGCTGACCATCGCCTTCGAGGCGTGGCCGGTGCAGATGCATTTCCGAGAGCGCTTCGGGCATGCGAGACCCTGGGACTTGTTCGGGCTGGCGCTCTGCGGCGCTTCGGTCGTCATCTTGAACGTCGCCGCTTTCGGGTTGCCCTGGTGGCTGGGGCGGCGCAACCTTGAGCGGTTCGAGGAATGAAGATGAGGCACGCGCTCCTGCTCTCGCTGCTGTTTGTCGCGGGCTCCGCCTCCGGTGCCCAGCCCGGGGCCGGCGGCCCTGACCCAGGGCCCGGCGCGGCCGCGAGCAAGCCGAAGATCGCCGTCGTCATCGACGATTTCGGCCTGACGTACAAGAAGAACGTGTCCGACGAGGATTGGTACAAGGTCCCTTGGCCGGCGACCTTCGCCGTGATGCCGGAATCGCCGCGCACCGAGCTGGCCGCCAAGCGGGTGAAGGAGACAGGGCACGAGCTCATCATCCATTTCCCCTTCGACCCCTTCCTGAGCCTCGCGCTGCCGAAGGACCGGGTGGACCCGGCCGACCTGGACAAGGTCTCGGCGCTGCTCGACAAGGCGTTCCGGCAGATCCCCCAGCCGGTCGGGCTCAACACTCATCGCTCCTACAAGGCGACGCAGAACCCGCCGCTCATGAAGGCGTTCATGGCGCGGCTCAAGACGCGCAAGGTCTATTTCATCGACAGCCACGTCACGCCGAAGAGCGTGGCCTACGACGAGGCCCGCGCCGCCGGGATCCAGGCCGGCCGCGGCTACATCTTCCTCGAGGAGCCGAAGCATTACACCAAGGAGTTCTGCATCGCGATGCTCCGCCGCGCCGCGGCGCACGCGCGCAAGAACGGCTCGGTCATCGTGATCGGCCACCACTACTTCCACGGGACGTACGAAGGCCTCGTCGAAGAGGTGCCCAAACTCCAGGCCCAGGGCTTCGATTTCGTCTTCGCGTCGGATCTCGTGAAGTGAGGCCTCCCGTGCGCTGGCCGGCGGCCGACTGGCCCGAGATCGAGCCGTTTCCTTAGGCTGGACGAAAAGACCACCCGCCGGTTGCGCTGAAAGAACTCAGGAGCTATGCTATCGCCATGCCAAAACGCATCGGCCGCATCGCTTACGCAATCTGCTTCGTCGTCTGCGTGGCCCCCGCGATGATCTTCAAGGTGATCGGTCTCGGCCCGCTGAATCTCTTGGCGCTCGCGCTGGGGATCGCGAGCGTGGGCGTGACCGCGCTGCGCTTTCACGACTTCGACCGGTCGGGATGGTGGTCGCTGTCGGTCCTTGTGCCCTTCATCGGCGTTCCGATCGCCGTGGTCCTCATGTTCTGGCCGGGGAGCAAGGGCGAGAACCGCTTCGGTCCGGTCCCTCGCTTCTAGACGACGGGGCGCTTGCCGGAAAAATCAGAGTGCCCAGGGTGGGAGTTGAACCCACACGGCCTTGCGGCCAATGGATTTTGAGTCCATCGCGGCTGCCAGTTACGCCACCTGGGCAACTTAGACAGCGATTTTAGCATTTTCGTCCGGAGCGGCCCTCAGCCGATCTCTTCGAGCAGGAGCTTCGCCAGCCGCGCGATGTTGCGCGCGTCGTCCAGAGCGCCATGGAGGCGCCCTTGCAGGGCCAGCCCCTCGCGTTCCAGCGCCTCGGCCATCGAAACAGGCGCCGATTTCCTGCGCCGCGCGTACAGCGCCTGCAGATCGATGTGGCGCTCGAGCTTGGCGGGCAGGGCCCGGCCGTGCCGCGCGCAGTCCCACCGGAGCTGGGCGACATCGTAGCCGCTCCAGCTCGCCAAACGGAAAGGCCGCCCGCCGATCCACGCGGAGAAGTCGTCGAGCGCCCGGGGGAACGGCGCGGCCGCGTCGACGTCCGGCTGCCGGATGCCCGTCAGCTTGCGGCAGAAATCGGTGAGCGCGGGCTCGGCCTTGGGCTTGACGAGCAAATCGAACTCGCTCGGCACGCTCAGGTCCGCCTCCAGCCTTACGGCCCCGATCTCGATGGTCTCCATCTTCTCGTCCGGCCGGCAGCCCTCCCAGCAGGTCGCCTCCAGGTCGAAGACGATCAGGGCCGCGCCGGCCCACCGCCACGCGCGCTCCTGCGCGTCGAGGATGAAGTCGGTCTTAGCCGTGGTGTAAGACTTCCGGTCATGAGAGAACCGCGTTCCCAAGTCGCGCTTGAGCCGCTCGTAGGAGACGGCGACGGCGGGGTTGGACCTCAGGTAGTCTCGGAACACGATCTGCTTGGTCCAAAAATCGCCGTCGCGGAGCACGCAATGCACGTGATGCGTCGGCGGCAGCCCCTTGCGGAAGAAATGGCGGCCCGGGATCCCGTATTCTCCCAGGTAGTCGTAGCCGAGACGCTTCATGGCGCCGACGAAGCCTTCGCCGATCTCGAGCTCCGGGTAGCCGATCATGAGATCGATGGTCGGCTTGGCCCCCAGGCCCGGCACGGCGGTCGAGCCGATGTGCTCGAACTCGCCCGCCAGCGGCCCCAGGGCGCGCCGCACGTCGGCCGCTTCGCGGGCGAAGCCCGCGGGCCAGCCCGGGTCGTAGTCGACGATCTCGATATGGTCTTCCAACGCCTTCACGTATAGCACGGCGCGGGAAGAGAAATCAACCGGGTCCTCCCGCGCGCGCCGGCGCCCGGCCGGGGGCGCGGGCCCGAAGGCCTACCGGAACAGCTTTCGGAACGATGCCATCTCCATGGGCTTCATCTCCGTGTCGTCGGCGGCCCGGGAGGCGACATGGACCTCTCCCTGCTTCAAGGCCAACGCGATGTACTGAGCCTCGTTGGGATTGAGAAGCAGCTCGATGACGCCGAGCCCGTCATCGACCTTGTCGGCCTTTTTGACGTTCACCGCCACCACGTTCTGCAGGATGGTCGCGGTGACCTTCTCTTTTGAGCCGTCCTTCATCTTGGCCTCGAAGGTCACGAACACGTCCAGCCGGTCGCCCTTCTCGACGAACAGGACTTGATACCAGGGCAGCGGGACGGCGACTCCCCGGTAGCCTTTGACCAGCCCTCCGGTGTAGGGCGCCCTGGGCGACGGGGTCTGGCCGGCGCCGGGCTCCGCCGGGGCGTTGGCTCCGGTGTCCGCGCTCCACGCGGCGCAGCTCACGCCCACGGCGAGCCATCCCGCCGCGACGACGTATTTCATCTTCATGTTCCGCCTCCTTCGATTCCGTTCATGGCGATCAAAGCGTGGGCCTCTCGAAAATATCGCTCAAGGTGATCCGTCGGCGTTCGAGGACATACGTCTCCCCTTCAAGCCGCCAGACGACCGCGCTGCCGTCGCGCCCGCGGACCATGCGGCCTTTGGCCGTGACGAACGGCTCGCGGGCCTTCAGGGCGACGATCACCGGCTCCGGCTTGTCGGACCCCGCCGAGGACAGGCGTCCGGGAAGCACCGGCAGCCCCAATTCGTCGCGGGGGAAGAGATGCCCGGCCGGAGTCCGGATACGCCTCTGCGGCCGGGCGACCGCGAGGGCTTCCATCGGCTTGGCGGGCGGCGTTCCGGATCCGCCTTTGAACGCGGCCCTGTACGGCAAAAGAGCGATGAGGACCCCGAACGCCGCCGCCAGCGCCGCCCAGGCGGGCGTGCCCCAACGTCCGTGCCTCGGCGAGGCAGTGAGCCTTTCCCGCAGGCTTCGCCGGATATCGCTGTCCTGGCTGAAATCCGTCCCCGCCAGGCGGCCGGCCACCCTCAGCAGCCGCGGGTCCACCTCGGCGGACCGGACTTCACGGTCCTCCAGCATGGCATCCAGCTCCCGGCAGAATCTTTCGGCCGCCTCTTCTTCGTTCATGACTTCCCTTCAAGCCTGTCGCTCAGCTTCTTGACGGCGCGATGCAGGATGACGGCGACGTTGCTCTCTCCCAGCCCCGATTGCGCCGCGATCGCGCGATTGGTCATCTCGGCTCCGAATTTGAGCGCGATGATCTCGCGCTCGCGTTCGTCCAGCTCTTGCAGCGCCTCAAGGACCCCGCGGCGGGCCTCGTCGGCGGCCAGCAGCTCCTCCGAGCCGGGCGCCGGATCCGGCCGGTCGGAGAAGAGGTCGAGCGGCAGCCAACCGCGCAGCTTTCGCGAGCGGAAGTGGTCGCTGACCGCGTTTCGGGCGATCGCGAACAGCCAGGCTTCGAGCGGCGCGCGCTTGGGATCGAAGCTTTCGAATCCGCCGAGGGCCTTCTCGAAGACGCGGCTGGTGATATCGTCGGCCGCCTGCGGCCCCGCGACCCGGTAGCGGACGTAGTTGTAGACCCTTGCAAAGAAGCGGTCATAGATCGCCGCGAAGTCGGGCCGTTCCGTTGGCTCTGCCGTCATGTTCTCATGGTGCGGGAAACGGGCGCCTGCGCCGGGCATGAGCTAGTACGCTCGAAGGCCGAAAGCATTACACCGGCGCCAAACTCTAGCACCTGCCTTCCCGTCCCTTCAACCGCTTGGAACCCCGGGTGGGGATCAGCGCCCTTGTTCCATCTCGCGCTGGAGCTCGTCGAGGCGCTCCAGCAGGTCCACGATGATGGCGCCGGCGTAGACGTCCACGTCCAGGCTCAGGCACAGCCGCCGCAGGCGGCGCAGGCGCGCGGCGGTCGCCGCCGGGACGGCGGCGCGCTGCTGCGGAAGATCGTCAGGGCTCAAGGCGCCGCAGCGCAGGCACTCCTCGATGAACCCGGATTCCATCTCCAACAGCTCGGCGAGCCAGAGCAGGCTGTCGGAGGTCATGACGCGGCCTCCTTGAGCTCCCGGTACAGGCGCTCGGTGCGCTCATCCGAGCGCTGAGGGATGTCGATTCGCACGAGCGCGAACAGGTCTCCTCGCGCGCCGCCCTCCTTGGGCAGCCCCTTGCCCGGGATGCGCAGCCTGCGGCCGGAGTGCGTGCCGGCGGGAACGCGGATGCGCAGCGGGCCTTCGAGAGCGGCGACCGTGACCTCGCCGCCCAAGGACGCTTCCCAAGGCATCAGGGTCACGGCGGTCTCCAGGTCCGAGCCCGAGACCTTGAACCTGGGGTGGGGCAGCAGGCGTATCCTCAGGAACAGGTCTCCGGGCGTTCCGCCGCCCGGCGCCGGGCCGCCTTGGCCGCGCAGGCGCAGCCTGATGCCGTCGCGTATGCGATCGGGGAGGTGAACGGTGATGGACCTTTCCTGCGCCGTCTCTCCCAGGCCGGCGCAGGAGGGACAGACGTGGCGGCCGACGCGGCCGGCGCCCCGGCACCGGGAGCAGAGAGCCGGCACTCGCATGGAGAGCTTCCTGTCTCCAGGGCGCAGGCAGTCCTCCAGAGAGAGGGGGAGCTCGGCCTCGACGTCGCCGCCGCCGGGCCCCTGGTGGGGGCCGCCGGGCGCTCCGCCGGGGGCGCTGCGGCCGAAGCCCTGCGCTCCCGCTTGGCCGAACAGAGTCTCGAAGAAGTCGCTGAAACCCTCGAAGCCCTCGTCCTCCCGGCCGCCGGGCCCCGGGTCGGGGCCGCCGGCGTAGCTCCGCTCCCGGGCCGTCTCGGCTGGGCGGGGGCGGGGGCCGGGGCCTGCGTCCCACCCTGGACCTATGCCGTCGTACTTCGCCTTCTTGTCCGGGTCGGAGAGGACCTCATAGGCCTCGTTGATCTCCTTGAACTTGGTGGACGCGGAGGCCTTGTCTTTCTCCAGGTGGAGGTCGGGGTGGTGCTGCTTGGCGAGACGGCGGTAGGCCTGCTTGATCTCTTCCGGAGAGGCGCCCTTCTTGACGCCGAGGGCCGCGTAGTAGTCTTTATAGTCCATGGCCCGGTGCCGGCGGCATCAGGCCGGGACCGCCTTGTAGCCGTAGCAGATGACGCCGGCTTCGCCGCTTTCGCGGATCTTGCGGAACTCCAGCCGCACGCGCATGCCGGTCTTGATCGCCTCGGGCTCGACGTCCACGAGCTGCGCCTCGAGCCGCACCCCGCCTTCCAGCTCGATCATGCAGACGGCGTAGGGCGACATCCGGATCATGTCCGCGCCGGCTTGGCGGATGACGCTGAAGGTGACGATCTTGCCTTCGCGGGGCAGCTGCGTCATCTCGAACTTCTCGTTGCCGCAGTCAGCGCAGCGATGGCGCGGGGGGAAGAATACGGCCCCGCATTTCGCGCAGCGCGACGCTTCCAGCCGGTAACGCTGCGGTATCTCTCTCCAGAGTTCTTGGGGTTGCATGGTCGCCTCTTAAACCTTTTCCAGGATGCT
>JAPLKK010000205.1 GCA_026388115.1 Elusimicrobiota bacterium | reverse complement strand
TGACCGACAGGACTCTTCGCTGCGGAACCAATGCTCGAATTCAAGGAGAGTCTTCGGATAAGGTTGTCTCACCTCAGTAGTCTAGGATTAAGGTTGAGCCAAGTGCATATGCCAGGACCTATCGAATCAAAAATACATGGGTTTGGGAGGGGGCTCCCGGACGGCAGGGGGGCTGAACAATGGCGCGCAAGAATTCTGATAGAATCCGGGCTTCGAGGAAACCTTCATGCAAAGCTTGCGCCTCCTTTCGTCCGCGCTTTTCGCGCTCATCGTGACGGCCGCGCCCCCGGTGGGGGCCGCCGCGTCGGGGCGCACCGTCCAGGTTTACGCCCATCGCGGCGCGCGCTCCTTCGCGCCCGAGAACACGATGCCCGCGTACAAGACCACGCTGCGCCTGGGCGCCGACTGGGTGGACATGGACGTCGTCCTCACCAAGGACGGCGAGGTGCTCGTCTCTCACGACCCGATCCTGAACGCGGACATCACCCGCGGGCCGGACGGCAAGTTCCTCGCCAAGAGCCGGGAGGCTCTCAAGAGCGGCCCGCCCGAGGCGCTCGCCGATTACGAGCGCAAGTACACGGCGAAGAACCTCACGCTGGCGGAGCTCCGGAAGTTCGACGTCGGCCGCCTCAATCCCGACAGCGAGTACGCCAAGTTCTTCCCGGACCAGCTGCCGGTCGACGGCACGCCGATGCCGACGCTGCGCGAGGTCGTGCGGTTCGTCAACGCCAAGACTCACGGCAAGGTGGGCTTCCAGATCGAGATGAAGACGAATCCCGCCCGCCCGGAGGTCTCGGCGGACCCTGCCGTCTTCGCCGCCGCCCTGGTCAAGGTCCTGCGGGAAGAAGGCGTCATCGACCGGGCCGAGATCCAGGCCTTCGACTTCCGGTGCCTCTTCGAGCTCCAGAAGCTCGACAAGCGGGCCAAGACCGCCTATCTCACCTCCCGCGAGAACGAGAAGGACGGCCCGGAGAGCTTCTACGCCGAAGACGCGAAGGTCGCCGGGCTGTCGACGGGCGGAAAGCTGGTGAAGGAGTACGGCGGGTCCATCCCCGGCATGGTCAAGGCGCTCGGCGGCTACGCTTGGGAGCCCGAGGACGCCGAGCTGACGAAGGAATCGCTGGACGAGGCGCACCGGCTGGGGCTGAAGGTCGTCGTCTGGTCGTGGCCTGAGAAGCTCGGAACGACTTTCGACGCCAAGCTCGTCGCCAGGCTCATCGAGTGGGGGGTGGACGGCATCATCACCGACGACCCCGGACGGCTGACCTCGATGCTCGCCGCTCGCGGTCTGCGCGTGCCCGGCCGCTACAAGATCGATTGATTTCTGCTCGTGGGTAGAGCTATACCCGACCGCGCGTCAAGCTCCGGATCCGTTTGGTGCCGTTTGATGTCTTGACGGCGGTCGTTACACGGGCATACTAGGTCCATGGCCGCCAGGGCGCTGGTCTGGCGACGCCGGCTTCTGCCGGCGTTATGCATCGTCCTGCCCGCGTTCGCGCAGGCCGCGGATGCCGCGGGCGACGCGGAGCGCGGGCAGCCGCCATCCATCCACGGCAGGACGAGCCCGCCCGAGGACGTCGGGAAGCCGCCGGTCCTGGCGCTGTCCGGCGGCAGCGATTGCGGCTCCCGCCGAGCCGACTTCGAAGCGCGCTCCACCTTCAAGAGCAGGAAGAGGGTCTGGAACGCGAGCCGCATCGCGAGCGTCGGGAGCTCTTATCGCCTCGAGGCCTGCGAGGCGGCCTCGGACGCGTTCGACAAGGCGGCGGAGCTCTCCGCGGGCCCGGGGAACCGCGCCTTCGAGAGCGCGAGCCAGGCGGCCTTCCAGGCTGCGTCCGCCTGCCGGGCCGCTTTCGACGCGCTCTGCTCCGCCGAGTGCTCCGGCGTCAAGGACG
>JAPLKK010000088.1 GCA_026388115.1 Elusimicrobiota bacterium | reverse complement strand
GTCCGCGACCTCGAGGCGGCGCTTCTTACCCCCCTTTCGCCTCGGGAGCCGCCTCTTCCTTCACGATCGCCAGCTTCTGAGCGCCGGCCTGCTTGGCCGTATCCAGGATGACGACGACTTCTCTGACCTTGTTCTTCTGCTCCGCGCTGACGATGACCATCTTGTCCTTGGAGGCGGCGACCGCCTCGTCGAGGACCTGCTGGAGCTGCTCGAAAGTCGTCGGCTTGCCGTTGACCGTCAGCAACCCCGCCGCGGTCAGCTTGGCGTTGACGTTCTCCGACGCGGACGCCTTGCCTTGCGCCGCGTTGGATTTGGACTGGAGGACCTTGATGCCGGCCTGGATGGCGAAGGGCGCGACGGCCATGAAGATGATGACGAGCACGAGGCACACGTCCACCAGCGGCGTGACGTTGATGCCGGTGATCGACTCTTCGAGTTCCTGCGCTCCAGCCATTTCCCCCCACCCCGCCCTCCCCCGCAAGGGGAAGGGCTAAAGCCTATTTGGCGCCGATCATCACGGCCAGACGCGTGGAGTAGACTTCCATCTCCGTTGACATGATCTTCACGCGCCTCTGGAAGTAGTTGTAAAGGACCGCGGCCGGGATGGCGACGCTCAGCCCTCCGGCCGTAGCGACCAGCGCCTCGGCGATGCCCTTGGCGACGACGGTCGGCCCGCCCGTCCCCGCCAGCGCCAGATCCGAGAACGCCTTGATGATGCCCAGGACCGTGCCGAAAAGGCCGATGAAAGGCGCGGAGTTGCCCATCGTCCCCAGGATGCCGAGATAATGCTCGAGCTTCAGCCGCTCCTCGAGCCGCGCGGTGCCCAAGAGCTCCTCGAGGTCCTCGCGGCTGTGGTTGCGGTTGGCGAGACCGTAGTTCAGCACGCGCGCCAGCGCCGCGGGGCTCTTGGCGAGCCACGCCTGCGCCTGGTCGGGCTTGCCGCTTTCCAGGTACTTGCGCACCGTCGCGAGCATCTCTTCGCCGTCCACGTTCACCTTCCGATAGTAGAGCCACCGCTCGAAAGCGAAGGCGATCGATACGATCGAACAGAACAACAGGATCACGAGCGTGAAGCTCGACCGGAATATCGCCAGATAGTCGATCTCGTTCATGGTTCTCCGCTACTGCTGGGCCCGGCCCGCGTCGGCGGGCGCGGGCTTGGCCTTCTTCGCACGCCGCTTCGGCTTCGGCGTTTCCGCGGCCTGCGCGGCGGCTTCGTCCGGCATCACCTGCGTGCGCGTCGAATTGTCATTGACGGCGCCGCCCGCGGGCGTCCCGCCGGCCGGCGAGTCGTCGCCCGCCTTCGCCTTCTTCACCTTGGGGCCGAGCGCCTTGCGCACCGTCGCCGCGCGCTCCCGAGCGGCCTGCGAGATGTCGCCCGTCGCGTTGCGCCCCAGATCGTCGTAGACGTCGGCGGCCTTCGCGAGATCGTTGGCGTCCGACGATTTCTCGTATGCCTCGCCGAGCTTGATGAGGCCCTGCAGGCGATACGGATTCGACGCCGGCTTCATGTCGCGCAGGCGCTCCCACTGGCCCAGCGCCTCGGGAAGGCGGTTCATCGCGGCGTAGATCTCGCCGGTGCGGTAGCCGGTCTCGATCTGGGCCTCCGGCGAGCCGCCGCCGGCATCCAGGATCTTGCGCAGGGTCTCGAGCGCGCCGTCGAAATCCTTCCGGTCCTTCTGGATATTGAAGACTTCCCACAAGGAAGTCTGGCCGCTCGGATCCTTCGCGCCGACGAGATTGGCGTATTTGGAGTACGCCTCCTGGGCCGCGTCGAGCTTGCCCATGGCCTTATAGCAGAGAGCTTGGTTGAACAGGGCCGCCTGGGCGTTCTCCGAGTCCGGGTACTCGTCGAGCAGCCGGCCGTAGGTCTGCGCGGCGTTCTGGTAGTCCTTCAAGCTGTAGTAGGCGCCGCCCATGTGGAACAGGGCCCGGGACGTGTCCTTGTCCTTCGAGAAGTTGTTGAGCAGCCGGTTGTAGGACGGGATCGCGTCCGACCACTTCTGCAGGTCGAACAGCGCCTCGGCGAGCAGGAACTGGGCCTGCTGAAGCTTCGGGCTGTCGGTGTAGTCCACGCTGAACTGCTGGAACCAGCTCGCGGCCTCCGCGTACTTCTTCTGATCGAAGAGCCTCGAGGCGAGGCGGAACTGCGCCTCGCCGGCGATCGGCGAGTGCGGCTTGGCGTCCATGATCGCCTTGAAGGCGGCGCGGAAATCGATGCCCGGATTGCGGTCGAACACGGCTTCCATCAGGTCGAGAGCGTCGTTCGCCTCCGGCTTGTCGGGGAAGCGCCCGAGAAGATTGGCCGCCTCGCGGATGGTGCCGGCGTCGTCCTTGCTGTTGAACGTCGAGTGCACGATGCGCAGGTAGGCGAACGGCAGCTGGTCGGAATCCGGGAACTTCTGGATGATGCCCTTATAGCCGGCGATAGCCTCCGCGTATTTCTGCGCGCGGAAGAGCGTGTCCGCGATCTGGAACACCGCCTGCTTCGACTCCTTGGCCTTCGGATAGTCGGCCACCAGCTTTTGCCAGGCCTCGATCGCCTGCGAGTAGTAGCGCAGGTGGTAGAGGCTCATCGCTTCTTTGTAAAGCGCCGACGGCGCGTCCGGATTCTTCGGATCCGCCTTGATGAATTGGTCGTAGAGCTGGTAGGCGTCCTCGTAATTCTTCTGGTTGTACATCGAGTCGGCGATGCCCAGCTGGTTGTAGCCGGCGAAGGCGTAGCTGGTGGTGAGGTTGGCCAGCATGTCCTTGAGCTTCTGGCGCTCCTCGAGAGCCTTGGCGTCGTCTCCCTTGGCGCTGTAGGTCCAGGCCAGGCCGTCTTGCGCGTACAGCGCCGCCACCTCGTTCGGGTACACCTTGAGGATCATCTCGTAGATGGACTTGGCCTCGTCGGTCTGATTCTGGAACAGATAAGCCTCGGCCGCGTATAGGTAGGAGAGGCTCCGCCACTTCGACTGCGACGGCGGCAGATGGCGGAAGATGAACTGATACGAAGTCAGGATCGATTCGAGGTTCTTCGCGTTGTACTGCGCCTGCAGGATGGAGAACAGGGCCTGCTCGGCGATCTCGGAGGTCGGCGACAGGTCGATGATGCGCTGGAAGGCCGTCACCGCCTCCGGCACCCGGTGCATGGCCAGCAGCGAGTTGCCGAGCACGAGATAGACGTTCTTGGCCAGCGAGTTCGTCGGATACAGCGAGAGGAAGTTCTGGCAGGTCTGGGCGGCCTGCGTGTAATCGCCCACCTGGTACTCGGCCCATGCGAGCTTGTAATGCGCCAACGGCGACACCTTGATCGTCTCCGGGAACTGCGTGATGACCTTGGTGTAGGCGAAGAGGGCCTCGCGCATCTGGTTGTTGACCAGATACGATTCGGCGATGAAATACTGGGCCAGCGGCGCGAAGAAATCGTTCGGATAGCGGTCGAGCACCGATTGGAAATTGGCGCGCGCGTCGACGAAGGCCTCCTTCTGGAAATGGGACGAGCCGATGCGGAACAGCGCCGACACCTTGAGCTTGGAGTCCGGGTACTTCATCACGAAGCGCTGGTACTTGGTGATGGCGCCGTCGTAGTCCTTGGCAAGGAAGAAGGAGTCGCCGATGAAGAACTCGGCCTCCTCGGTCAGCTCGGTGTTCGGGTACTCGCGGACCAGCCGCTCGAAGGCCGCCGCGGCGAGATAGGGGCGCTTGGACAGGAGGAACGTCTTGCCGAGGTAGAACTGCGCGTCGGCCGTCTTGATGCGCGCGAGGCTCTTCTCGGCCCCGGCATAGTCGCCCTTGTGCAGGGCGACGATCCCCTGCGCGTACAGCACCTCGGGCTTGGTCAGGTACGTCGGGTACGTCTCTCCGAGCAGGAAGAGATTGGCCTCCGCCTGGGCGAACTGCTCGAGCGCCAGGTCGGCGTAGACGATGCCGAGCCACGCCTCAGGAATGATGTACGCCTTCGGGAAGCTCTTGTCGACCTTGCGGAACTCCTCGATCGCGTTGCCCCAGTCCTTCTGGTCGTAGTAGACCTCGCCGAGCCGGTACTGCGCCGAGGCGCCGAGGCCGCTCTTCTTGCCGTACCGGTCGATGACGGCCTTGAAGGCGTCGCGCGCGTTGTTCAAGAGGTCGATCGCGGCCGTGTTGCGCGGCGCGAGCAGCCGCGCCGTCGACGCCTTCTTGGCCTTCGCCTCGTCCCGGAGCACGCTCACCGCCTGCTCCAGGCTCGACTGGCCCACCATGAACTGCGCGTCGGCCGCGCGCAGCGCGTCCGGGAAGCGCTTGATGAATTTCTCGTAGGCCTCGATGGCCGCGACCTTGTCGCGGTCGGCCTGCTGGTAGAGCTGGGAGGCCGACTGGAAAAGAAGCTCCTGCTCCTGAGTCGTGCCATCGGTGCGGGCGGCCCTCGCGGGCCGAACGAGGCCGACAGCGACGACGAGGGTGGCGGCGAGGTAGAGAGTTTTCATGCCTTGAATACCGGGGTGAGACGTTTCTCGCGGACCTCGAGAAGCAGCTTCTCGATCAGCTCCTCCGGAGAGACCGCCGCGACCTGCGTGCCGTCGCGCAGCCGCAGGCTGAGCGTACCCGCGGCCACGTCCTTCGGTCCGATGACGACCATGTACGGGATGCGCTCGAGCGTCGCCTCCCGGACCTTGTACCCGACCTTGTCCGGTCCCGCGTCGATAGCCGGGCGCAGCCCGGCGTGCCGGAGCTTGGCCCAAAGCTCCCGCGCCGCCGCCTCCACCTCGGTGTTGACCGTGAGGACCTTCACCTGCACGGGAGCCAGCCAGAGCGGGAAATTGCCGGCGTAATGCTCGATCAAGACGCCCACGAAGCGCTCGAAGGAGCCGAGGATCGCGCGATGGATCATCACGACCTGATCCTCGCCGCCCTTGTCGTTGCGGTAGGTCGCGTCGAACTTACGCGGGAGGGTGAAGTCGAGCTGGACGGTGCACAGCTGCCACTCCCGCCCGATCGCGTCCTCGATCTTCAAGTCGATCTTCGGGCCGTAGAAGGCGCCGCCGCCCTCGTCCACCTCGTAGCGGAAGCCCTCGGCGTCGAGCGCCGCCCGCAGCATCTTCTCCGCCTCGGCCCACAGCGCGGGGTCGCCCGCCGACTGCGGCGGCTTGGTCGAGAGGAAGCTTTTGATCTTCGCGAAGCCGAAATCCTTGTAGACGCGCGAAGCCAGGCGCAGGAGCTTGGTGATCTCTTCCTGGATCTGGTCCATCCGGCAGAAGATGTGCGCGTCGTCCTGCGTGAATCCCCGCACGCGCAGCAGCCCGTGCAGCACGCCGGACTTCTCGAACCGATAGACGGTCCCGAACTCCGCCAGGCGGATCGGCAGCTCGCGGTAGGAGTGCAGGTGCGTCTTGTAGATCATGATGTGGTTCGGGCAGTTCATGGGCTTCGCCCTGAACGGATTGCCCTCGATATCCATCGCCCCGTACATCAGGTCGGCGTAGTTCTCGAGATGGCCCGAGCGCTCGTACAGCTTCTCCGAGGCGACGTGCGGCGTGTAGACGAACTGATAGCCGTCGTCGTCCAAGAGGCCCCGCAGATACGTCTCGATCTGGAAGCGCAGGACCGCGCCCTTCGGATGCCAGCTGATGAGGCCGCCGCCGATCTCCTCGTGGATGGAGAACAGGTCGAGCTCCGAGCCCAGCTTGCGGTGGTCGCGCCGCTCTTGTTCTTCTCGTCGCCGCGCCAATAGGCGCCGGCGACGCTCAGCAGCTTGAAGTGCCGGATGGAGCGCGTGCTCTCGACGTGGCCGCCGCGGCAAAGGTCGGTGAAGGTGTCGTGCGTGTAATGGGTGACGGTCTGCCCTTCGAGCCCCTCGAGAAGCTCGATCTTGTACGGCTCGCCGCGGCCCTGCCAGAAGCGGCGCGCCTCCTCCGGCGACATGACCTGGCAGCTGAACGCGTGGTTGCCCTCCGCGATCTCGCGCATCCGCTTCTCGATCTTGCCGAGGTCCTCGTCGGTGAATCGGTGCTCCGAATCGAAGTCGTAATAGAAACCGTCCTCGATGACGGGGCCGATGGCGATCTTCGTCCCCGGGAAGAGCTGCTGGACCGCCTGGGCCATCAGGTGCGCGCACGAATGGCGCAGGTGATCCAATCCCTCGGGGGAGTTGGGCTCCACCGGGGGGTGGGCTTGCGGCTCGGACTTGGACGAGACCATCGGTGGCTCCTGGGAGGCCCTCATGACCTATAAGACGGTCCGCGCCGCGCTAAAGTGTCTCGGCGAAGGACAAAAAAAGTGGTGGGCAGTACAGGATTTGAACCTGTGACCTCTCCCATGTCAAGGGAGCGCGCTACCGCTGCGCCAACTGCCCACTCTAACAACGGTCTTTCCTTAATAGGAAGAGGAATCACCGTGCGCGGGAAAGTTTAACAAAAGGGACCCTTCTGCGCAAGATATGGCTCTAGGTGCTCGCCTACTTGCGAGGGTAGCGAGCGGTGATGGTGGAGTTCATGCCCCCCCGCGTGTTGAAGCGGCCGGTGACGACGGCCCACTTCGGCTTGGCGGCGCGGGCGACGTCGTCCAATATCCGATTGACGGCGTTCTCGTAGAAGACCCCGAGATTGCGGTAGGCCTGGATGTAGTGCTTCAAGCTCTTGAGCTCGACGCACTCCTTGTCGGGCAGATACTCGAGCGTCACCGAACCGAAATCAGGCAAGCCCGTCTTCGGACAGATCGAGGTGAACTCGGGCATCTCGATCTTGATCTCGTAGCCGCGGTATTGGTTCGGCCAGGTCTCGATGGGAGGAAGCTCCGCCTTCACGCCGCTTCTGGCCTGTCCCGAGGTGTACCCCAGCCGCGTCTTCCGTTCTTTCATATCGAAAATCTCCTGAGCCTCATCGAGTTCAACACCACCGAAAGGGAGCTGAGGGCCATCGCCGCTCCCGCCCATT
Source organism: Elusimicrobiota bacterium (assembly GCA_026388115.1). Taxonomy (GTDB): domain Bacteria; phylum Elusimicrobiota; class Elusimicrobia; order UBA1565; family JACRDR01; genus JAPLKK01. Next base: position 331 of record JAPLKK010000088.1, on the reverse strand, counting down.
GCGGGTCGAGCATGCGGCCCGTCAGCGGATAGAACGCCCCGGCCGCCAGGGGCAAGAGCAGGATGTTATAAAGGAAGGCCCACGCGAGGTTCTGCCGGATGATGGAGCGGATGCGGCGGCTCAGCTCGATGGCCGTGACGACGTGCATGAGGTCGTGCGTCAGCAGCGTGACGTCGGCGGCCTCGACCGCGGCGTCGGTGCCCGAGCCCAGGGCGATGCCCACGTCGGCCTGGCTCAGAGCGGGCGCGTCATTGAACCCTTCCCCCACCATGGCGACGCGCCTTCCCTCCTCCTGCATGCGCTTGACGATGCGGAGCTTGTCTTCGGGAAG
>JAPLKK010000083.1 GCA_026388115.1 Elusimicrobiota bacterium | reverse complement strand
GCGGCCTTGTCGCCGCCGAGGGGCTGAATCGGTTCTTCGCGAAGGACCCCAACCTCGACAGGATCGCTGAGATCAAAAACATGGCGGCGGCGAACGGCCTCTGGGACGAGAACTCGGGCATGCACGGCCCGCCCGCGGAGCAGGCGCTCCTGGCGAACCTCGGGATCCAAGCCGACGTCAACCCGGTCGGCGACCTGAACTCGGCCGAGCAGGCGGTGATCCAGAGCCTCCAGCGGGGCAAGCCCGTGATCATCAGCACGCTGCACCATTATTTTCTCGCCGAGGGTTACAGCAACGGCCTGTTCTTCGTCGGCCACACCGGCGAAGTCATGCGAGGCTGCGGTCCGCGGATGACGCTCTCCCAAATCTCGCAGGCAGGCAACGGCAACCTCACCCTCCTCATTCCCAGGTAGCCCAGACTTCGATGTCTCCCGCTGGATACACCCGACGGGATGGAACCGCCTTCCCGGCGCGCCGGAGTAGTCCGGCTCGAACTGACAGCTACTTGCGGTTGTCCTGGGCGCCCGCGGGCAGCGCGGCGGGCGCTATGTCGCGGATCAGCGGGATCAAGGACGAGATATCGGCGCCCTGGTCGTGCACCTCAGGGGTCCCCATGAACCGCAGGGCCGCGTTGTAGATCTCCTTGGGCGGCGGGTCCATCATGGCGTCATGGATCATGCCGAGAGCCGCCATCCAGGCCCTCGGGTCCGAGAGCCGGCGGCTGATCTCGGCACGCACCTCCGGCAGGGCGATGGCGCCCCTCGCGAACTTGAACGGATCGCCATCGCGTTCGAACTGGTCCTTGACCTCCATGTAGCGCGGCAGGCGGCCAAAAGCCCAGCTGACCTCCCGGACCACGGGGTTGCGAAGACGGTAGGGACGCGTGATGAGGCCCAGCTTCAAGTGGTAGGCACGGAACTCGGCACCGTGGGTCCGGAGGAACTCGCGCTCGTTAGACTTCCCCTTGTCGCCACCGGACGCCGGCTGGGGGCGGCCGCCTGCTCGGTCGAGGGGAAGGGGGCGGCCGCCTGCCCGGTCGCGGGGCTCGTCACCCGGCTCGTCGCTGCTTCTTTAGGGCCGCTGTTGAAGGCGAGGTAGGCGATGGCGACCATCGCCGCCAACAGCGCCAGCAGGACCAGCTTCTCGCGCCACTTCACCCGCCCAATATAACAGCACGGGGCGCTTTTTGCAAACCTGCTATCTGCGCCGGCCCGGATGACCCCTTGACGCCCCGGGACCGAGGGGCTACTCTCCACCTAGGGGCATTTTCCATACCGCCTGGAGGCGTCTATGTTCCCGCAAGTCGAACCAAGCGAGGCAGGCAAAGACGAGAAAAAGCGCCGTTTTCTTCAGATCCTGGGCGCCATTGGCGGACTCGTCATCCTGGGAGGACTGTCATTCGTCATGATGGCTCACCAACGGCAGGAGACGAAACCAATATTTTCGGTCGCGCAAACCGCGAACGCCGTCGCCGGCATGGGCCGCCTTCAGGCGGGACAGCCGATGGGCACAGAGGCGAGGGGCTCGAGCCTGTACGAGGCGCCTGCGTCGCAGTCCCTGCCGGCCGAGGATGCAATGACCCTAGAGCAGCTCATGGGGGTGCTCAAGCAGAAGGTCTCGAAGCCCACGGCCGAGAAGGTGGCCAAAGCGTTCATGGCGGAGCCTCAACTCGCGAGCGCCTGGAAAAACTATCAGAAGAGCCGCGGGCCTGGCTCCAAGGCAAAGGAGTTCGTCGCTTACATCTCCGGCCTTCCCAAGGCCAATGAACTGATGGAGAAGTTCCAGAACGACGCGGACTTCACCCAGGCCTTCTCCGACGTGATGAAGACCGACACCGGCCGAGTCTTTAAGGCCGGAGTCGAGAGTAATTCCGGAGCGGGGCGCCTTATCCGGGCCGAGATTCTGCGGCGATCGGCGACCGAGGCGCGCTCCAGCGGCGAGCGTCACGCTGCACCGGTGGCTGGCGGCGGCAGCGGCGCGCGCGCGCTCGGCCTGGCGGGGGGACCCCGGAGCGGGCGGGGGACCAACTCCGTCGGCGGCGAGACGCTGGGCGGGACGTTCGGGCCGAAGTCCGGAGCGCCGTCCGCCCAGCAAACCACCGATCAGAACGCGGGCCAAGCACAACAACCAGCCGGGGCCGGAGCGCCGTCCGGCCAGCAAACTGGCGATCAGAACGCGGGCCAAGCACAACAACCATCCAAGCAAGATCCCACGGATACCACGGCCACTAAGACGGGCAAATCGGCCAACAAATCGGACGCCCCACGAGAAGGCTGCTGCGGCGGCGGTGACTAGCCCTGGGGCGCCCAGCGGCACCCCCGCCGCCGACACCTTGCGCATCAATTCCTTGATCACCGATCCCGAATCCGCGTCTCGTTCGATCGCCGCCGCCATTTGACTCCTGGCCTTTTCCCCACCGCGAGCCGCTGAGACCAGCGCTATTGCTCAAGAGCGGTGGCCAGGAAGGCCTGTTTCTTGGCGCCCCGCCTGTCAGGGACTTTCGACGCCGGCGCGGCGGCGGCCGCAATAGCGTCGGCACTCCCGAGCTTTTTCCGCTGTAAAGAATTTGTATGGCGGCCGCAGCGGCTTTCCGGGTACACCTGGAGCGAGGCCACCATGAACCAGATCATCGACGGGACGCGATCATGAACATCGGACAGCGAATGTGGGTCTTATCGCTCGGCGCGCTGCTGGCGCTAGCCGGCGCAGCCTATGCCCATGGCCATGACGCGAAGATCGCCGCTCTCAACGCCAAGCTCAAGAGCTCGAACGCCAAGTGGAAGGCGGGCGCGACCTCCATCTCCGCGCTCAGCGACGACGAGTTCAGCTCCAGCCTCCTGAGCCCAGAGGACATCGCGGCCAGCGTGAAGTCGGCCAAGTCCTTGAAGAAGATGCCGCCGGACACGATGCAGGCGGCCGAGGCCGCCGTCGACTGGAGGGCGAAGGGCATCGAGACGCCCGTGCGCAAACAGGGAGGCTGCGGCTCCTGCTGGGCGTTCGCCATGTCCGGCGCCGAGGAGCAGCAGCTCCTCATCAAGAAGCCGGGCGTCTACCGCAAGCCGGGCGCCGAGGTCCAGCGCTCCCCCCAAGCCCTCGTCTCGTGCGACACCCAGATGAAAGGCTGCAAGGGCGGCAGGCTGGACGCGAGCTATCTGGTCGGCACCGGGCTGCCGGCCGAGAGCCTGTACCCCTACGCGTCCGGCGCCACCGGCGAGGCCGGGGCCTGCGGCGCCGGCGCGACGGACCAGGATTGGAAGTCCAAGAGGTCTTCGACGACATGAAGCACTACAGATCCGGCGTCTACACGAAGACCGAAGACGCCAAGTTCATGGGCGGCCACGCCATCTTGATCGTCGGTTTCGACGACACCGACCAGAGCTTCATCGTCAAGAACAGCTGGGGCACGGACTGGGGCGAGAGCGGGTACTTCAAGATCGCCTACTCCGAGGTCGCATGCGACCTCACGGACCTCCTCGTCCTGCACAAGAAAACGAACTTCGGCTGCATGACCATCACCTACGACATGGATCCGAGCGCCAGCTTCCACGCCGACGGCCGGCCGCTGGCGGACGAGGGAAAGGTCAAGAGCGCGCTGCGCCTGCTCGACTCCCCGCTGCCATGGTGACTGCAGCGAGCTCGATGTTAGTAGCCCTTGGGCTGAGGGTCCCATGATGTCGGACCCCCCTTGCACCTGCCTGATCGGGCCTTTCGGCGGCTACAATCCGAGCGTGAAAAGATTTCTCCCCCCTGCCACCGCGTTGGCCTTGTTCGTGTCGATGTGTCAGGCGCAAACACCGGAATCGAGCAGCATCTACGCCGACCGGAACTTCCAGGAGCTCGCCGACTTCAAGCGGATCGAGCTCGATTGGAAGTACTCGGCGCACAAGAAGCTCGCCGCGCCCGATCCGGATTCCGCC
>JAPLKK010000156.1 GCA_026388115.1 Elusimicrobiota bacterium | reverse complement strand
CGTCTTCGAGGCGACCGATATCGCGCTCCGGCGCAAGGTCGCCGTTAAGCAATTGCGCCCCGAGCTCCGGCAGAGCCCCAAGGACCTCGAGATGTTCCTGGCCGAGGCCCGCCTGGTGGCCGCCCTGCGGCACCCCCACATCGTCGAGATCTACGCCATCGTGACCGAGGGCTCCGACCTCCATCTGGTCTTCGAGCTGGTCACCGGCCAGCCTCTGCACCTGGCGCTGCAGCGCATGGGCCGGCTGAAGCTCGACACCGCCGCCGCGCTGATCAAGCAGGTGGGCTCGGCCTTGGATTTCGCCCATGCCAACCGCGTCATCCACCGGGACCTGAAGCCCGCCAACGTGATGCTGACGCCCCAGGGCTCGGCCAAGGTGATGGACTTCGGCTTGGCGCACCAGGCGAGCATGACCGTGGCGAAGCTGACGCACGCCGAATCGTGGGGCACCCCCCCCTATATGGCGCCCGAGCAGGAGCTCGGCACCGTCTCGCGCGAATCGGACCTCTACGCGCTCGGCGTGATGCTGTATGAGTCCGTCACCGGCAATATCCCTTTTCCGGGCCCGAATTTCCTGGCGCAGAAGCGCGAGATGCGCTTCGCCCCGCCCTCGCAGGTCGCGCCGGGGCTCCCGGCCGGCTTGGACGACGTCGTCAGGCGGGCGCTCGAGGCCGACCCGGCGCGGCGCTTCCATTCGGCCGCGGAAATGGTCGAGGCTCTCGGGCCGTTGGCCAACTCCTGATGCGGACCGGGATATTGACGTCGGCCGCGCTGCTGCTCCTCCTCGCCGCGCCCGCGCGCCCCGCGGAGCCGTCGGAGGATGCGAAGAAGCTCGCCAAGAGCCTGCAGATCAACGCGGACACCCTCAAGACGTTCTGGAACAAGAAGGGCAAGGCGGAGCAGCCGGTCGAAGGCATCGAGCCCGGCCACGAGCTGGAGGCGTCCAAGGCGCTCGGGGAGAAGCTCCGGCGGGAGAGCGCCGACTTGCTCACTCCCATGGAACGGCTCGACACCATGCGCGGCGGTTACGCCAACCTCGACGACCTGGCGGCAGTGGACGGCGAGCGAGAACGGCTGCGCAAGACCTTGGTCGAGGGCAAGAGCGTTTTCGACTCCGACTTGGAGCTGTTCAACTCGCTGAAGAAGATGCTCGAGGCCACCCAGCTGCAGGAGTTCTTCGCCGGCAACGTCGGCGGCGACGTCCGCCAGCGCGTGCACGACTTGGCCGGCGTCGCGTATTTCGCCGAGGAGATGCGCAACTACCGCCTGAAATTGGGCTCCGTGTTGTCGGAGGACGAGGACTCCTACCAGCAGCGCCGCCGGGTCATCGAGCAGCGGCGCTCGCGCGAGCGGACCATCCGGCGCGCCGTCCTGGCGGCCGTCCTGGGGCTCTCGGCCGGGCTGGGCTTCTGGTGGTGGCACAGGCGCCCCCGTCGCCGCGCGCCGCAGGCTTCTGACGTCGCGCCGGGCACGATCGTCGGCGGCAGCTACCGCATCGAGCGCGAGCTGGGGCACGGCGGGATGGGGCTCGTCTTCGGGTGCTCGACGCCCTCGCCGCCGCCGGCATCACCGACCGGATCGTCGTCGTCGGCTACCGCGCCGCGCTCGTGGAGGAGACCCTGGCCGACCTGCAGGATGTGTCGTTCGCCCTCCAGAAGGAACAGCGTGGCACGGGCGACGCCGTGGCCGCGGCGGCCTCGCTGATCGGCCAGGTCGGCCTGGCGCTGGATTTCGCGCACGCCAACGGCGTCGTGCACGGCGACCTCAAGCCCGCCAACATCATGCTGACCTCGCAGGGGGCGGCGAAGGTGATGGACTTCGGCCTGGCGCATCACGTGAGCCTGGCGGTCGCGCGCCTGGCGCTGGCCGAGTCCTGGGGCATGTCGCCCTACATGGCGCCCGAGCAGGAGCTCGGCACGCTCTCGCGCGAGTCCGACCTGTACTCGCTCGGCGTCATCCTCTACGAGGCCGTGACCGGCGAGCTTCCCTTCCCCGGGCCGAACTTCCTCGCTCAGAAGCGCGAGATGCACTTCTCCCTCCTCCGCCTCCGACTTCATGCAGGCGCTGGGGGCCTCGGTCGCGTGACGGCCCCGGCCCTCGCCGCCCTCCTGGCCTGCGCGCTCATGGCGGCCGGCGCGCGCGCCGACGAGCTGACCGAGGACGACAAGGAACGCATCCGCAGCGCCCGGAACGTGTCGGTCGAGGACATGCGGAACATGCTGCAGCAGGCGGGCAAGCTTCCGGACGGCGCCATCGCCGCCGGCGCCGACCCGCGGGCCCTGGCGGCGAGCCAGCAGGCGTGCGGCAAGTTCGTCCATGAATTGGAGCCTCTGCTCGAGCGCCTCGAGGCGATGACGACGACCTATGCCCAGCTGCCCGACCTGTCGGCGATCGACGGCGAGCGCGAGGAGCTTCGCCGCGGGCTCCTCGACGGCGAGGCGCGCTTCGAGGAGGAGGTGCGGAGGTTCGAGGACGTGCGGAAGGCGCGCCAGGCGGCCGAGCTCCAGGAGCTGTTCTCGGCCAGCCGCAAAGGCGGCGGCAGCCAGCGCCTGCGCGACGTCATCATGGTCCTGTACTCGAGCAATAATCACGATCCGGACCACGTGGAAAAGCGGCTGCAGGCGGTATACCCGGAGGGAAGGAACGACGCGCCGCCCGAGATCCAGGATATGCTGAGCGCCGCAACGTTCAACCACGCGATGAAGGATATGAGCCAACGGCTGCGCTCAAGCCTCCAGAACGAAGCGGAGGCTTACGAGGCGCGCCGCCAGGTCTTCGAGCTTGAACGCAAGAAGGCGCGCGAGCGGTTCGGCGCCGCGGCCGCCGCCCTCGTGGCGGCCGCCCTGGGTTTGTGGTATTGGGTGCGCCTGCGCGGGCGGCCGGGGGCCGCGGCGGGCGCGGGCAGCCTCGTGGGCGGGAGCTACCGGCTCGAACGTGAGATCGGCCGCGGGGGCATGGGGGTGATTTTCGAGGCGACGGATGTCTCCCTGCGCCGAAAGGTCGCGGTCAAGCAGCTGCGCCCGGAACTGAAGCAGAACCCGAAAGACCTGGAAGCGTTCTTGGCCGAGGCGCGGCTCGTCGCCGCGCTCAGGCACCCCCATATCGTGGAGATCTACGCCATCGTCAACGAGGGTGCGGACCTCTACTTGGTCTTCGAGCTGGTCGCCGGCCAGTCCCTGCAGACCGCGCTCGAGCGCGTGGGCCGCCTGCGGCTGGACTCGGCGCTCGTCCTGATGGGGCAGGTCGGCTCGGCGCTCGACTTCGCGCACGCGAACAACGTGATCCACCGCGACCTGAAGCCGGCCAATATCATGCTCACGCCCCAGGGCAAGGCCTTGGTGATGGACTTCGGCTTGGCGCATCGGGTGAGCGAGACGGTGGCGCGGCTCACGGGCCTGCAATCCTCGGGCACGCCCCCCTACATGGCGCCGGAGCAGGAGCTGGGAGCGGCCTCGCGCGAGTCGGACCTCTACTCGCTCGCCGTGATGCTCTACGAGGCGCTGACCGGGTCGCAGCCCTTCCCCGGCCCCAATTATCTCGCGCAGAAGCGCGAGATGGTCTTCCGCCTTCCGACGCAGGCGGCGCCGGAACTCCCTCGAGGCCTCGATGATTTCATGCGCCGCGCGCTCGCGGTGGAGCCCTCGGCCCGCTTCCATTCCGCCTCGGAGTTCCTCAGGGAGCTGGGCGCGCTCTCGTAACGCAGGGGCTTTTGGACTGTGGCCTGGTGTCCAAAGCCCCGGATCGGTGGCGGGTCTAGAAGAACGCGGCGAGCACCGCGTTCAGGCGCCGGAAGGCGCCGACGAGCAGGCCGTGGTACTCGGCCGGCTTCGGGTACAGCTCGACGGGCTCGCTGAGGTCCTCGTCGACGATGGGGATCGTGAACCGGAAGGTGGCGCCCAGGCCCTTCCAGCTCTCGACCCAGATGCGGCCGCCCTGCAGCTCCACCATCGACTTGGCGAGGGTGAGGCAGTGGAACAGCCGGCCGCGGTCCTCGGGCGCGACGCCGGGCCCGGTGTCCTTGACCGAGAAGACGATGGTGCCCGAGTGCTCCATGCGGCCGAGGCCGGCGAAGACCTCGACGCGCCCTCCGGCCGGCGTGAACTTGATCGCGTTCGAGATGAGGTTGGTGAGGACCTGCACGATGCGCTTGGCGTCGCCGCGCACGCGCGGCAGCGGCCCCTCGGCCCGGCGCAGCAGCCGCACTCCCCGCGTGATGGCCCAGGCCTGGAGGCTGTCCACGGCCTCCTGCAGCAGCGCCCCCGGGTCGAGAGGCTGCCGCTCCACCGTCATCTTCCCGGCCTGGATCTTCGAGAAGTCGAGGATGTCGGTGATGAGCCCGGCCAGGCGGTCGGTGTTCTTGAGCGCGATGGCGAGGAGCTGCTTCTCGTCGGGCTGGAGCCTGTCGCGGAGCTGGTCTTCGAGGAGGTTGAGCGCCGAGTGGACGGAGGTCAGGGGAGCGCGCAGCTCGTGCGTCATGTAGGACGCTAGGCGCTGGTCTTTCGGAAGCTCGCCGCCTCCCAACCGGTGCTCCGTCCGTGTCTGCATGGCATCCGCCCTCGATATAAGGCTAGCCCCGTCCGGTTAAGCGGGTGTTTCGCGCTTGTTTCGAAGTTGTGAACGCCCCGTGCCAGGCAGCCTCGCCCGGGCTAATTGACCCGGGTGAGTTTCGAGAGCTGCTCGGCCTCTTGCGCGAGACCCAGGTCTTCCATGGTCTTGCGGGTCGGGACCCCGCGCTTGTCCCAGCCGCGGATATCGTAGAAATGGTCCAGGAGCTCGTTGTACTTGTCGAGCTCCAGGTGCTTGCCGGCGATGAGGCCTTCCTTGTCGGCGTTGGCCGGATCGAAATACACCATGGGAGGATAATCCCCGGTCCGGTCGAAATCCGGGTGCTCTCTGACGTAGAAGGCCTTCATGAGCGCCCAGATCCTGTCGGCCATCTTGTAGAAGTCGGCGAGCGTCCAGTTCGAGTCGGTGATGGCGTTGAAGTAGTCGGGATAGTTCTTGAGGTCCCAGCCGACCTCGACCCACGGGAAGCGGCAGACGGGGAGGGTCTCGAAGAGGCCCGTGCGGATCCTCTGGATGTCCACGACCTTCTGTGCCTTGTCCCGGCCGTAGCCGCCGCGCTGGGTCTCCTTCAGCTCGAAGGTGATGATCCACGCTTCCTTGTGGTGAGCGCCCATGGGCCCCACCCCGAACGACAGCGCCTGGCCGGGGACGTACTTGCAGTTGTAGGCCGAGAGCTCCAGCCCCTTGCAGTGCATCGCGTAGTCGTTCGATCCCTTTCCGAACTTCTTGGCCATGCGCATGCTGCCGTCGGCCAAGAGGTTGCCGATCTCCCCCTCCCGCAAAGCCGCCATGCGCAGGAGCTCCTTGGCCCGCTTGGCGTCGCCGAACTTGAAGTCGCCGGTCGTGGCGCCATGGTCGATGGCGTCCGCGTAGAAGGCCAGCACCGCGCCCGCCGAGATGGTGTCGAGGCCGAAATCGTCGCACATGTAGTTCAACGAGGCCACCTGCCGGAGGTCGTATATCTCCAGGTCCGCGCCCAGCATGCCCACGTTCTCGTAGTCGAGCTCGGACTCATGGCCTTCCGCGTCGATCATGGTGAGCCCGCAGCGCATGTTGCAGCCGGGGCAGCCGTAGACCTTCACGACCGCCTCGCTGAGCCGCTGCCCGTCGATCTTGTACGCCTCCGGGGAGGAGGTCTTGCGCATGTTCCGCACGGGCAGGGCCGCCATCTCGTTGCACCAGGCGAGCACGGCGTTCGTGCCCGTCTTCGACCAGCCGGATTTCTTGTCCAGCTCGCCGACCAGCTTCATATCCCCGATGCCGCGCGTCTTCAGCACCTCGGGCTTCGCGGAGGGGACGGGGTGGGTTCCTTTGACCACGATGGCCTTGAGCTTCTTGGAGCCCATGACCGCGCCGATTCCCGGCCGGCCTCCGGCTCGGCCCTCCATGCTGCGGATCATGGCGTACAAGGCCATCTTCTCTCCGCCCTGGCCGATGCTCAAGACGCCGGCGGTCTTGCCGTATTTCTTGTGCAGGTAATCGTGGGCCACGTAGGTGCCCTGCCCCCAGATCTCGTCAGCCGGCAAGAAGGAGACCTTGTCGTCCTCGATGAGGACGTAGCCGGGAGACGTCAGCGCTCCTTCGAAGATGATCGCGTCGTAGCCGGCCTTGCGCAATTGGATGGTGGTGTGCGAGCCGATGTTGCCGTCGCCGTAGCCCCCGGTGAGCGGGGATTTGGCCGCCACCACCGTCTTCCCGGCGTTCGGGACCGTGGCGCCGGCCAGGGGGCCAACGGCCACGATGAGCTTGTTTTCCGGGCCGAGCGGGTCGATGCCGGGCTTGAGCTCGTCCCACAGGAGCTTCACCGCGAAGCCGCGGCCGCCGACCCATTTCCGGGCGAACTCCTCGGTAAAGCTTTCTTTCTTGAAGGTCTTCTTCGAGAGATCGATGCGCAGGATATACCCGGTCCATCCTTTCATGGCTTTCCCTCCGAATCCGGCCGCCAACGGCCCAGCATAAGTCAAGTAGGCCAAACGATATTCGCAAAGTCAAGCCGGGGACCTCGCGTCGCGCGGCGGCGGGACGGACGCGGGGGCGCGTCCCTCATTCGATTTCGAGTTTGCGCTAATGGTATAGTCGTCGTCGGCCACTATGAATGTCACCCCATCCATTCCCCTGCTGGTCAACGAGCCGGCTTTCGAATACGTCCCCGGCAGCCCGGAAAAGAAGGCCCTGAAGGCGGTCCTCTCCGAGCTCAAGGCCCATGAGATCGACATCCCCCTCCATATCGGCGGCAAGGAGGTCCGCACCGGCAGGACCGCCGAGTGCCGTCCCCCCCACGAGCTGGCGCGCAAGCTCGGCCGCTATCACAAAGGCGGCCCCAAGGAGTTCAAGGCGGCGATCGACGCGGCCCTGCGCGCGCGGCGCGATTGGGCCGCCACTCCGTTCCACGTCCGCGCCTCCATCTTCCTGCGGGCGGCCGAGCTGTTGGCCAACGACTGGCGCTGGACCTTGAACGCGGCCACGATGCTGTGCCAGTCGAAGACCGCGCATCAAGCCGAGCTCGACGCCGCCTGCGAGCTGATCGACCTGCACCGCTTCAACGTGAAGTTCGCGGAGCAGATCTACGCCCAGCAGCCCGGCTCGAGCCGCGGGACTTGGAACATGAACGACCACCGGCCCCTGGAGGGCTTCGTGCTCGCCCTCACGCCGTTCAACTTCACCTCCATCGCGGGCAACCTTCCGACCGCGCCGGCGATCATGGGGAACACGGTCGTCTGGAAGCCGGCCTCGAGCGCGACTTACACCGCGCACCAGCTCATGAGGCTCTGGAAGGCGGCCGGCCTTCCCGACGGCGTGATCAACATGGTGCAGGGGCCGGCGGCCGAGCTCGGCCAAGTCGCGCTGAGCCACCGCGACCTCGCGGGCGTGCATTTCACGGGCTCGACCTCGGTTTTCCACGGCATCTGGAAGAAGGTCGGCGAGACCGTGTCGTCCTATCGCACCTATCCGCGCCTGGTCGGCGAGACGGGCGGCAAGGGCTTCGCGATGGTGCACGCCAGCGCGGACTTGGACGTGGTCGCCACCGGCCTCATCCGCGGCGCCTTCGAATACCAAGGCCAGAAATGCTCGGCCGCCTCGCGCGCGTACGTCCCGGACACGATGTGGCCCAAGCTCAAGAAGCGCCTCGCCGACGAGCTGGCGACGGTGAAGATGGGCAGCCCCGAGGATTTCCGCAATTTCCTCTGCGCGGTGATCGACAAGAGCGCCTACGACAACATCAAGGGCGCTATCGATCACGTCAAGAAGAACAAGAGCGAGGGACGCATCGTCATCGGCGGCAAGTGCGACGAGTCGAAGGGGTACTTCATCGAGCCGACGGTCATCGAGGCCAAGAAGCCCGACGCGCGCACGATGTGCGAGGAGATCTTCGGCCCGGTGCTGACGGTGTGCGTCTATCCGGCGAAGAAGTGGGCCGACGCGTTGAGGCTCTGCGACCGGACTTCCCCCTACGCGCTCACGGGCGCGGTGTTCTCCCAGGACCGGGCCGCCACCCTGGCCGCCTCCGAGGCGCTGGTCAACGCCGCGGGGAACTATTACATCAACGACAAGCCCACCGGCTCCGTGGTCGGCCAGCAGCCGTTCGGCGGGGGCAGGGCCTCGGGGACCAACGACAGGGCGGGCAGCCTCGTCAACCTGCAGCGCTGGGTCTCGCCGAGGACCATCAAGGAGACCTTCGACCCGCCGCGCGACTACCGCTATCCGTTCTTGCGGGAAGCTTAGGGTCTCTTAGCTCAGACGCCCGGGTCCCGAGCGTCGCGCCATATACATGGCGAGCTCGACCATCCTGGGGTCGACCTTGAACTGCGCGGCGGCCTTGCGCAGGGTGTCCGGCGGGATGGCGCGGATGAGTTCGAAGGCCATGTCCACGGCGTCCGGCGACCACAAGGCTTGTTCGCCCAGCCGCCGCAGGCTCCTCGACCTCGCGGCTTCTTTGGCCAGCGAGTCGAGGTCCTTGTCCGCTTGATACTTGGCGATCAGCTGTTTTACATCGGGATCCTTGAGCAGGGCCTTGATCGCCGGGGAAGTCTTGGAGTACCGGACCCAGATGCGGTCGAGCTTCTTGATGACAGTCGGGGAGAGCAGGTCTTTGGCGGCGCGCAGCCGGGCCGCGTCGCGCAGCGGGTTCTTGGCTGCCTTGGTCCCGCGGGCGTCGCGGGCGGCTTCGACGGGACACTTCGCGTATCGAGGCTTATCGTCCAGCATCAAGAGGGCGGCGAGAGACGCGACGCCCAAGCCGAAGAGGACCGCCGCGGTGCCGGACGACTTGAAGCTGTCCATACAATGCAGGGTAGCCGAAGACCGCGAGAGAGTCCATTGGGTTTTTATTTAAGAAAATAGCCGTGCTTTTAATGACTCTTTTTGCAGTCGGAAGCCTTTCTTAAGTCCTGCCCATAGGGCCGATCGCCGCGCCGCGGTTTGATAATGGATTTATAACGGGCCGGTAATGTAACTTTAACTTGTGACATTCTTTGGCGAGTACGGGCTGGCGGCCCTGGTGATAGCGCTGTGTACAGGTCTTTCCCTGCTGCTGAACATGGTCCTCATGCCTACCGACCTCGTCATGGTGTACCTGGTCGGCACCATGCTTGTCGCCTTGCGCGGGCGCAGGGGCCCCGCCGTCTTTGCCTCCCTGCTTGCCGTCCTCTGCTTCAATTTCTTCTTCGTCCCGCCCCGTTTCACCCTCGCCGTGGCGCATCCCCAATACCTCCTCACGTTCCTCGTCATGTTCGCGGTGGCCATGACGATCAGCCATTTGGCGCTAGGGGTGCGGACGCAGGCCGAGGCCGCGAAGAAGGCCGAGTTGGCCGCGGAGACCGAGCGCCTGAGGAGCTCGCTGTTAAGCGCGGTGTCGCACGACCTGCGCACGCCCTTGGCGGCCATCCTAGGTTCTGCGGACACGCTCTTGCACGGGACCTCGGCCGAGAAGTCTTCCGAACTGCTAGGCAATATCCGCGACGAGGCGGAGCGCCTCTCGCGCCTGGTCCACAACTTGGTGGAAACGACGCGGCTCGAGTCCGGCGGCACGCGGCTGAAGAAAGAGCTGTATCCGGTCGAGGAGGTCCTCGGCACGGCCCTGGAGCGCCTGCAAAAGCCCTTGGCCGGACGCGAGGTCCGCACCGACCTGCCGGAAGACCTGCCTCCGGTGCCTCTGGACGCGGTCTTGATGGAGCTGGTGTTCGTCAATCTCATTGAGAACGCCGCGCACCACACGCCTGCGAAGACGCCCATCGACCTCTCGGCGCGCGCGGCGGACGGCTGGCTCACGCTGACCGTCGCCGACCGCGGCCCCGGCGTCGAGCCCGCGGACCTCGACCGGATCTTCGAGAAGTTCTACCGGGCGCAGACCGCCGCCGGCGGAGCGGGGCTGGGCCTGGCCATCTGCAAGGCGGTCGTGGAGGCCCACGGGGGCGATATCCGGGCCTCTAATCGTGAGGAGGGAGGGGCGGCCTTCACCCTGAGGCTGCCCTTGAACCGATGACTGACGAGAAGCGCATACTGGTCGCGGACGACGAGAGGGCCATCCTCAGCTTCCTGCGCGCCTCTCTCGAGGAGAACCACTTCACGGTCATCGAAGCGACGACCGGCGCCTCCGCGCTGGTGCTGGCCGCGGCTAAGAAGCCGGACGTGATCCTGCTCGACCTGGGGCTGCCGGACATGGACGGCATCGAGGTCCTCAAGCGCCTGCGCGAATGGACCTCGGCGCCGGTCATCGTCATCTCGGCCCGCGGCCAGGAGGCGGACAAGATTGCCGGGCTCGACTCAGGCGCCGACGACTATCTGACCAAGCCCTTCGGCGTCGAGGAGCTGTTGGCGCGCATCCGGGTCGCCTTGCGGCATGCCGAGCGGAGCAAGGAGGACGCCCTTCCCCTCTACAGGCACGACGACCTGAGGATCGACCTGACCGCTCGGCGCGTCCATGTGGGCAAGAAGGAGGTGCGCCTGTCGCCGCTTCAGTACAACCTGCTGGCGTCGCTGGTGCGCAACGCCGGCCGCGTGGTCAGCCAGGCGCAGCTGCTCAAGGACGTGTGGGGGCCGGAAGGCGGGGGCGCGCCGGAATCGCTGCGCATCCTCGTCCACCAGACCCGCCACCGCATCGAACGCGACCCCGTGCGGCCCCGCCACCTCAAGACCGAGCCGGCGATCGGCTACCGCCTCGAGGAGTCGGACGACTGATGGCCGACTTGGAACACCCATCGACGGACGCCGAACACGCGTCGTCGAACTCGCGGCTCGCGCTTCTGTGCCTGACGGCTCTCGGGGTGGTCTACGGCGATATAGGCACCAGCCCCCTTTACGCCGTCCGGGAGTGCTTCAATGGCGCTCACGGCGTCCCGGTCAACGCCGCGAACGTGCTCGGCGTGCTGTCGCTCATCGTATGGACGCTCATCATCCTCGTCACCCTGAAGTACCACCTCTACGTCCTCCAGGCGGACAACCACGGGGAGGGCGGCATCCTCGCGATGATGGCCCTGGCGCGCGGCTCCGGCATCCGGCCCAATGTCCAGAAGGTCGTCCTGACGCTGGGCTTGTTCGGAGCGGCGCTCCTCTACGGCGACGGCATGATCACTCCCGCCATCTCGGTCCTCAGCGCCGTCGAGGGCCTCGAGGTCGCCACGCCGATCTTCACGCCCTACGTCGTCCCGATCACCGTGGCGATCCTCATCCTGCTGTTCGTCTTCCAGAGCCGCGGCACTACGCGCGTCGGGATCGTGTTCGGCCCCATCCTGCTGCTCTGGTTCCTGTTCATGGCGGCGATCGGCGCCCGGAGCGTGAGCCACAGCCCTTGGGTGCTGGCGGCGTTCAACCCCGCCCACGCGATCCGTTTCCTCGTCCACAACGGCTTCAAGGGCTACCTCGTCTTGGGCGCCGTCTTCCTCGTGACGACCGGCGGCGAGGCGCTCTACGCCGACCTCGGGCACTTCTCCGAGCTGCCCATCCAGATCGACTGGTTCTCCGTGGCGGCCCCGTGCCTGCTCCTCAACTACTTCGGGCAGGGGGCGCTGCTGCTGCGCGACCCCTCGAGCGTGGACAACCCGTTCTTCCACCTCATCCCCCCCTGGGCGCTGTATCCGGGCGTCGTCTTGGCGACGGTGGCGACGGTGATCGCCTCGCAGGCCGTCATCTCGGGCGTCTTTTCGCTGACGCGCCAAGCCGTCCAATTGGGTTTTCTGCCGCGCACGCGTATCATCCATACGTCCTCGCAGACAGTCGGGCAGATCTACGTCCCGTCGGTCAACTGGATGCTTCTCGCCGCGACGGCGACGCTCGTCATCGGCTTCAGGCGCTCCACCAACCTCGCCTCCGCCTACGGGATCGCCATTTCCATCACGATGATCATCACGACGCTCTTGGCCTACATGGTCTCGCGCCACGTCTGGCATTGGCGACGGGGAACGGCGCTGCTCGTGACCGGCTTGTTCCTGACCGCGGACCTGGCGTTCTTCGGCGCCAATACCGTGAAGATCATCGACGGCGGCTGGTTCCCGCTGTTAGGCGCCGTGGCGGTCGCTACCATCTTCACGACCTGGAAGACGGGGCAGTCCATCCTTACCACGCTGCAGCGCGAGGGCTCGCTGCCCTTGCAGGACTTCGTCGACGACCTCGTCCGCGGACACGTCACGCGCGTGCCCGGCCTCGCGGTGTTCATGAGCAGCGAGCCGGGGATCATGCCGAGCGCGCTGCTGCACAACCTCCGGCACAACAAGGTCCTTCACGAACAGAACATCTTCGTCACGGTCCAGACGGAGGACGTCCCGCGGATCCCGGACCGCGAGCGGTCGGTCGTAGACTCCTTCGCGCCGGACTTCCACATCCTGGTCCTCCGCTATGGATTCATGGAGGACCCGGACATTCCCGCGGCGCTAGCGCAGGTGACCGATCCGAGGTTCAACGTGCCTGCCTCGATGAGGACCTTCCTTCTCAGCGACAACACGCTCTTGCACGCGAAATCAGGGCGCCTGACGCCGTGGCGCTTCTACCTGTTCTCTTTCCTGTACCGCAACGAACTGCGTCCGACCCTGTTCTTCAAGCTTCCCTTCAACCAGGTCATCGAGATCGGCCGGCAGATCCAGATGTAGCCGGAGCCGCTCGCCCCGGCGCCGTCCGATCCTCAGCTCTGCCGTCCAAGAAGCAGGTGCGTCACCCGATGCCGTCGGGCGAAGGCGCGCAGGCAAGGCACGGGGTCGGCCGAGCGGAGGTGCCAAGAGCTGGTCGTGTGCTCGGCGGCTAGCGCGCGGTGCGCCTCTTGGCGCCGTGCGTCGATCATGCCGAGGGGGTAGACGTGCACCACCGACAACCGGGCGTTTAGTCCGGCGACCAATCGGGCTGCCGCTTCGAGCAGGGAGGCGGGGCGCTCTTCGCCGATGGGCAGACAGGCGAGGACGTGCGGGACGTCGATACCGGCCAAGTTGATCGGCACATGGTAACGATACGCTCGGCGCCCGTTAAAAGTCCATTACCAAGGGGTTAACGCCGCGTTGCCTGGACCCCGCCGAAGGATCAGGGGTTGGCGGCGTGGGCGGCTTGAGCCGCCCGGGGATGCTGCGCCTCGACGAAGTCGATCAGGACGGCGGTCCCTTCCTGCAGGAACAGGTCCGGGGCCGGAGGGGCCTTTTCATAGTCCTTTTCGCCCTTGCCGGACTTGTCGGGCGGCTTGGTGTCCGGAGCCATGGCTCCAGAGGCCTTCGCGTCGGACGGCTTGGCGTCCGGGGCCTTGGCGTCTACCGGCGGCGGGATGGGTTTGGGCGCGGGCTTTCCGTCGAGCTCCTCGATCGTGATCTCGGGGCCTTCCTCGAACGGCTTGTCCTTGACGGCGAGGCGCGCCTTGTTGCGCTCCTTCTCGCGCGCTTCCTGCTCCTTCTTCTCCTCGAGCCGTTTCGCCTCGTTGAGCGAGACGGGCTTGTCCTTCTGCTCCTTCCAGAGCCGGACGTCGTCGCGCACCCAGGCGAACTCGCGCGAGGCGGCGACGCGCCTGGCCGACTCCTGCTCGAGTCGCGGCAGGGCCGCCGTCACCTGGTCGATGCGGCGGACGGCGACGGCCGGCACCTCGTCATAGGGCATGGCGTTCTTCTGCGAGGACTCGGCGAAGTCCGCCTCGTCGGAGAGGGCGGGCAGGCGGACATCGGGGATCACGCCGCGATTCTGCGTCGAGCCTCCGGAGACGCGGTAGAACTTCTGGATCGTGAGCTTCAAGGAGCCCGGCTTGGCGTCGCGCAGCTCGGAGGGCATGTAGCGGGCCAGGTCGATCATCGCCTGCACGGTGCCCTTGCCGAAGGTGCTCTTCTCGCCGATGATGACGGCGCGGCCGTAGTCCTGGAGCGCCGCCGCGGTGATCTCCGACGCCGAGGCCGAGCCTTTCGAGGTCAGCACGACCATGGGTCCGTCGTAGGCGACGCCGGGGTCGGTGTCGTCGAGCACGCTCATGCGCCCGCCGGTGTCCTTGACCTGCACGACGGGGCCGTAGGCGATGAAGAGCCCGGTCAAGGCGATCGCCTCCTTGAGAGACCCCCCGCCGTTGCGCCGCAAGTCCAGGATGAGGCCTTCGATGCGTTCCTTCTTGAGCCTGGCCAGGAGCCTTTCCACGTCGATGGCGGTGCTCTTGGCTCCGACGCCGCCCTTCATGTCGGCGTAAAAAGACGGCAGGCTGAGCAGGCCGATGCGGAGCGGCGCGTGGGCGCCCCCCGCGCCGGCGTGGCCGGGCCCCGGGTCGGGGCGGCCGGGGACGGTCAGGACGCGCGCCTTGGCCTCCTGCTCCGTCAGCTTGATCTCGTCGCGCACAAGCTTGATGACGACGCGGGTCCCCCGGTCGATGGCGTCGGCCGGGATGACCTTGAGGCGCACCGTCGTCCCCTTCGGCCCGCGGATGAGCTGGACGACGCGGTCGAGCGGCATGCTGACGGTCTCGACGAAGGGCTCCTCGCCCTGGGCGACGGCCTCGATCTTGTCGTTGGGCTTGAGCCGGTGGTCCATGTCGGCGGGCCCGCCGGGGACCAAGGAGACGATCTTGGCGTAGCCCTCCTCGGAGTTGAGCACCGCGCCGATGCCCTGCAAGGACAGCCGCATGCTGATGTTGAAGTTCTCGGTCTGCGCCGCGGCCATGTAGTCGGAGTGCGGGTCGAAGGCGTGCGTCAGGGCGCTCAGGTAGGCCTGGAGCACGGAGCTCGAGTCGTATTCCTGGAAGGTGCGCAGCAGGCGGTCGTAGCGGCCGTTGACGGTCTTGACCTGGTCCTCGGGCTTGGCGCCGTTGAGCTTCTCCTGCAGGAGCTCGAACTCCACCCGCCGCTTCCAGAGGTCGTCGCGCTCGGGCCCCGCCGCCGGCCAGGGCGACTTCGTCCGGTCCACGGCGTACGTCTCATCCGTCTTGAAGGTGAAGGTCGAGGCGGTCAGCTTGTGCACCAGGGCGGTGCGCTCCGCCAGCCTCTTCTCGACGCGGTCGAAGATCGCGTAGGCGGGAGCGACGTCGCCGGCCTTGAGGCGGTTGTTCAGCGTGTCGCCGTAGCGCGCCTCGAACTCGTCGACGTCGGACTTCTCGAGGAGCATGCGGTTGTAATCGAAGAACTCGATGTAGTTGCGCAGCATCTGCCGCGACACCGTCTCATCGACCGGGCGGTGGCTGTAATGCGTGTCTTCGATGAGGCGCGTCACGAGCTGGGCGACGACGGGAGCCGATGGGTCGGGAGCGACGGTCGCGCTCGCAAGGCCTTGCGCCAGCGCGAGCAGGGACGCGGACAGGATGAGGCGGGCGAGTCGTTCGGTGGTTCTCATGTCGCGTCAGTCTGCCTCGGCGCGTGTCTCAGGCCGAGGAATGCTCGGCGACAGACGCGTGAAGGCCTTGATATTCTTTATATGGGGGTTAAACTTAAATCCTGATCCTATTCTACCCGAAAATCAAGATAGATTCAGGGTCTTGTGGCGGGCTGGGAGTTGTGCCGTCTGCGCATGGGATTTTCGCTTTCCGCAGTCTTTCGAGGGATTGAGCGGGGATTGGAGGCACAATAGTGTTGCGGACGGAGGCAGTATAGCTTTCGCTTTGCCGATGGAGGCAGCGTAATTCTATGGAAATCGTACCGAGGAGCCCGAAACTCGCCGGTGGGGGAAAGATAGACCGCCGGTCAATGATCATCCTCATCGGCATCATCGTCGCCTGCGCCGGTGCGTTGCTGTTCGGACCGAAGTTCAACGTACCTGACGAGCCCGAGGCGCAGGTCCCGGGGCAGGCGCATGGACGCGGCCTCCATGCATGGATCTCGGAATCGCTCACTCCGCCCCCTTCGGCGCGGGTGGCCCCGCCGAACGATCCTTTGACGTTCAACCAGTTCATGGGCCTGCTCAAGAAAGAGACGCCCAAGCCGGTCGCCGACAAGGTGGTGGAATCCTATAAGAAGAATCCGGCGCTGATGCAGGCGCTCGAGGAGTTCACGAAGACGCCGGAGGCGGGCGAGCGGCCCGCGAGCGAGTTCGTGGCGCGTCTGGGCAACCTCCCCGAGTTTCACGGTCTTGCGTCTGAATTCCATGGCAGCGCCGGCACGCAGGCCGCCTTCCAGCATCTGGCCTCGCTGCCGCAGGTGGACAGCGCTCTTCGGGCGGCGTTCCCGCAGTCCGCGTCGGCTTCCGGAACGCGGGGCGACCGGCGCTCCCACCGCGCGTTCAGCAGCGACAGCCGCGGCCTCGGAGGCACGCCCAAGGCCGGCTCGTTCAGCGAGCAAGGCTTCGGTTCGGGCGTGAACGGCACCAAGATGACCGCGGTCCCGTCGGTGGGCAACTGGAAGGACGCTTTCACCGGCGAGGTCGCGGGCGCGCCGGGCACGGGCATCGGCAGCGGCGGGCAGGCCCAGCCGATCACCGGCGGAGGAGCGGTGGTCAACGCCGGCGGCGGGACCAGCGAGACGCCGCAGATACCCGGCACGACCCCCGGGGGGGCTAACTCCTTCAACCCCAAGATCTCGGATTCGGGTTCGGGCCTGAAGGTGGCCGCGAACGGGCCGTTCGTGGACAATCGGAATTTCTGGGAGAAGCTGTTGGACGCAGGGAAAGGCTTCGTCAAAGGCACCGTCGACGCGACGATCAATGACGCGAAGGCGGGCTGGGACGCAGGGAACAAGCTAGGCGGTCCGGTCTTCGGTCCTGTCCTCGGCGGGCTCTTCGCTGCCGCCGGCGGCTTGTGGGGGTACGAGACCGGCGGCATCGGCGGGGCGGTCAAAGGCTGGAACGGCCACTAGTTTTCAGGCCGTTTGGACCGGAGCTCTCAGGTTCTTGAAACGGCGGTGGACCCATAGCCACTGCTCGGGCGTCTCCCGGATCCATTGCTCCACCTTCGCCGCGAGCGCCTGCGTCGTCGCGGCCGGGTCGGAGAGCGCCGGGCCCAGCTCCATCGCCGGCTCGATCGTCACGTGCACCAAGCCGTCCGCTTGGCGGCGGCTCGTCGCGGGCACGACGGCGGCGCCGGTGCGCCCGGCCAGCGGCCCGACGGCCGAAAGCGTATCGACCTCCACGCCGAAGAAGCGCACGGGGATGCCCGCCGGCGGCGAGGCATACTGGTCGATGACGAAGCCCACGGACTCGCCGCGGCGCAAGGCTTTGAGCACGGCGGGCAAGGTCCGCGGGTCATAGGCCTCGCGCACGCCCAGCTCGGCCCGCGCCGAGCGGAGCTTGGCGCGCAGCCACTCCGGCTTGGCGCGGCGGGTGACCATGGTCAACTCCATGTCGTTGAGGCCCCCGGCCGCAGCCAGCATCTCCCAGTTGCCGAGATGCGAGGAGACGAAGATCACGCCCTTGCCGCCGTCGCGCGCGCGCTTCCAGTGCTCGTAGCCGTGGAGGCGCATGACGCGGCGCGCGTAGCGGCGGTAATGGCCGGGCAGCGGCGAGAACAAGTGCAGCAGCTCGAGAGCGAGCGTCCCGTAGTGCTCGTAGTTGCCGCGCAAAAGCGCCGCCGCCGCCGCGTCGTCGAGCGTCGGAAGGCAGAGCCGGATGTTGTCGCGGGCGATGCGGCTGCGCTTGCGGTCCAGGCGCAGCGCGAGGCGGCCGAGCAGCGGGCCGAGCGTCAGTTCGAGCCGCCGCGGCGTCAGCGTGGCGACGGTTCCGGCGCCGAAGAGCACGGCGCGCAACAGCCCCGAAAGCAGCGGGTTCACTGCCGGCAAGTATAGCTAAGGCGTGACTGACATCACATTGTTTTGTCCCGACGTCCCATGCTAGACTGAGAGGACCGCCGATGGCCAAGAAAGTCCTCGTTGTGGATGACGACGAAGAGATCGTCCAGTTCGTCGAAGCGCGCCTGCGTGAGGCGGGCTACGAAGTCTTCACCGCCTATGACGGCCGCCAGGGCCTCGACCAGATCCGCGCCCATCATCCGGACCTCGTCCTGCTCGATCTCGCCATGCCGGTGATGCACGGCTTCGAGGTCTGCCAGGCGGTCCGCGCCGACCACGCCTTCGACGACGTGAAGATCATCGTCACCTCCGGCAAGAGCTATGCGGTGGATATCAAGGCGGCCAAGAGGCTCGGTGCGGACGAGTACGTCGTCAAACCCTACGATCTGATGCAGCTGTTGGAGACGGTAGTACAGTTCCTAGGCGAGCCGGCTAAGTGAAGGTCCGCTTCTGGGGCACCCGCGGTTCGCTGCCGGCGCCGGGGGCCGGCACCCAGCGTTACGGCGGCAACACGCCTTGCGTCGAGCTGCGCGCCGGCGGCTCCCTCTTCGTCTTGGACGCCGGCTCCGGCATCCGCGAGCTCGGCACCTTCCTGATGAAAGAGGCGGGAGGGCGGCCGATCACGGGCGATATCTTCATCACCCACACCCATTGGGACCATATCCAGGGCTTCCCGTTCTTCACGCCGGTCTTCCAGCCCGGCAACCGCTTCCGCATCCACGGCGGGCGAGGCTCCACCAAGGCGTTCGATAAGGTCATGGGCGGGCTCATGGACCCGGTCTACTTCCCGGTGGAGCTGGGAGACATGTTGGCGAAGCTGGACTTCATCGAGGTCGGCGGGCCGCTGGAGTACGGCGAAGTGCTGGTGCGGTCCACCTTCAGCAACCACCCGGGCGTGAATCTCGCCTACCGCTTCGACCAGGGCGGCAAGTCCGTGACCTACCTGACGGACCACGAGATATACGAGGCGATGCATGAGTCCTCCCCGTTCGGGAAGAAGCAGGACCGGCTCATCGAGGATTTCTGCCGCGGCACCGACCTGCTGATCTGCGACGCGCAGTACACCGACCAGGACTACCGCATCAAACGAGGCTGGGGACATAGCCGCTATCGCGACACCGTCGCTTTGGGCTTGGCGGCCGGCGCGCGAAGGCTGGCGCTGTTCCATCACGATCCATGGCGCGACGACGACGCCCTGGACGCCATCGAGAAGGACGCCCGCCTCATCGCGGGCGGCAAGCTTGAGTGCTTCGCGGCCCGCGAGGGCCAGACCATCGACATCTAGGTGTTCTCGAGATCCGGGTATTCTCAGAAGATAGGCCCTTTTTCAAGGGAACTTTTTTGCTTCTCATTCGTATATATGGGTAGGGAGCAGCGCTGAATGTCCGGCATCGAGCGCCTTGTCCAGGATTACGGAGAGCGGGCCTTCCAGTTCGCCTTTCGCCTGACGGGGAACGCAGATGACGCCCGGGAGCTGGTTCAGGAGTCGTACTACCGGGTCTTGCGCAACTGGGAGCGGTATGACACGTCCCAGCCGCTGGAGAACTGGTTCTTCTCCATCCTGCGCCACGTCTTTTTGGACGGGCTGCGGAAGTTCGACAAGCAGGGCAACGTCGCCTCGCTTGACGCGCCGGTCGAGGACGCGCGCGACAAGAGCTACGACGAGGTGCTCGAGGACCGGGCGGATCGCGTGCTCGAGGCGCTCGAGCGGCAGGAGAGCGTGAGGGCGGTGCGGGACGCGATGGAGAGGCTGACGGCGGAGCACCGGGGGGTGCTGACGCTGGCGGACCTCGAGGGCCTGTCGTACGAGGAGATCGGCCAGGTGCTCGATTGCCCGGTCGGGACCGTGAGGTCCCGGGTGAGCCGGGCTCGGCTCGCGCTCAAGCGCGTGCTCCTGGAGGAGGCTGGAATCCGTGACTGAGAGCGATTGTCCGCGCCGGGACTTGTTGTCGGCATACGTGGACCGGGAGGCGAACCCTTCCGAGGAGCGCCGGGTGGACCTCCATCTGGCCGATTGCGCGGCGTGCCGCGCGCAGGTGCGATCTTTGGGCCGCCTGAAGGCGGCGGTCCGCAATCAGCCGGTCCCCCCCATGCCGGCCGATCTCCGCGAATCGTTGATGGCGATGGCGCGCGCGGCGCAGCGGCGCGCGGACGGCGGCTTCGCGGCGCGGCTTTCGGCCGCGTGGCGCGAGGCTCTCGATGCGTCGGCGCGGGCGGCCGCGGCCCTGCGGGCGCGCCCCGCTTGGGGCGCGGCGCTCGCCGCGCTCCTGCTGACGGTGGCGTGGGGAGGCTGGCAGCTCAACCGGCGGACGTTCGTGCCGGTGGACCTGATCCTGGCCGCGCACAACCAGTATGCCCGGACGATGCCGCTGGCCTCCACCGAAAAGATCATGTCGGAGATGCCGGTCCAGATCACGTATGCGGAGACGGAAGAGGCGGGAGAAGTCTATTAGCCGAGGCGCCGTGCTGAGGCTTTTGGGCGCGGCGGCGCTCGTCTGGCCGGCGACGCCGCTGTGCGCGACCGCGCCGGCGGCCGAGCCTCCGGACGCCTCCGAGATACTGCACTCGACCGAGCTGGCGCGCACTGCCCCGTACGCCGGCGAGGTCTCGGTCGTCACTTGGTACGGCAAGCGCACGCGCGCGCGCGAGCTGCTGGTGGATTTCGCCCCCCCGAACCGGTTCCGCCGGGAGATCGTGGATCACTCAGGCTACACGGCGCAGATCATCGTTTCGGACGGCAAGACGGAATGGTTCTTCGACCGTGCCCATCGGCGCGTGTGGAAGTCGGCGCCGGCGGACGCCGATTACAAGATCCTGGGGCCCGAAGAGGAGTTCGACCTCATGGCCCAGAACTACTCCACGCGCGTGTCGGGCGAGGACACCGTCGCCGGCCGGCCCTGCTGGGTCGTCGAGCTTCAGGCGCAGAAGGATGCGCACGCCGTACGGCGCCTGTGGATCGACAAGCAGCACGGCCTGATCCTTCAGGCCAAGTCGTTCCAGATCGACGGCACGCTCGCTTCGACGATGCGCTTCGTGAAGATCGATTTTCCGAAGAGCCTGGAGCCGGACCTGTTCCAATTCACCCCCCCGGTCGGCACGACGGTCGTCAAGAGCGCGCTGAAGCCGCGGTACCTTGAATTGGAGGACGCCCGGACGGCCAGCGGCATCGGCCCGCGGCATCCGCGCTGGCTTCCCAGCGGCTACGTCTTCGAGAGCGTGAACGTGATGCCGTATAAGGGCTCCACCTTCCTCCACTTCCGCTACTCCGACGGCATCGACGCGCTCTCGCTGTTCCAGTGCCCATCGGGCGTGCGGCTGGACTTCGGCGACCTGCCCTCCGAGAAGGTGAAGGTCGATTCGGTGCGCGCCTGGCTTTCGTTCGGCCCCGACGGCAAGATCCTCGAGTGGCCCCAGCACGGCCAGCGCTTCGTGCTCGTGGGCAACCTTCCACTGGAAACCCTGCGCCGCGTCGCGGAATCCGTTCAGTGACCGGCGCCGTGCTGGCGCTCCTGCTCTCGGCCGCCGCGCCGTGGGCCTCGCCCGCCGCGGGGGCGGGCCTGCCGCCGGCCGCCGCGACCCCGCCTTCCGCGGGCGTGGCGCCGTCCACCGCCGCGGTCGTCGTCAGCCCGGCGGATATCCCGGAGCTCAGACGGCAGATCGAGCAGGACCAGAAAGAGGTCCTGCGTCGGCGCTCGGCCCTGCGCAAGGCCGAACGCGGGGGCGGCGAGGCGGCCAAGGCAAAGGCCCGGGAGAACTGGCTGCAGGCGCGCGACAAGCTCAAGTCCGACCGCGCCTTGCTCAAGCGGGCCATCGAGCTGAGCGAGGCGGAGCGCGCCGGACAAGTCCGTCCCGGCCCTGAGCCGGTGCAGACCGGCTTGCCGCGTCAGCCGCGCCCAAAAAACGTTAAACTGAAGCCGTGAAAACGCGCCTCGCGTCCGCCCTCGCGCTGGCGGCGCTGTCGGCCTCGCTCGCGGCGTGCTCCGACAGGGCGTTCAAGAGCGCGGTCGCCCAGGAGCGTGCCGGGGCTTATGCCTCGGCCGCCCGGCGCTTCGAGCGCTTCGCCTCCGCTCACCCGAAGCATCCCCGCGCCGCCGAGGCCCTGGTCCGCGCGGGCCGCCTCTACCTCTACGTCTTCGACCGGTGTCCGGAGGCCCAGCCGCTCTTCGAGCGCACGGCGCGGGAGTATCCCGATTCCGCCTGGGCCGAGCAGGCGCGGCGGGCGCTGGCGGATTGTCCGGAGTTCTTCCCTCTGCGTCCGGGCTCGGAATGGGTGTTCGTCGATTCGCAGACCGGCGGGCGGAACATGCGGCTGGAGCTGTTCTTGCGCGGCTCCGAGTCCAAGGACGGCTCCTCCGAGATCGGCGGCGCCTATTTCGCCGGAGCCCGGCGCTTCCAGAACTTCCATCGGGGCTACGTGAAAGAGGGTTGGGCGGTATGGGAGACCGAGGGCGCCGACCGCGTGCCGATCCTGCGCTATCCTTATCGCAAGGGGAGCTCCTGGAGCGGCCGGCGGGGCGGAAAACGGGTCGATTTCAGCATCGACGAGGAGAACGAGACGGTGCAGGTGAAGGCGGGCACGTTCCATGGCTGCATCAAGGTCCGCGAGGCGCAGGCAGGCTTGCCCGCCTGGAAATACGACTACTACGCGCCGGGCATCGGCCGGGTGAAGACGACGGTCGCCGGAGCGAGGTTCGAAAAGCCGAACACGGAGCTGGAGTCGGCGAAAGTCCCCCTGCCCGCGGCGCCCGGCCTCGCCGCGCCCGGCATCCGAGGGACCGGCAAGATATGATGATCGTCCTTTTCAACAAGCCGTACGGCGTGGTGACCCAGTTCACTCCCCTGGCGGGGCATAAGAGCCTGGCTGACTTCGGCCTGCCCAAGCGCGTCTATCCCGCCGGCCGGCTCGACCATGACAGCGAAGGCCTCTTGGTGCTGACCAGCGACGGGCGGTTCCAGCATGAGCTGACGGACCCCCGCCATTATCACAAGCGGACCTATCTGGCTCAAGTGGAGCGGGTGCCCGATGAGGAGGCCCTCGACCGCCTCAGGGCGGGCCCGCGCCTTGCCGACGGTGCGACGCGCCGCTGCCGCGTCCAGCTTTTGACCCACGAGCCGCCCGTGCCGCCGCGCGAGCCGCCGATCCGTTTTCGCAAGAACGTGCCGACCGCTTGGCTCGAGATCACGCTCACCGAGGGCCGCAACCGCCAGGTGCGCCGCATGACCGCCGCCGTGGGGCATCCGACGCTGCGCCTGGTGCGGGTGCGGGTCGGCCCTTTTCTGCTTGGCCGCCTCGCTCCGGGAGACTGGCAGACGGCGCCCATGCCCGCCAAGCTGTTCTAGTCCGAGCCGGACGCCAAAAAACCTCGAAAGTTGTACAATTTCTCCCCATGAGGCTCCGCGCGGCCGTCGCGCTCCTTTTGGCGGCCGCCGCTTTCGGTTGTGCCCACCGCGGTTATTTTCTGGACGAGCCGACGCGGAGGATCTACGCCAAGGATTCTTGGGGACGGATCAGCACCTGGTATGAGCCCGGGACGCCGGAATACCGGAAGATCGCTCTCCAGTTCTGGCCGGAGCTGGCGGGGGAGACTCGGAGCGGCCGCCCAAACTCCGGACGCCGAGGGCGGCTCAACCGCCTCATGCACGGGCTCGACCAGGACCAGTGGCATATCCTGCTCGATCTCGAGATGTGGACCGGCAAAGACGAGGAGGACTTGGCGCGGCTTGAGGACCTCGAGGCGATGGCCCACGCCGTGAAGGGCCTATCCTTCGATCATTATCTCGAATTAAAGAGGCGTTATTCCCTCGCATGGGAGCTGCGAAAGCACCTATTGGAGGGCGACCGCTAGTGGAGACATCAATGGACCGACTCAGGCTCGCCGCGTTGGACAAGCGCCGCATCCAGGACTTCGAGCATCTGCTCTCGAATAAGGAGTTCGACGGCTGCTATTGCTCCCGTTGGGACACCTTCGCGGAGCCGTTCGAGGAGCGGTGCAAGAACAAGCCCCAGGAGAACCTCGCTCACACGCGCGCCAAGGTCATGGCGCGAAAGCACGTCGGTTTCCTCGTCCTGCGCGACTCGGACGGCGCGATCGTCGGTTGGACCGGGTCGGGGCCCAAGACGGCGTTCGCGGCCCTGAAGGACCGGCTGGGGAGCCGCACGGGACCTTTCGACGACTCGGTATGGGCCGTCGGCTGCATGGCTATCGCTCGCACGTACCGCGGACTGGGCTATTCCCGCCAGATCGTCGAGGGCTTGATCGAGGATGCTCGGCAGGCGGGAGCGAAGACGGTCGAGGCGTATCCGATCGAGCCGGCGGGCGACGACATGGCGTACCGCGGGACGCGCAGGTTCTACGAAGGGCTCGGCTTCACGGTCGCCGCCCAGGAGCAGGACGGCAACTATACCGTCTTGCGCATGGAGAAGACCCTCTAGCTTTCGTTCTTCCCTCTCCCGCCTGCGGCGGGAGAGGGCAGGGTGAGGGTTCACAGAGCACGCTCAAGATAAGGATGGTGCCAGGCATCGACTTGCTCGACTTGTTGCCGTACCAGAAACGGAAGCTTGGCAACAACTCAAGTAAGTCAATGCCAGGCACCCCCTATATCCACGGTCTCCTGCGGCCTCTCGTCCGCCTGCTGTTCGCCGTCTATCATGACATCCGGATCGAAGGCGCGGAGCATGTGCCCGCCTCGGGGCCGGTCATTATCGCCTCCAATCATCCGACCTATCTCGATCCGGCGTTCCTGATGCTCGGCCTCGGCCGCCCCGTGCGCTTCATGGCTTGGGAGAAGCCCTTCCGCATTCCGCTGCTCGGCTCGTTCATGCGGGCCTACGGGGCCGTCCCCGTCGACATGAAGAAGCCGGGCAAGGATTCCTTCGCCGCGGCCGTGCGCCTCTTGCGCGGCGGCGAGGCCTTCGGCATCTTTCCCGAGGGCGGCCGCACGCGGCGGGGCGAGCTGACGAAACCGTTCAAGAGCGGCGTCGCGCGCCTTGCGGTGATGACCGCGGCGCCGATCGTGCCGGTGACGATCTCGGGGGGCGGGCGCGTCTGGCCCAAGCACCAGTTCCTGCCCCGTCCCGGCCCGATCCGCGTCACGTTCCACGAGCCGATCCGCGTCGCGGCCGCGGAGCGGGCGCGCTGGCGCCGCGACCGCGGCCTCGAGGAGCAAGTCATCGGCCGGGTGCTCGATTCGATCCATTCGACGCTTCGCCCGTCCCGGCGCGCCGAGCAGCGCGTCGAGCGCCTGTTGCGCGCGCACCCGAAGCCGCCGGGCTTGTGGATCGAGGGGATCCCCTTCTTCTTCTTCGCGGCCGGCCGCTGGTTCATGTCCGCCGACGTGTGGTGGCGGTACGCGGCTCCGGCCATCCCCGCCCTGCTGCTCCTGTTGGCCGTGCTGGTCGCCGAGCAGCTCTGGAGCGCCGCGCCGTGGGTCACGGAGGCCGCGCTGCGCTTCGGCGCCGGCCACCGCACGCTGAAGGCGGCGCGCAACTTCGGCCCCTGGGTCGTGATCTTCTGCCTGGGCTGCGCGGCGCGGGAGGTGGTCGCCCGCTGGGAGCTCGCGCTCGCCGCAGCCGGCCTCGCCGCGCTGATGTGGATCCAGCTGTTCCGCTTCTCCTCTTATCGCCGCGTGCGCGTCGCGGCGCTGATGTTGGCGTACTTCCTATGGTTGCTTCGCTTGAGGGCGGTCTCATGAAGGCGGTGCTCCTCGCCCTGGACCAGGGTTCGAGCTCCTCGCGCGCCGTCGCCTGGAGCGCGGGCGGGCGCGTGCTCGCCCGGGCGCAGGCGAAGGTCGCCTCGCGCTACCCGAGGGCCGGCTGGGTCGAGCATGACGCGCTGGAGCTGGCGCGCTCGCAGGAACGGACGCTCGACGCGGTCCTCGCGCGGCTGCCGAAAGGCGCGCCGGTCGCCGCCCTGGGCGCTACCTCGCAGCGCTCGACGGTCGTGCTCTGGGACGCGCGGACGGGGAAGCCGGTGGCGCCGGCGCCTTCGTGGCAGGACGGCCGGGCCGCCGAGGTCGCGGGAGCCCTGCAGGACCGCCAAGCCTGGGCGCACGAGCGCACCGGGCTGTATCTGACGCCCTACTACTCGGCGCCGAAGATCCGTTGGCTGCTCGACCACGTGCCCGCCGCGGCTCGCGCCGCCGACGCGGGCGCGTTGAGGATCGGGCCGGTGGCCACCTACGTTTTGTGGCGGCTGTCGGGCGGCGAGCTGTTCATCAGCGACCCCACGCTGGCTCAGCGGACGCTGCTGTTCAATCTGCGGACGTCGGACTGGGATCTGGAGCTCCTGAAGCTCTTCGGCGTGGACCGTGCCTGGCTCCCCGCGATCGTGCCTTCGGCCGGCGAGCTGGGCGTCCTGCGCCGCGGCGGCCGCGACCTTCCTGTCCGGGCGCTGCTCGGCGACCAGCAGGCCGCGGCGGCGGGCCTCGGCGCGGCGCGCG
The DNA here is from genome assembly GCA_026388115.1 of Elusimicrobiota bacterium. Classification (GTDB taxonomy): domain Bacteria; phylum Elusimicrobiota; class Elusimicrobia; order UBA1565; family JACRDR01; genus JAPLKK01. The sequence goes on along the minus strand of JAPLKK010000156.1, from coordinate 4,647 downwards.
CGGGTGCGGGCGTTCTCAACTACGGCACCGGCGCCTTCTTCCTCCTGCACACCGGCGCGGAGCAGCACCGGATCGCCGGGCTGCTGACCTCGGTGGCCTGGCGCAAGGCGGGGCGCCCCTGCGAGTTCTTCCTCGAGGGCACAGTGCACGCCGCCGGCACCTCGTTCGAGTGGCTCAAGGAGCGGCTGCACCTGCTCGATTCCGTCCATGATCTCGACGCCGCCATGCGGCGCTCGGCCCATCGCGTGCTGGCCCTGCCGGCGATCGGCGGGCTCGGCGCTCCGCGCTGGGACTACCGGACGCGCACCGCCTTCGTCGGCCTCTCCTCGCAGTCGAGCCGCGACGACCCGCGGGCCTGCCGATCCGCCAGGTGCGCGCCTCCGGCGGGCTGTCGCGCTCGTCGAGGCTGCTGCAGTTCCAGGCCGATCTCTTGGGCCTGGGGATCGACGTCGCGGGCGAGCGCGAGGCGACGGCGCTGGGAACGGCGATGATGGCCGCCGAAGCGGCCGGCGTGCGGTTCACCCCTCGGACGTCGAGAGGCGCGAGCTTCTCGCCGAAGATGAGCAAAGCTCAGGCGGAATCGCTGGCGAAGGCGTGGCGCCTGTTCGTCGACGCCCAGCAGGCGCTCGGCCGTCAGCTCGACCCGCTAGGAGTCTTCGATTGATGCCGTTCTCCCTCTCCCGCGAAGCGGGAGAGGGCAGGGGTGAGGGCAAATGTCGTTCTACGCGGTGACTGCTTCCTGATGCGCCAAGAACCGCTCGGCCTCGAGGGCCGCCATGCAGCCAGCGCCCGCCGCGGTGATCGCCTGCCGGTAGAACGGGTCCATGACGTCGCCGGCCGCGAACACTCCGGGCACCGACGTCCGCGTGCGGCCGTCGGTCTTGATGGTGCCGGTCTCGAGCAGCTCGAGCTGCCCGCGCACGAGCTGGCTCGCCGGCTCGTGGCCGATGGCGATGAAAAGCCCCTGCGCCTTGCGGTCGGTGACGGCGCCGGTCGCAAGGTTCTTGAGCCGCACGCCCTCGACCATCTCCGCGCCGAGGACCTCGGTCACGGTGCTGTTCCAGACCCATTCGATCTTCTTGTTGGCGACGGCGCGGTCCTGCATCATCTTGGAAGCGCGCAGGCTGTCGCGACGATGGACGACGGTGACTTTCGTCGCGAACCTGGTGAGGAAGGTCGCCTCCTCCATCGCGGTGTCGCCGCCTCCGACGACGAAGATCTCCTTGCCCTTGAAGAAGAAGCCGTCGCAGGTCGCGCAGGCGCTGACGCCGTGGCCCAGGAGCCGCTTCTCCGAGTCGAGGCCCAGCCACCTTGCCTTGGCCCCGGTCGCCAGGATGAGCGTCTCGGCCAGGACCTTGGTGCCCTCGGTGGACTCGACCGCGAAGGGCCGCCGGGAGAGATCGACGCGCGAGACGTCCTCCTGCACGATCTTCACGCCGAGCCGCTCGCACTGCTTGCGCATCCGGTCCATGAGCTCGGGGCCGAGGACGGGCTCGGCGAAGCCGGGGAAATTCTCCACGTCGCTCGTGATCATGAGCTGTCCGCCCATGCCGACCCCGCCGAAGAGCAGGGGCGCCAGGTCTGCGCGGGCGGCGTAGATGCCGGCGGTGTAGCCGGCGGCGCCGGATCCGACGACGACGACTTTTCTCGTTTCCATGGCGGCATTATAGTTTATTGCCCCGGAGGCCCTCTCCGATGAGATTCCCGCCTGACTTCTGGTGGGGTGCGTCGACTTCGTCGTATCAGATCGAGGGCGACAACCGGGATTCGGCGCTCTGGGAGTGGGAGCGGAAGAAGGGCTGGGAGCGTTCGGGGAAGGCGGCGGACTCGTGGCGGCTGTGGCGCGAGGACCTCAAGTGCCTCAAAGTGCTCCACCTCAACACCTACCGCTTCTCGGTCGAGTGGTCTCGCATCGAGCCGCTTCCCGGGCAATGGAGGGAGGACGCGCTCGAGCGCTACGGCGAGATGGCGGCTGCGCTGGTCGAGGCCGGCATCCGGCCTATCGTCTGCCTGCACCATTTCTCCGACCCGGCGTGGCTATGCCGCGAGGTGCCGGACGGCTGGCGCTCTCCGGACGCCGTGAAGTTCTTCGCGCGCTTCGCCGGCAAGGTGGCGCAGGCGCTGAAGGGCTCGGTGCGCGAATGGATGGTGTTCAACGAGCCTCTGGTCTTTCTGACGCTCGGTTATTCCTGGGCGCATTTCCCCCCAGGGCGCTTCGGACTGCACCGCATGGAGCGCGATTTCCTCGGCAAAGGCGGCTTGATCGAGCGATGCGCGCGGGCGCATGTGGAGGCGGCGGAAGCGATCCGCAAGGCGCGGCCCGAGGCGCTGGTCGGCATCGCGCACAACGTCACCGACCTCGAGCCCGCGCGCGATAACGCCGCGGACAAGGGCGCCGTCCGCGATTGGGACGAGCTGATGCACTGGCGGCTCATCGACCGGCTCGTTCAGGCGAAGGCGCTGGACTACCTCGGCATCAACTACTACACGCGCGTCTTCGTGCGCCGCGTGAACCTTCCCGGCGTGCCGCTCCGAGCTCTTCCCGGCCACGCCGAGGTCGAGCAGGCGGCGCCCTTCCTGTTTCGGCTGCTGGGCGGCAGGCGCGGCGACCGTCCGCGCACCGACATGGGCTGGGAGATCGTCCCCGAGGGCCTCGAGCGCGTCCTAACGCGGGCCTGGGAGCGGTATCGGCTGCCCCTCGTCGTGACCGAGAACGGCATCGCCGACGCCAAAGGGGACCGCCGCGAGGCGTATCTGCGCGACCACTTGGCGGCCATGGCGCGAGCGATGGCGGCCGGAGCCTCGGTCCGCGGCTACCTCCACTGGTCGCTCATGGACAATTACGAGTGGGGCTCTTTTAAGCCGCAGTTCGGCCTCTTCCACGTCGACCGCGTGGGGGGCTCCTACGAGCGCACCCTTGCCCCCGGCGCGGAGTTCTACGCCAAGGTGGCCGGAAAGAATGAGTTGCCTTAGTTCTCCCTCCCCCCTTGTGGGGGAGGAGCGGAGTGGAGGGTGGCAGCAGTGACCGACTTCATCCATCTCGAGGGCATCCGCTGCCACGCCAAAGTCGGAGTGCCGAGCAGGGAGCGCGGCAAGCGCCAAGGCATCGAGCTGGACGTGACCCTTGAGCTCGACCTCCGCGCGGCCGCCCGGACCGACGACGTCCGCCGCACCGCCGACTACCGCGCCGTCGAGCGCAAGGTGCGCGAGGCCGTCGAGGAAGGCGAGTTCCGCCTCTTGGAACGCCTCGCCGAGGCCGCCGCCCGGGCCGCCTTGGCCGCCGACCGGCGCGTGCGCGCGGTGAGGGTCCGGGCCGCCAAGCGCCCGGCGGTCATGCCCAAGACCGCCCGCGTCGTCGCCGATCTCCGCCGCAGCCGCCGCTCGGCGTGACGGCGGCGGCCGGCCCGGTAGGACTTTGGTCTCTGGCGAATATAGGTCTATCGGAACTGCGGATGACGGGAACGACGCTTTACACTATCCCTGGATGAACGCGCTCGCCCTTGCCGCCGCGATCGTCTTGAGCGAGATCCCGCTCGCCACGAGCGTCGTGCCGGGCCCGAAGAGCCAGATCCCGGGCTATGAGCGGAGCGTCGAGCAGTGCGGCGAGTTCGTCTACCGCTACTTCCGTCTGCATGGGCATCCCTACCCCGATTACCCTACGCTCGGCCAGCCGGCCGAGTACATCCGCCAGGCGAACTATCGCGCCCAGTTCCCCGCCTTCTCGAACCCCTCTTCTGTTCCGCCGCGCGCGGGCGATATCCTCACGGCTCAGGGACACGCTCAAGGCGAGTACCACACCGCGCTCATCTGGAAGGTCGAAGCGGACGCGGTCTGGGTCTACCATGCCAACGTTCCTCTGGGAAACGCTTCCCGCGATTGGCGAGACCACGTCATGCGCGTCCCGCTGACCCGCGCCGCCGACGGCACGTACTTCATGCCGCCTTTGAAGACCTCGGAGCTCGGCTTCCGCCACGACATGGGCGTCGTCGGATGGATCCATCCGACGGGCTCCAGCCGCCTCCCCGGCGCGCCGGATTAGCCGGAAACCTCGCTCAGACTATTCCTCGTACACCGCCGCCGAACTGGGCGTTTCCCAGAGGCGGATGGAAGAGACCGGCAGGCCCTCGGACTTGGCGTGGTCGAAGATGAGGCGGGCGATGTTCTCGGCGGTGGGATTGGCCTTGAGCGCGACGTAGGGCTCGCCGCGCCGCTTGAGCTCCGGGATCAGCGGGTCTCTCTCGTTGAGGATCATGCGGTGGTCGAGCTCGGCGTCCACCCAGCGCTGGATCTTGGTTTTGATCTCGGAAAAATCCATCACCATGCCGAGACGGTCCAGCCGGCGCTTTTTCACGGTGACCTCGATGAGGCCGTTGTGGCCGTGCAGGAAGCGGCACTTGCCGGCATAATCCAGCAGGCGGTGCCCGTAGCAGAAGCTGATGCTGCGCGTGACGGAGAAGCTCATGCGATGAGCCGGCCGCCGTCCACGGTGAGCTCGGCTCCGGTCACGAAGTCGGAGCCTTCGATCAAGAAGAGCACGGCCTGGGCCACGTCCTCCGGCGCCTTCGACGACGTGAGCATGAGCACGCGGGCGTCAGGAAAAGACCGCTTCAGGCGGCGCAGCGTGGCCAACCCGTCCATTCCCTCCAT
>JAPLKK010000268.1 GCA_026388115.1 Elusimicrobiota bacterium | reverse complement strand
CGGGCGTCGGCGGCAGGCGCAGGGCCTTGGCGAGCCCGGCTCCGAGCAGCCCGTACAACGCCGGGGCGTACGCGGAGATCTCGCCGATCACCGCGGCGATACCCAGGCCGCCGATGATCATCCCCGCGAGGATGGCTGCCGAGCGAGCGTAGCCGGGCACGGACCAGGGGTGCTCCCATTTCTGCGTCGGCCAATAGCGGTCGCTGGTGAGCAGGCGGCCCTTATAGGCCGGGTTGAAAACGGGCTTCGGCAGCTCCTTCTTGGGCGGCGGCGCGGGTTTCGCGCCTGTAGCGGCCGCCGCGCCAGCGGCGGGCGCTACGGGCGCTGCCGTTGCCGGTGCGGCAGGACTCGGCGCGGCCGCTGGAACCGCAGGCTTCTCGCCGTGCTTCACGGCGCCGCCCTTCTTCTCTTCGTGCTCGTGCTTCTTCGTCACCTGTCCACCTCGCCGAGGACGATGTCGATGGAGCCGAGGACCGCGACGACGTCGGCCACCTTCTTGCCCACGAGCGACTGCTGCAAGATCGCGAGGTTCATGAAACTCGGAGCGCGCATGTGCAGGCGGAAGGGGCTGGGCCCGCCGTCCGAGACGAGGTAGATGCCGATGTCGCCGCGCGCGCCTTCGACGTGAGCGTAGGCGTCGCCGGCGGGCGGCTTGGGGATCTTGGCCACGCCCTTGGCCATGATGTCCCCCTCCTTCATCTGCTCCAGGCACTGCTCCACGATGCGCACCGACTGGCGCATCTCGAGAACGCGGCAGAAGTAGCGGTCCCAGCAGGAGCCGGTCTCGCCGACGGGCACCTCGAAGGCGACCTTGGCGTAAGCCGCGTAAGGCTCGAACTTGCGCGCGTCGTAAGCCACGCCCGAGCCGCGGAGATTGGGGCCGGACAGCCCCCAGGCCACGGCTTCCGGCGCGGAGATGAGGCCGACGGTCTTGGTGCGGTCCATGAAGATCGGGTTGAACGACAGCAGGGTGTCGTACTCGTCGATGCGCGGCTTGAAGAAGTCAAGGAACTCGCGGGTCTTGGCGACCCACTCCGGCGGGACGTCGATCATCACGCCGCCCAGCCGGATGTAGTTGTAGGTGAGCCGCGCGCCGCAGACCATCTCGAAGAGGTCGAGGATCATCTCCCGCTCGCGGAAGGCATAAAGGAAAGGGGTGAAGGCGCCGATGTCGATGCCGTAGGTCCCGAAGAAGATCAGGTGCGAGGCGATGCGGTTGAGTTCGCACATGATCGTGCGCAGATAGTCCGCGCGCTCGGGCACCTGCACGTTCATCAGCTTCTCGGCCGCAAGGCAGAAGACCAGGTTGTTGGGCATCGCGGCGCAGTAATCCCACCGGTCGCTGAGGACCACGCACTGGTGGTAGCCGCGCGCCTCGGCGAGCTTCTCGGTGCCGCGGTGCAGGTAGCCGATGTCCGGGACGGCCTTGGTGATGACCTCGCCCTTGATCGTGAGGCCCAGCCGCAGCACCCCGTGCGTGCTCGGGTGCTCGTAGTCCTTGCGCAGGGGATGCCCCTGGATGAAATCGGGCGTCAGGATCTTGGTCAGGTTCGGGTGCCCCTCGAAGACGATGCCGAGCAGGTCGTACACCTCGCGTTCCTGCCAATCGGCGGCTTCGAAGAGGCCGGCGAGGCTCGGGACCTTCGCTCCTTCCCGCGGGAGCTCGAGCTTCAGGAAGATCTTGATCTTCTCTTCGAGATGAGAGAGGCAGTAGACCGCTTCGAAGGCGTCGCGATAGGGGAAGCCGGCTACGGCCGCCGAGACCTCGATCTCCGGCCGCGCCCCGGCGGGCAGGAAGCCGTTCGGGTTGGGATCGCTGACGAAGCCTTTGGCTTCCACCGGCCCCTTGTAATCCGTCGCCGTGACCATGTCCAGGTAGCGAAACCCCCGGCCCTTGAGCCAGGTCACGACCGGCAAGAGGTCGCCCGCGGCGGGCAGGCGCAGCGTCAGATATCCCTTGACCTCGGCCGCGGCCTTCTCCAGCTTAGGGAACTCGGCCGTCGTCGCGGCGAAGAGCTCATCGGCGGTCATGCGGCGGCGATCTCCCTCGAGCCCTTGTCCTGCTGGGGCGCGGCGCCGTGGGTGGCGGACAGCTTCATCTTGAGGATCTTCTCCTGGAGCTTCGTCACGGCGTACATCAAGGACTCGGGTCTCGGGGGGCAGCCCGCGATGTAGACGTCCACCGGGATGATCTTGTCGACGCCCTTAACCACCGAGTAGGAGTCCCAGTACGGCCCGCCGCAGTTGGCGCAGGAGCCCATCGAGATGACGAAGCGCGGCTCGGGCATCTGGTGGTAGATCTGGATGATGGGCTCGGCCATCTTCTTGACGACCGTGCCCGCGATGATCATCACGTCGGCGTGGCGCGGGCTCGGGCGGGGGATGACGCCGAAGCGGTCGAAGTCGAAGCGCGAGGCGTAAGAAGCCATCATCTCGATGGCGCAGCACGCCAGGCCGAAGGTGAGCGGCCACACCGAGCATTTGCGGGTCCAGTCGATGAGCGCGTCGGCGGTGGTCAAAAACACCCCGCCGCCCGGAACTCCCTCGGCCAGGCCGGGGAGCTTCTCAAGGACTAATCCCATGCCAGCGCTCCTTTCCGCCAGGCGTAGGCCAGGCCCAGCAGCAGCACGCCCAGGAAGACGAACATCTCGACGACGGCGAAGGGCCCCATCCGCTTGACCTCGACGGCCCAGGGGTAGACGTAGAGCGTTTCCACCTCGAAGATCACGAAGATCAGCGCGTAGGGGTAGAAGCGGACGTTGGTCTTGACCTCGGTCGTGCCGATGGCCTCCATGCCGCACTCATAGGTCGTCGGCTTGATGGGGTCCGCCACGCGCGGCCGGAACAGGAAGGCCGCGAAGAGCGTGCCCACGCCGAAAAGGACGGAGACGACCAGAAAACCGAAGACGACCGCGTATTGCCCGCTCATGCCCGCGCCGAGGCCTCCTTGTCCTGGATGAGGACCTTGAAGACCTCGCCCATGCCGTCGGGGTGCAGCAGCGTCTTGATCTTGTGTTCCGCTCGCGGACGGCGGCGACGTCGTTGGGGCCTCCCGACGGCAGCCAGTCCATGATGCCGCGGTCGAGCAGGAACCGCGACAGCGTGGTGTAGCTCGCGAACTTGAGCCCCGCGGTCTCGCCCGCCGAGATGAGCGAGTCGAAGTCGACCGAGGCGGTGAGGTCCTGGCGGCCGGGGTGCTCGAGCACGTCGTCGCCGGCGCGGTGGCGGTAGAACGAGCGCGGCGGGTTGGGCTGGGGCTGCGGTCCGAAGCGCTTGCCGTAGTCGATCGTGATGACGCTGCCGGCCAGCAGCCGCTCGGCGACCAAGCGCATCCACGCCGCCGCCTCGAGGTTGACGGCATGGCGGCCGCCCTCCGGCAGCTGGGCGCTGACGGCTGCGGCGACCGGCGCGAGCTCCGGCCGGGACAGCTCGCCGAGCTTGGCCCGCACGCCGTCGGCCCCGCGGATGCCGCCCGCGCCCGGTCCGGCCCTCTGGACGTACACCTCGTAGATCTTGCCGTCGTTCTTCTGGAGCAGATGGATCGGGAAGGCGTCCACGAGCTCGTTGGAGAGGAACACCCCGGAGCAGGGAGGCACGTCGTCGAGGCGGCTGTAGCCCAGCACGCGCTCCGACGCGGCCCCCTCCACGATCGAGCGCAGCAGCTGCGATTCGGCGCGCTCGACGAAGACGTACCGGACCTTCGGGCTGAACGAAGGATGCCGCTCATGCATGGCCCGCAGCACGCCGGCGCCCAAGGCGCCCGAGCCCGAGCCCATCTCGACGACGAAGTACGGAGGCGGCAGGCCGCGGTCGGCCAGAGTCCTCAGCCGGCTGGCGATCTCTCCGGCCAGGATGCCGGCGAAGGCGCCGTGGAGCTCGGGCGCGGTGTAAAAGTCCTCCCGCGGCGCGCGGCGCTCGTAATAGCCGCCTCGCCCGTACAAGGAGGATTCCATGTAATCACGGAAGGTCACCATCCGGCAGGCTCCCTCCGTCGGGGCGGAACGCGCCACGGTGGCGCGCGCCCCTCGCAACAGGGTCAAGCCCTACGTCCGCGGCTTGATAAGCGCGCGGACACAGTGACAGAGGAGAACGGCCTCGTCACTAGAGGTCCTCGGCCCCGAGCGTCTTCTTCTTCCCGTCCGCCTTCACCTTCTCGATGGAGGCGGCGACCAGCTGCTGGATGCGCTGCGACAGCGTTTCGATGTAATCGCCGCCGGTGCGAAAGCCGGCGTCCTTGACCTGCTTCTTGATCTTGCTGACGACCACGAGTGTCTCGCCCATCATTTCTCCTAGTTTGTTGTCGAGTCGTGACGACGGCAAGGTGAATGCCGTGACAACGCGATTGTACAAAAACAAATCACCCGCGCAAAGGAAGCCTATTTCGGCCGGGGTGGCGGCAAGCTCCGCAACGCCTTCTTGCAGGCCGCCTTGTCCGTCAGGACGTCCTCCGACTTCGAGCCGAGCTCGGCCGCGCGCGAGGCGTAGGTGACGCACGTCTCGTATTGACGGGTGTCGCGCGCCGCGCGCGCGACGGCCGCGTAGCCGCGCGGATCCTGGCGGTCGGCTCGTATCGCGGCGTAGAAATCGTCGAGCGCGTCCTTGACCTTCCCGAGATCGAATCGCGCGCGCCCGCGGCGCACATGGCCGTCCACCACCTCGGCCCGCAGCGCCGGCTCCACGGCGGGGGCGAGCGCGATCGCGGCCTTGTAGTCGCGCAAGGCCTCGTCGAGCCTGCCGAGGCGGGCTAAGGTGACGCCGCGATTGGCGCGGGCTCGGGGATTCTTGCGAGCGATCTTGAGCGATCGGTCGAAGAGGACCAGGGCCTCCTCATAGGAGCCTTGTGCGAGCAGTTCGATGCCGCGCGCGTCGAGCTTGTTGGCCGCGGGCGGCAGCTTCAGCTTGGTCCCGCCGGGGAAGACCCTCAGCTCGTCCGCCGACAGCAAAGCCGCCAACAGCAAAGGAAGAATCGAAATCAAATCTGTGGCGGGGGAGGGTCTCGAACCCCCGACCTAGCGCTTATGAAACGCCCGCTCTAACCCCTGAGCTACCCCGCCGAGGTCCCGGATTATAACAAACTCGGCGCCATATAGAGGAAGAGCTTCGCTCGGTTCCGCAAGGTGCGCGGTCGAGGTCCTACGGCCGGCCGGCCGAAGCGCGGGGAGTGAAGCGGTCGCAGGAGCGGCGCCAAGTGACCGCCCCAACGAGCGGGGCCTTGGTCGCCTCGCAGAAATAAGCGCTCGATCCGTCCGTTGGCACGCGGATGGAGAGCCAGCGGCAATCAAGGCACCACGGAGGGTCTTTGGGCCGCATATATAGAGAGTTCCCAAATAAGCAAGACGCAACAGTCCTGCCCCGGTCAAGATGTTGCATAATGTATGCGAGATGGCGGAGCCGCCAAGCCCTCGCAGTCATCATTCCGGCCACCCAGCGGTCGATTTTGACCAGGCCCCCTTCCTCGTCATCTGGGAAACGACCCGCTCCTGCGGCCTCGCCTGCAAGCATTGCCGCGCTTCCGCCATCCTGGGCCGCGACCCGGGCGAGCTGACGACGGACGAAGGCGAGAAGCTCATGAAAGACGTGGCCGCGATGGGCACGCCCATCCTCATCCTCTCGGGCGGCGACCCGCTGAACCGGCCGGACCTCGAGGAGCTCGTGCGCCGGGGCAAGAATGCGGGCCTGCGCTTGGGCACGATCCCGGCGACGACGGAGAATCTTACCCAGGGGCGCATCCAGGGCCTCAAGGATGCCGGCATCGATCAGATCGCTTTCAGCCTCGATGGGCCGACCGCCGAACTCCACGACGGCTTCCGCGGGGTGCCCGGCTCCTTCGACAAGACGATGGAGGGGGTCCGCTACGTCCACGAGGCCGGCGTGCCGCTGCAGATCAACACGGTGCTCGGCTCCTGGAACTTCGCCCATCTCGAGGAGATGATCCTTCTCATCAGCACCTTGGACGTGGTGTTCTGGGAGGTGTTCTTCCTCATTCCCATCGGCCGCGGGACGGAGCTGAAATCGCTTTCCGCCGAGCAGTTCGAGCGCGTCTTCGAGCGGCTGTATAAGCTCAACCAGCAGGTGGACTGGGTCATCAAGCTGACGGAGGCGCCTCATTACCGCCGCTTCGTGGTCCGCCGGGAGGCGGAGCGCGGCGGGTCGGACGTGAGCGCCCGCATCCGCCATATCCTTGCCCGCCCCCGCGGCGTGGGCGGAGCGATGGGGCTGTCCCCCCAGGCCGTCAACGCCGGCAAGGGCTTCGCCTTCGTCGACTACTTGGGCAACATCTCCCCCTCCGGCTTCCTTCCGGTGGTGGCCGGCAACGTGCGACAGACGCCCCTGTCGGAGGTCTACCGCAGCTCTCCCATCTTCACTTCCCTGCGAGACCCATCCAAGCTCAAGGGTAGATGCGGCATCTGCGAGTTCGCCCGCATGTGCAGCGGCTCGCGAGCCCGTGCCATGGCCGTGACCGGCGACATGTTTTCCGAAGACCCGTTCTGCAACTACCAACCTGCCGTTAAACCCTGACTTTAAGCGAAGACTTGGGGGCTTCTCCAGCGCTCGGGAGGGATGGCGGCGAGGCACATCACCGCGAACTCGGCGAGGATGAAGCCGACGAGCCAGAGCAGCGTAGCCTCGGTGAAGCCGTAGGAGTGCAGGCCGATGCCCAGCATGTTCACGCCGAACCAAGAGAGGGCGGTGACCACGTTGCCGAAGACGGCCATCGCCATCAGCCCGCGTTCGCGCACGAAGCCGCCCCAGCGCGCGTGGAGCACGATCGCGAGCCACAGCACGATGAGCAGCGCGCCGTTCTCCTTCGGGTCCCAGCCCCAGAAGCGGCCCCACGACTGGTCGGCCCAGATGCCGCCCAGCACGGTGCCCACGAAGCTGAAGAACAGGCTGAGGCACACGGCGAAGTAGGTCATCTGCACCAGGCGCTTGGCGCTCTCCTTGTCGAGCGAGCGCGTCAGCGCGCCGCGCAAGAGGTACACGTGCGCGAGCGTGCCGGCGAGGAAGGCCGAGCCGTAGCCCATGGTGATGGTCACCACGTGGGTCGTAAGCCAGAAGTTCGAGTCCAGCACCGCGCGCATCATCTCCATCGTGTCGCCTTGCGCGGACAGGTGGTGGGCGATGATGAGAGTGCAGAAGCCGAGGACGGAGGCCGCCGCGGCGGCGAGGCCTCCGCCGGAGCGCTTCTCTTGCCAGACTCCGACGATCCCCCCCACCCAGCCGACGAACACCGCCGAGGAGTAGAGGTTGGTCACCGGCGGCCTGCCCTCGATGAGCATCCGGGCCAGCAGGCCGGCCGTGTGCACGGCCACGGCGCCCGCCAGCGCGGCGTACGCCGCGCGCTCGAGGCCTTTGCGCTCCATGAGCCAGCCCGCCATGACCAAGAGGCCCGCGAGAAGATAGAGCGTCATGCCCACAGTGAAGGGCTGGGCCCGCTGGAACGCCGCCTCCCAACGGGCGGCGCGCATCTGGCGCGGCACCGCCGAGCGCGCGAAAGCGGCATGCCGGCCGAGGGCTCGGTCGAAGGCCGCGGCGTCGCCGGCGCGCCAGGCATCGGCGAGCTCGGACAAGGGCAACAGTCCCGGGTGAAGCGTGCCCGCGTGGGCCTCCAGCAGGGCCTCGCCGATACTCCGCCAATCGTCGGGCCGCGCCCCCGGGGAGGGCGGCAGAGGCCTGAAGACCGCCATCTGCGCCAAGAAGGACCAGCCCGCCAGCCTCTGCTGCAGCGGCGGGCCCGACTTGAGGGCGGCCGCGCCCCCGGCCGCGGCTGCCGCCTCGCCGGCGAAGGCCGCCGCTTGCGCGGGGCGCAAGGTGTTCTTCAGCCGCTGGTACAAGACCACGCGGCCGTACAGGTTCATTGCCGCCGACTGGACGCGCGTGCGGTCCGATGGGTCGAGCGATTCGGCCTGGCCGGAAAGGTCCTCGAGCGTCTTGAAGGCGGGCGCGAGCTGGCTGAAGGCGTAGTAGCGCCCCGAGGCGTCCGACAGCCCGAGAGCGGACAACAGCTCGGGGTCGTCGACGCGCAAGCTCGGGTACTCGTCCGCGAGCTGCGGGCGCGCCAGCACGTCGAGGAGCCATTCGATCGGAGAAAGCGAGCGGGAGCGGGAGGAGATGGACTGCTTGCCTCGCAGGATGAGGAGCGAGGAGCGGGCGACGGTCTCCAGGGGCTTCACGCGGCCCTCGTGCAGGACGGGAAGCTCGGCGAAGAGGGCGAGCCTCGGGCCGCCCTTGGGAGAGCGCGCGCCGGCGGCGGAGAGGCAGGCGAGCGCGCCGAGCGCGGCGGCGGCGGCGAGGGTGCCGAGCCGTTTCATGAGCGCGCCCCCGCGCCCTTGGACGGCGCTTGGGTGGTTTTCGCGGGCCAGAAGTGCCCGGCGAAATGGATCAAGAGGCCCAATCCCACCAAGACGCACGACAGGTAAGGGAGGAGCCAGCCGGGGTTCTTCACCACTTGGAGGATCGAGACGGTGTCGTTGTTCTCGAAGCCGGCTTGGTAGAAGGCTTGTCCGCCGTAGCGCAGCGGCCGGTTCATCGAGATGAGGACGTCACGATCCTCATGGCGCGCCGGGTCGCTCAGCCGCACGAGGCTGGAGAACACGCGCGGGATGTCGGTGCCGGGGTGGGATTCGTGGGTGAATCTCTTCAAGGTGAGAGAGAAGGGCAGGTAGCGGCGGCGATGGCGCAGCGCGAAGCGCCACTGGCGGCCGTCGAGCGTCAGCCCCTGCTCGGCGCCGAGCCCAGGGTCTGGGCCGCCGAGCGCCGTGGAGAGCAGCCAGGTCCCGTAGCTGCGGTCGCCGCTCACCGCCTCGACGAAGAGCGCGGGTTCCTCCGGCGCGTCATCCTTGCGGGAGCGCCGCAGCTCAAGGGCGACGAGGCTCGGGCCGAGGCCGGCCGTCGCCATGGAGGCCGGACCACCCTCCACGCTCTGGCGCATCTCGATGCGCGCGCTCGGCAGGTAGCGCTTGACGAGCAGGCTGAAGGGCCAGGCCTCCTGCTCGATGCTCCGCTTCTTCGAGTAGACGCGCTCGGGCACCGAATAGACGGTGTCGAAGCCTTTGTCGGTCGCGTCGATGACCGCGAGCTCGAGGTCGCGCGGGCTCTCGACCCAGGACCGCGTCGCGCCTTCGGACAGGACCATCCGGTCGTCCCGCTGGAAGAAACCGGTGGAGAACTCGCCGGCGAACAGGAGCGCCAGCCCCAAGTGGACCAGCCATAAGCCCGCCTTGCGCCTGCTCCATTCCAACCGCATGAACTGGGCCGCGGTCAGGTTCAGCAGCAGGATGACGCCGACGAGGGCGCCGCCGGGGAAGACCGGCACGCGCAGCGATGTGCCCGGGACCTCGGCCCAGACGAGGAGGCTGCGGATGTAGGTGTCCACCGAGCCGTAGAGGCCGAGCTTCACCTGCCCGAGCGTGCACAGGGCGACGAGGAGCATCAGCGCGGCCAGCGAGCCGATCGTCAGCTCGAGCGACGCGAGCGGCCCCATCCAGCCGCGGGTCGCGGCCCCCCAGCCGCGGGTCGCGGCCCCCCAGCCTGTTGAGCGTTCGTTCAACGGAGGCTCGCGAGGAACTTCATGACCGACGGCTCGGCCGATTTCACCGCCGCCGCCGGGCCGGTCATCTTGAAGAACCATGTCTGATCGTTCTGGGGAAGGAGGGAGCCGAGCATGCCGCTCTTGCCGTCGGCCCCCACGAGCTCGACGACCAGCGTGGTGCCGGCCGGCGAGGCGACGGTTTTTGATGCCTTCTTGAGCCCGGCGTCATCGATCGCCGGCAGGCCCAACTGGCCGCGCCACCGGTTGACGTTGGCGAGGGCGCCGCCCGCGTTGCCCGACAAGACGACGACGGCCAGTTCCGCCTCGCCTTTCGGCGTGGGTACCACGAAGGTCGCCAAGCGCATGCCGCCGGCCGGCTTCGACTTCCAGCCGGGTTGGGATGTCCATTTCAGGTTGGCTCCGCCGGCGGCCGCGGGCTCGTTGCCGATGGCGGGATGTCCAGGCGGCATCGCTGAGACCTGTCCTTCGTCCGGGGCCTTCGACGCGCGGGATACTTCGATGTCGCTGCGGCGGCACGCGGCGGCCAGCAGGAGAATGGCGACCAGGGGCAGATATCTCATGGTTCGTTCGAGGCGATCGGCGCGAGTTCCTTTCGCGCTCCATCGGCCTCGGTCGTTTCGGGGAGGGGACCGGCGCCGCCCGCCCGCGCGTCGTCCCGCAAATCGGCCAGCGTGAGCCTGGCAAGCGCCTCACGCACCATCTCGGCTGCCGACAACACGGCGGCGTGGGCGAGGCAGTTGCCGTTGCAGCGGTGCGGGTACAGGACGCAGTCGCGCTCGGCGCCGGCGGTCGAAGCGCTCGAGACGGCCAGGTCCAGCAGTCGGATCTGCTCG
The DNA here is from genome assembly GCA_026388115.1 of Elusimicrobiota bacterium. Lineage (GTDB taxonomy): Bacteria > Elusimicrobiota > Elusimicrobia > UBA1565 > JACRDR01 > JAPLKK01. Next base: position 8,114 of record JAPLKK010000268.1, on the reverse strand, counting down.
GGCGAGCGCGCTAGACGGTAGCCTCCGCCCGGCCCGCGGCGGGCGTCCACGAGCCCCTTGTGCAGCAGCCTCCGGAAGACCTTTGCCAGGAAATCAGGCGGCAGGCCCAATTCTTTCGCGACCTCGCGGATGCTGAAAAAAACGTTGGGAGGCTGCCCGCTGAGCCATACTGCCGCTCCGATGGCATAGCGCGTGGCCAAAGGAAGTTCGATCAGCGGCGGCAGCCCGGCCAACGTTTCGAGAGTTTCAGCCATATCCCCACCTTGACGTCCACTATGCCAAGCAACGCTTAGGCCGCAAATTAGAGGCCCAACATCAACTTATAGAACTTATTCGCGACAACAACAATGATCCTATCAATAAGTTCAATAAGTTGATGTCAGGCTCCTAATCGTTGGGCACAACGGGTCAGGTTCTTCCGCGGGCCTCGCCTTTCTCGGGACCGCTGTGTGTAGCCTGTTCCTTGTACTGGGCGAGCACCGCGGCTTCCGCGCCCAGCCGCTCCAGTTCCTCCGGCGGCACGCGCTGCGCCGCGGCCGAGAAGAGATCTGCTTCCTCGCGGGCGATGTGGCTGCGCATCATGTTGGTCACGCGTGAGATGCCTAAGATCATCCACGCGGTCGGCCGCTCCGCTGTGCCCGCCTCTCGCTGAAAAGAGGCGAGCGCGCGCCCAAGGCCTTTGTGGTCCGCCTCGATCACGGAGAGAGCGGGCTCCACATCAGGGGAGAACCGCCGCAGCAGCGGGAAAAGCAAACCCTCCTCGGCGCGCTCATGCAAGGCCATGCGGGCGAGCATCTTCTCGATGATCGTGACCAAGTCGGGCGTCACCTGCGCGCCGCGGCCTTCGGCGAAGTAGCGATTGGAGCTTTCCGTGACCGTCTGGTCGAGTTTCTCGAGGAGGTCCAGAAAGAAACAATGGTCCCGTCGAAGATGATCAAGCAGATTCATCTATTCATCGGGGCACGCAACACACCGGCCGTGAGCGGCGGACAACGATATCCCTTTTGTCTAGCGAAGGCTCGACAAGTAGCGTGCCAAATCTTCGATCTGATGATCCGTCAGCTGTCCGGAGAAGCCCGGCATCGAAGATGCTTGGTTCATTTTCGAAGGATCCGCGATATAGTTGCGCATGAACGCCTTGTCACGAGCCGAGCCGATAAGGGAGAGGTCCGGACCCGTGTCCCCCCCCTTGCCGTGGATCGTGTGGCACGCCGCGCAGTTCTCGGCGAAGAGCTTGGGCGCTTCAGCCGAGTAGGGCCCGCTGCCCAGCGAATCGAGATAGGCGACCAAGGCATGGATCTCGTCGTCGAGAAGATCCAGCTTCGGCATCCCCGTGCCGGGCGATAGGGCTTGAGGGTCGCGGAAATGCTTGGTGAGCCAAGCGTCGTCGTGGTTGCCGAGTACCTTATCCAGATTGGGCCCCAACTGGCCTCCCTTGCCGCCAAGGATGTGGCAGTAGGAGCAATTGAGGTCGCGGTACAGCCGTTGTCCCTGCAGGGTGACCGGATCCTTCTCCACCACCGGGTTGGTCAGCGGGCTGCGATAGCCCGCCCAGGTCAGCCAGCCGATTCCGGCGAGCGTGGCGACGCCGAGGATAGTCCAGAACGGCCGGTCGAGCGGATGGCGCGCCGGGCCGCGGTCGATGAAGGGCAGAAGGATGAGGATGAGCATCCCGAGCCCGGGCAGCAGAGTGGCGGCCACGGCCTCGAGAGTGCCTGGGAAGAACTTCAACGCTTGGAAGAGGAATAGGAAGTACCATTCCGGCCGCGGGTTGTAGGTCGTGTCGGTCGGGTCGGCCAACTCCTCAAGCCCTGCGCCGAAATGCCAGGCGAGGTACGACAGGACGCAGAGGATCAGGGCCGCGACAAGCGTATCCTTCAGCACGGCGTAGGGGAAGAACGGCTTGCCCGCTTCCTTCAGCTTCTTGTAGCGTTCGCGATACGCCGCGTGCCAGTCGGTCATGACCCCTGCTCCTTCCGCCGCGGCGGCTCAGAGATCCCGTGCCAGACGACGAGGAAGAGATGCGCGCCGAGCGCTGCCGCGGTCACCATCGGCAGGACCAGCACATGGAGCGCGTAGAATCGGGTCATCGTCGCCGCGCCCATCTCGGCGCCGCCGAGCAGGACCTTCGACATGTACGGGCCGATGACCGGGGTCTGCCCCGCGATGCTGGTCCCTACCATGGTCGCCCAGTACGCCTTCTGGTCCCAAGGCAGCAGGTAGCCGGTGAAGCTGAAGCCCATCACCAGGGTGAAAAGGGTGACGCCGACGATCCACGTGGCCTCGCGTGGATATTTGTACGCGGCCATGAAATAGACGCGCAGCATGTGCAGGGCGACCAGGATCACCATCGCGCTGGCTCCCCAGTGATGCAGGCCGCGGATGAATCTGCCGAAGAGCACCTGGGAGCCGATGAAGCGCACCGAGTCGTAGGCGTGGTCCGGCGAGGGGACGTAGTTCATCGCCAGGAGAGCGCCGGTGACGGCCTGCAAGGTGAAGACGAACAGCGTGGCGGAGCCCAGCGCGTAAAACCACGCCACGGGCCCCCGGGCCTCCGGGATGTGGCGAGCCATGAGCGCGTCCCACACCCGGTCCAGGCCGGTACGCTCGCACGCCCAGTCCCAGCAAGCGCGCGGCGTCATGCCGCCTCCTTCGACGCCGCGGGCTGGATCAAGAGCCGCCCGCCCACCACCTTCGTCGGGAACCGGTCCAGCGGCCGGGGAGGCGGGCCGCTCACGACGCGCCCGTCGATGTCGAAGACGGCGGTGTGGCAGGGGCACAGGAACTCCTTCTTTTCGGAGCTCCAGCGGTACGGGCAGCCGAGGTGGGTGCAGCGAGGGTTGAAGGCGACGAACTCGCGTCCGTTGGGCGTGACGACCCAAGCGGAGGAGCGCCTCTCGACGGTGGCCCAGGCGTCGCGTTTGCGCTCGACGAAATCGACCTTGAGCGGCTCGTTCTGCTTGAAGCCCTTGGCGAGGCCGAGGTCTACCCAGTCCTCCTCCCTCTTACCGAAGGCAGGCGAGATGAAGTAGCCGGTGCCGGTGGCGCCGAGCGCCGCGGCGATGAAGGCGCCCAGGCCCGCGATCGCCCAGGTCAGAAAGCCGCGCCGGCTGAGTCCCTCCTCAGGGCTTCCGTTCTCAGTCATGCAGCTTCTCCTTGAGCTCGAGGTCGCGCGAAGCGGTGTTCGCCTGCTTGGCCGCCTCTTGGGATGCCTTCAGCACGGCGTCCATCTTGAACGTATGCCAGTCCACGACCGCGCCCCGATAGTCCGCCTTGGCCCGGGCGAGGCTCTCCTGCTGCGTCTTCACGTCCACGCCGCTCGCCGACGCCCGGTCGAGCTTCTTCGACAGCCTGCCGATCGCTTGGCCGGCCGTTTCGAGGGACAAAAGCGTCGCGTACGCCTGCGTGGGGCGGCGGTGGCACAGCGTGCAGGTCATCTCGAGCTCGCGCGGGGCGAGCACATGGTTCGCCATCGAGCCGTGGCATGTCACGCAGTTCGGGCCGCGTCCGCTGCTCTTGAGCTCGGCTGAGTGCCGGCTCTTGCGGAACGCCGCTGCCTCGGCCGCATGGCAGGCGCCGCAGGTCTCGGGGATGCGCGTGAAATAGACGCGGCTCTTGGGATCGGTGGAGGGAAGCATGCCGGCGTGCGCCGCGGCCTTCTCCGTCTTCGCGGCGTCGCCGCCGTGGCAGGCCTCGCAGGTGATCGCCGCCTTCGCGTGAGGCGACTTCTTCCAGTCCGCGAGGTTGTGCTCCAGATAAGGCACGCCCACGGCGGACTCGTGACAGGTGACGCAGCTAGAGTCCGCCCGAGCATCCGCCGCCCAGGCGAGCGAAACGGCCGCCAGGGCAAAGAGGAAAATGTTTCTCATCAAGAGACCTCCGATGCAACACCAACGCCGCCGCTCATTGCGCATCCTCGTCCTCTTCTCCTTCCCCCTCATCGGCGGGAGCCGGGGCGGAGGGGAGCCGCGCCGTGCCGAACAGCCAGGCCCAGTCGAGAGGGTATACCTCGGGGTCGAACGCGATCCAGTAGCCGTGCCAGATGAGTATCGCGAGGCAGGCCAGGACAGCCTCCATGTAATGCGCGATGCGTGCCACCTCGACGGTCCACAGGGGCAGGATCGCCAGCGCCAGATTATGGAAGAAGAGAAGCCCGCCGGTGACCGTCATCACAATCGAGCCCCAGACCAGCGCCCAGTACTCGAACTTCTCGATGTAGGAGAACTGCGGCAACTGCGGCGCTCGCGCCGTCGCGCCGATGTTGTAGCCGAGGAGCGCGACGGGGTCTCTGAGGTCCCGCCACGCCGGGGCCATGGCCTTCAAGCGGGCCCTTCCCTTCTTGGTCGCGAGATACGCCAGATGCGCGGCCGCGGTCAGCAAGAGCGGAGCGGCGGCCGCGCGATGGGCGCCGCGCCGCACGCCCTCGCCGCCCAAGGCTCTCAGCGGCGCGGCCCACCAAGCGTCGCCATGCTGCAGCGCGAAGCCGCTGTAGGCGAGCAGGATGAAGGCGACGCCGTTGGCCGCGTGCTGCCACCGCTCGGCGACCGAGAGCGGGACCTCGCCTTCGCGATGGCGCCACCGGCGCGGGCCGCGCGCCTTGCGGCCCAGGTCCAGCGCGTTGTGGAGGAGCATCAGGCAGACGGTGAACGGGATCGCGATCAGGTACATGCGCTTGACGAAGACGGCCAAAGCGCTGCCGCCCGCCTCCCGGGCGAGCAACTCGTGCACCTTCATCCCGGCCCCGGGCCACCGCTTGCCCGCTCCGGGATGGCAGCGGCCGCAGGTCTCCGGCAGATGCGCCGGGTTCACGCGCGAACGCGGGTCGTTCGAGGGCAGCACGTCGTGCCAGCCGTGGCACGAGGCGCAGCCCGCCACGCGCAGGTCCCCACCCCTGGCCGCCAGGCCGTGGAAGGAGGTCTCAAAGGTGCCGACGCGGTCGAGCGGCAGGTTGAATTCCGCGGCGATGCGCGCGGACCGATGGCAATCGGCGCAGACCTTTGTCCGCGCCGCCGGCGCGAGGCGGCTGCCCGCCTCGTTGGGCGGGCGGATGTCGTGCTCGCCGTGGCAGTCGGTGCACGTGGGCGCGGCCCGGACTCCTTGGGCCACGGCCGTGCCGTGGATGCTCTCCGCGTACAGCCCCGCCTCGGCGGCGTGGCATTTGCCGCAGGTGGAAGCGATGCGCATGGCCGATACCCGCGAGGCGGGGTCGGAGGGCGGCCGGATGTCGTGCGAGCCGTGGCAGTCCTTGCAGGCGGCCGCCTTCAAGTTCCCCGACTGCAGCGCTTCGCCGTGGATCGTGCGCAGGAAGGTCGCCACCGGCGCGCGCGCCTCGATCTCGGCGGGGACGATGCCATGGACGGCGTGGCAGGCGCCGCAGGTCGCCGGCTCGTTCGGCTTGGCGACCGGGGAGTCCTCGCTCGCGACCTTCGCGATGGCATGGCCCTTCCCGTGGCAGGGAGCGCAGGCCTGCGCGATGGCCGGCCCGCGCTTCTTCAGGATGGCGGCGCCGTGCGGCGAGGCCTTGAATATTCTGGTTTGGGACTTGTGGCAGTTGCCGCAGTCCACGACCTTGACGCCTGCGGCATGGGGAACGTCCCCTGTTCCTTTATGACACGCGTCGCAGGCGACGCGCCGATGCGCCGAGGCTGAGAGAGGCTTGAGCTTAGGGTCCGGCGCCGCGGCGGGGTCGGAGTGGCAGGCGAGGCAGGTTTCGGCGCCGGGGTTGACGGGCGCGGTCGCGGCGGCACGCGCCGAAGCGGCGGCGAAGACGGCCCAGAGAACGACGGTCAACGACGTCCCTCCTCGGCGGGCGCGCAAAGCGCCGTGATTATACGTATTTGCCTTGTGCCGTGAAAACGGCGCCGGCCCCGCGGATTGTTTCGCGGGCTTGCCCCTTTCGGGGCTCGGGATGCGCGTAAGGAGGTAGGCGGCGGCTCCTGGACCGCCGCCCGACTTATCGCACCGCACCGGCAAAATCAGGTGAGTCTCCGAAAATCTCCCGCCCGCCCCCGCGGTCCGCGCGGGGGCGGGCGGTTCACTGCAGCCGAGCTATCTCAGAACTTATAGCTCAGCGACGCGTTCGTCACGTTGACCCAACCCGTGATCTGGTCGTCGGTCAGGTCGCAGTAGTAGTCGACATTATGCGCCAGGCGGGCGAAGATCGAATTCTTGATCGCCCAATCCAGCGCGAAGGACAGGTGCGTGATGCGAACCTCGTGCGGACTCAGGTCGAACACGGTTCCGAAGTCCCGCGGGACGCCGCCGTTGTTCGCGATGTTGCCGGCCAACCCGCCCGCGCCCGAGGCGAGCAATTCGCTCGACGGGATGAACGCGCGGATGTTCGTCATCGAGCGAGTGTATCCGCCCCGCGCCGTGAAGGCCAGGTCCTTCGGCAGCATGAAGCGCGCATGACCGCCGATCGTGTGGTTCGTCTCCGTATACGGCAGTCCGGGGCGGTACAGCTGGTTCAGCAGCTTCGCGATCTCGCCGGTGCCCCAGTACATGTCCTCGTAGGAGCGGTGGTCCTGGTACGAGTAGTCCGCTCCCGCGCTGACCCACTTGTTGCCCGCCCAACTCAGGCTCGCCATGTAGTCGTCGAACGTCGAGTGCTCGCGGGTGAAGTTCGAGCGGCGGTTCGCCTCGGTGTAGTAGTCTGCCGAGCCGAAGAGCGACAGGTTCGCGGGTAGTGGCACGACGACCGAGCCGAGGTACTCGTCCGAGATGTCCGGCAGGCTCTCGAAGACCGCCCGGTTGGCGAGCATCTTCTTATACTCTCCCTCGACGTCGACGTCGAGCGGCAGGGTCGCCGCGAAGCCGGCGTTGAACCGGTGGTTGGTGTCCTGCACCGCCATCCTGTTGCTCTGATCTCCCGGGTTGATGGTGACCCCGTCGTACACCTGGTTCGTGGCGGTGAAGTCCTCGCTCGGCGCATTGCGCCGGCGGTTCGTCTCGAACTTGTAGCCACCCTTCACTCGTACGCTCTGGACGACGTTATAGCGGCCGTCCAGCTCGAAGCGCAGGGTGTTCTTCTCGACGCTCGGATTGACGTTCGTCTGCTGGGTCGCGAACGTCTCGACGGAGTTCTGGTTGTAGAAGCTCGTCTTGGAGTCGATCTGCGTGGCCCGGCCGTACAACCGTGCCGTCAGGCCTATGCCGCCGCTTTGATAGCTGCCGGCGACCTGGCCCGTGTAGCCCTTGAACAGGTAACCGTTCTCGGTATTGTTGCGCCGGTTGGCCGATGCGAAGGCCGTGACGGCCGTGTGCGCCGACGGCGTGTACCGGAACTTTATCTCGTCCTCATTCATGATGTACGGCGCGCCTCGCGGGCGGACGGGGTTGAAAGCCGCGGGGCTGACTGGAGCGAAGCGTCCCGATGCGGTAGATACCGTCACCACACCGGTCGACGTCATGTTCGAGAAGTCCTGGAAGCTTCGGTAGGTGTGCTCCCACACCACTCCCGCCGTATCGGTAGCCTCCGCCTGCGCGCCGAAGATATAGTCCTCGGCCCGCTTGTTGACGTCGGCGATGGAGGCCCACGACGACTGATAGCGCGCCTCGCGATCCCCGTAGCGGTAATCCCTATAGAAGTCGAAGAACAAGGACGTCTTCGTCCAATCCGGCAGACGGAAGGTATTGCGGAGGTCTAACGTCTGTCGGCGGATGAACGGGTCGTCGTTCACCGCCTTGGCTTGCGTCGTGGTCGAGAAGCTCACGAAGGAGCCGTCAACGATCTCCCGGTTCGGCCGGTTGGTCCCATCCACGTCGACGAAGGTGCGGGTGTAGGGAATCCTGTGCCCCATCAGTCCGTAGTCGCCCTTCATGCTCCACCACTCGCCGACGCCCATGCCGAACGTGGCGTTCTCCTCCCCACCCTGGCCGAAGCCCTTGCCGTCGAAGTCGAACCACGACGGAGCGTTCAGGTCCAGCTTCGAATGGACGCCGAGGGCGCCGCTGAAGAGGACCGTATGCCGCGGGTCGAAGGGACGGACGTCGTACTCGCGGACGATCTTGTCGCTGCCGTGCTGCGAGCCGACGAGGATCGAGGGCTGTACCCAGCCGCTCGTCTCGTTGGCCGTCGCGGGCTCTTCCGCCCGCGCGGTCGCGGTCGGGAGCAT
>JAPLKK010000242.1:45934-49337 GCA_026388115.1 Elusimicrobiota bacterium | reverse complement strand
CTCTTGGAGCCTGGCGACGCCGACCCTGGCCCGGCCCCGGCCACGCCATGGACGCCGCCCGCCACGCCGCCCGGGCCGACAGGCGAGCCATTTTTCAGCGCCGTGACGGGAGAGATATAGAGCGAGGAGGTCTGGGCGCCGTCGCCGGCGTTCTGCCGGCGATAGGCTCCCGCGCCCTCCATCGACAGGTCCAACGGCGCTCCGGGAGAGCCCGGCGAGGCGCGCAAGGCGTCGTCGATCGACTCGAGACTTTGGTCCTGAGCGCCGCCGGCGGGCCCGCGCAGGCCGGCCGCGCCGGAGCCGCCCACGCCCCGGTTGGTGACGACGAACACGCCGCCGCCCACGCCGATGATCAGCAGCACGAGGACCCACCAGTACCGCTTGGTGAGGTCATCCTCGTCGCGCCGTAAGACTGTGACGGACATATATGGCCAGTGTATCCCGACACCCCAAGGGTGTCAAGGCAACGGTTTTCGACGGATTTCCTTATGATTTTACGCGCAGGACGGCAACAATGCGGCAACGGAGGCCTGCCCCGCCCCGGGGAGGATCAGGCGAAGGGAGGCTTGGATCGGGGCGGATTGGAGGGAGCCGCCTCCCCATTCGGGAGCAGGGCCGGCGGCGGCTCCGCCGGCAACGCCGGCCGGACCCCGGCGGGCAGCTTCGGCGGCTTGCCGTACTCGATGAAGATCGCGGCGATCTCGTCGTAATCCATCTCGTCTTTCTTGAGCAGCTCGTTGGCGAAGCGCTGGACGATGTGCCACTCGGCCTTGAGCGTCGCCTCCACCTCCGCCATCGCCTTGCGCAACAGGTCCTGCGTCTCGGTGTTGAGCCTGTCCTTGAGCGACTCGGAGATCTGCTCCTTGGGCATGGAGGCGAAGTCGCCGATGAAGCTGTTGGCGCCCATGCCGAAACTCCAGACCATCGCGTGCGCCCGCGCCATCGCGTTGGTGAAGTCGGCGCTCACGCCGGTGGTCGTCGTGCCGTATTGGAACTTCTCGGCCACGTAGCCGCTCAAGGACACCTTGATGTCGGCGAACAGCGAGTTGCGGTCCAAGGAATGCAGCTCCTCCTTGGGCACGCCGTGGACGACGCCCAGCGTGCCGCCGCGCTGGATGATGGACACCTTGAAGACGTCGTTGGTCGGGTGCTCGAGATACATCACGACCAGGTGTCCCGCTTCGTGGAACGCGGTCATCTCCCGCTCGCGAGGCGTCATGTTGAGCTTATGGGCCACGCCCAGCTCGATGCGCTCGATCGCCTCGGAGATCTCCTTGTAGGTGATGAGGTCGTGGCCGTTGCGCGTCGCGATGAGCGCGGCCTCCTTCAGGATGTTCTCGATCTCGGCGGGCGTCTTGTACACGGCCTTGCGCGCCAGGCGCCCGAAATCGATGGACGGGTCCACCTTGATCTTCCTGGCGTAGTAGGCGAAGATCTGCTCGCGCTCCTCGAGGTTCGGGCGGGCGACCTGGAGCTTGCGGTCGAAGCGCCCGGGCCGCAGGAGCGCCGGGTCGAGCGTCTCCTCGGGGGCGTTCATGGCGCCGATGACGAGGACGTGCGCGTCGGTGTCCACGATGCCGTCCATCTCGACGAGCAGCTGGTTGAGGGTGCTGTTGCCCTCCGAGGAGCCGCCGAAGGCGTCGAAGAAGACGCGCGAGCGGCCGAGGACTTCCAGCTCGTCGATGAAGCTGATGCAGCCGCCGTAGGCCTCGGCGTACTGGCGCGCCTGCTTGAAGAGCTTGCGCACGCGCGAGGCGCCGACGCCGACGAAGATCTCGACGAACTCCGAGCCCGCGACCGACAGGAACGGGATGCCGGCCTCGGTGGCGATGGCCTTGGCAAGCAGGGTCTTTCCACAGCCGGGCGGGCCCAGCAGCAAAAGGCCCTTGAGCACCTTGCCGCCGATCTTCTTGAGCGTGGTGCGGTCCTTGATGAGCTGGACGACTTCCCAGGCCTCCTTCTTGGCCTCGTTCAAGCCGATGACGTCCTCGAACTTGACCGCGATCTTGCCGGCGTCGATCTTCGCCTTCTTGAACTGGGCGAAGCCGCCGCCGTACTGGAGGAGGTATAGGAAAGCGACGAAGACGAGCGTCTGGAGGATGCCCCAGGGCAAGGACGCCACATTGATGCCGACGATGTAGCGGCGGACGCTCTCCTCCATGCCGGCGAGATACCAGATGGGCAGGACGATGGAGAGGGTGAAGCCGAGGACGACGGCCACCACCAGCCACCAACGCTGCATGAACAGCTTGAACTTAGGCCACCAGCGCATGGATTCCACCGGTTGGACAGGATATCAAATTATGCCGCCAAGCGTTCCGGCGCAGACCGGCGACGGCTCCGCGGCATCCTACGGCCCGCTCGCGACGCCCGGAAGCTGGAAGGCGATGGGGCGGTCCCGGTTGGGAACGTACTTGGTCACCGAGAACGTGAACCCGCCGCGGTTCTTCATGCTGAGATACTTGAACACCGGGCTCGACAGAGGCTTGGTCCGGACCGTCAGGGTGACGATGTTCCAGACCTGGGTGCGGGTCACCTTCACGTCCGCGTTGCCTTCGAGGTCCAGGTACCGGCCGTTGCGCGTGCCGGTCCCGAGGTACTCGTTGACCCCTCTCTTGATGTCGAAAAGCAGCCCCCCCGCGTCCGAGGCTTCGTAGAAGACGTTCCGGTGGCTCTCGAGCTGCCAGCGCCGGGCGGCGTAGTACGAGGCGATCTCCATCTTCTGCACCAGCACCAGCAGCGCGAACACCTTCGCGAACAGGAACAGGAACAGCATGAACAGAGGCACCAGCAGCACGACCTCCGTCGTCGCCTGGCCGCGCCCCCTCCCCCGCAGCAAGCGCGCGATCATGGATACATCCTCGTCTGGAACTTCGGCGTCGGATCGGGCCACACCGAGCCCTTCCCGGTCAGACCGATCGTCGCGTGGATGCAGGGCTTGTTCTCGCCGGGCGTGCCGCAGGTCGACATGTTGTTGAAATTGATCTTGAAGTAGTTGTTCGGCGCGGTCCAATGCTGGATGATGCCGTAGCCGCCCGAGCCGGAGCCGTGCACTTGGACGTCTTGCGCCTCGCTCTGCGGGACCCAGGCGAAATGGAAGAGGCCGCCGTCGCACAGCTCGTTGGAGACCGTGTTCGGCATCTCGATCGGATGCTCGGGCTCGACCGGCTTGTACGGCTGGTAGGGATCGTTCGTCGGCTTGTTGCCGCAGATGTTGATGTACCGGATGCATTCCGCCTTCGGATGGATCGTGTGGAAATAGCCGGCGCCCTCCTTGGCGTCCGTCACCGGGTCGCCGGTGTTCAGCCAATAGGACTTGCGGAAGAACGTATGGGAGTTGGCTCCGCCGGTCAGGCGACGGAAGACGGAGTACTGGGCGTCCTCGACCGAGCCGAGGAGCTGG
>JAPLKK010000242.1:0-45895 GCA_026388115.1 Elusimicrobiota bacterium | reverse complement strand
GCACGGCGTGTCGTTTTGGAATTCGATCTTCCACTTTTCCTTGCTCGCGAGATCCTGCTTGGACGGGTCGGTGCCGACGTGCGTCTTATCGCCCAACGACGGGAACGCGCCGTTGCAGTACAGGATGTCGTAAAGCGAGGTGTGCATCGCGTCGTTCTTCTTCAGCGGGATGTTCGGCCCGTTGAAGAAGCCCTCGGCGAAGATGCGCATCGGGAACGCGCCGTTGACGTACGCCGTGCGGTTCATGAAGTCCGCGTAGTTCGTCATCTCGACGAAGGAGGCCGAGTCGACGGCGAACTGATGGCGGATCTTCTCGCGCGAGAGCTTGGCCGTCTCGTAGATGAGGTAGACGAACAGCATCAACGAGGGAATGACCAGCAAAGAGGGGAGGACGATCTGGCCGCGGGACCAGCGCCGCCGGCGCGCTTCCATCGTCAAGAGGATACCCCCGCGCCTTTAAATCCGCAATACTCCGACGATGTTTTTTACCGAATTTTTAAAGAGTAAAAGAGCGGCCCCCCTCCTTCGGAATGTCAGGAGAGGGGCCGTCTTCGCTGCGGCGCGGAACTTACGAGATCGCCGGCGGGGAGCTGGAGTCCTCCGCGCTGATCAGGCCGATCTCGATGCCCTTCACCACCGCCTCGGTGCGGTTGGAGACCTCGAGCTTCTGGAAGATGCTGTTGAGATGGTTCTTGACCGTCTTCACGCTGCACTCGAGCTGCCGCGCGATCTCCTTGTTCGACTGCCCGCGGCCCAAGAGGGCGAGCACGCGGATCTCGGTCTTGGTCAGCGCCACCAGCGAGGCCTCGGCCGAGGCGTTCGACATCTGGCGCAGGCCCTGGATCAGCTTGCCCATGACCGGCTGGGGGATCATCACGCCTTCGTTGGCGAAGGTCTTGAGCGCGTTGACCAGCTCGGAGGCCGGCAGCATCTTCGAGAGATAGCCGTTGGCCCCGGCCTGGATCGCCTCCATCACGTGCGCCTCGTCCTCGAAGGAGGAGAGGATGAGCACGTTGGTCTCCGGGCAGTCCTTGCGGATCTGGCGGGTCGCGCTGACGCCGTCGAGATGCGGGAGCTTGATGTCCATGAGGATGACGTTCGGGCGGAGCTTCTTCGCCATCCGGAGCACCTCGGAGCCGTCGGCGGCCTCGCCGATGACCTCGATGGACTTCTCGTTCTCGAGCAGGTCCTTGATGCCCTCGCGGAACAACGTCTGGTCGTCCGCGATCAAAACGGTGACTCTCTTTTTCGGCGTTTGAGCCTTCTTAGCCTTAGCTTTGGCGGATACGGCCATACGAACCACCCCCTGAACTTCGTCTTTCCAGCGACAGCGTTGTGACGACAATACTAAATAATAGCAGTATCTGCCAATATCAAGCTTTGGCTGGAGCGGGAAGCGGGACCGTGAAAATGAAGGTCGCCCCCTTGCCCTTCCCTTCCGATTCCACCCAGATGCGCCCGCCGTGCATCGCCACGATCTCGCGCGAGATCGACAGCCCCAGCCCCAGCCTGCCGCGCTCGGCGCCGCCGTTGGCGGCGGTCTGGTAGAAGCTCTCGAAGATCTTGCTCAACTCGGTCGGGGCGATGCCCTCGCCCGTATCCTTCACCGCGAAGCGCACCTCGCCGCCGGACTTGCTGACGAACACCGTGACCGTGCCGCCGCGCTGCGTGTGCCGCAGGGCGTTCTCCAAGAGGTTGTGCAGGACCTGCGAGATGCGCTTCTTGTCGCCGACCACGGCGGGCAAGGACGGCTCGAGCTCCACCTTGAGCTCCAGGCCCCGCTGGGCCGCCTTGCTCTGGGGCCCGACGACCGCGTCCTCGACGAGCTTGCCCGGCGCGAACTCGGCTCTCTCGAGCCGGAGCTTGCCTTGCTCGATGGCGGCCCAGTCCACGAGGTCCTCGACGAGCCGCGCGATCTGCGTGATGGAGCCGCCGATGTACTGCATGCGCTTGGCCTGCTCGGGCGTCGGCGTGATCGACTGCTCGAGCATCTCGTAGGAGACCTGCAGCGTCATCAGCGCGTTCGACAGGTCGTGCGAAGACATCGACATGAACTTCGACTTCATGTTCGAGAGGTTCAGCAGCTTGTCGTTGGCGCGCTTGGCCTCGTCGTTGGCGGCCTTCAGCTCCTTGATGAGGCGCCGGTTCTCGCGCTCGACGCGCTGTTTGTCGAGCGCCTTGGCGATGGCGCGCTTCAGGTGGTCGAAGTCCACCGGCTTGGTCAAGAAGTCGTAGACCGCTTCCTGGATGGCTCTAAGCGCCGCGTCGAGCGAGGCGTGCGCCGTCAGCATCAGGATCTGGCTGTCGGTGTCCGTCTTGCGGATCGAGTGGATGACGTCGATGCCGGTGGCGTCCGGCAGGTTGAAGTCCATCAAGATGACGTCGAAGCCTTTGGCCGCGGCCGCGAGCGCCTCGGCCCCCGTCCCCGCCTCGTCCACCTCGTAGCCGTCGAGTTCGAGGTTGTCGCGCAGGCTGTCCCGCAGATGGGCGTCGTCGTCGACGATGAGGATCCGGCCCTTCGGCTCTGTCATGCCTTTTGGGCCGGCTCGGGGAAGCCCGCCACCTGCGCCGAGATCGGCAGATAGAGCCGGAAGGTCGTGCCCTTGCCGACGACGCTCTCGACGTCCACCTTGCCGTTGTGGCGGTCGATGACCTTGCGCACGACGGCCAGCCCGAGACCCGTGCCGCGCGCCTTGGTGGTGAAGAAGGGCGCGAAGATCTTCTCGACCACGTCCGGCGGGATGCCGCTGCCGGTGTCCTTGATGCTCACGCGCACCCAGCCCGCCTCGACCACCTCGCTCGCGACGGTGAGCGTCCCGCCGTTGGGCATCACCTCGACGCCGTTGCCGATGAGGTTGCGCACCGCCTGACGCATCTCGTCCAGATCGATGTTGACCACCGGGTTGCTGGCGTCGAGCTCCCGCACCACGTTGATGTGCGAGGGGAAGGGATGCACGCCCAGCAGCTCCTCGAGGAAGTTGTTGATGGCGATGATCTCGGGCTTGAGCTCGCGCGAGCGCGAGAAGGTCAGGATCTCGCTGATGATGCTGTTGGCCTGCTTGATCTCGGACTCGATGATCGAAAGGTGCTTGGCGATCTTGGGATCCACCGGCGGGCCCGTGCCGGCCGCGGCGCCGACGCCCAGCTTCGTCTTGATGAAGTACGTCGAGTTGTTGATGACGGCAAGCGGGTTGCGGATCTCGTGGCCGACGACCGACGCCATCTGCCCGATGGCGGCCAGCCGCTCCTTCTTGATCAGCTCGTCCTGCGCCGCGCGCAGCTCGCGCGTGCGGGCCTCGACGCGCTTCTCCAAGAAGTGCGCGAACTTCTCCAGCTCCTCCTTGGCGTGCGAGAGCTCGCCGGTGCGCTCCTTGATCTGCTCGGCCATGTGGATGAAGGCCTGGGCCAGGTCGCCGATCTCGTCGTTGGTCATGCTGAGCTCGGGGACCTCCTCGAAATGCCCCTTGCCGAGCCTCTCGGCGGCCTGGTTGAGCGCGCGGATGGGCTGGGTGATGTGGCCGGCGACGGCCAACGACAGCAGGATCGTCACCGCCACCACCCAGACGAGCACGCGCAGGATCTCGCCTTTCATCTCGATCGCCGCGCCGTAGGCCGACTCGATCGGCTGCTGGACGTAGACGACCCAGCCGAGCTGGCTGACGACGGCATAGGCGCCGAGGAAGGTCTTGCCCGTCTGCAGCACGACCTCGCCGCCGCCCTTCTCCTGCGTCTGGGTCAAGATGACGTCGGTGATCTCCTTCGGCAGCTTCGCGTCGACCTTGAACACCATCTTCGGGTTCGAGTGCGCGATCAGGAATCCGTCGGGGCCGACGACCGCCGCCTCGGATTTCCCCCCTTCCGGGAACTGCTGGACGAGCATCTGCGAGAGGCCGTTCAAGCTGATCTTGCCGAGCAGCACGCCCGTCGGCTTGGCCTGGGGGATGCGGGGATCGACGATGGGCACCGCGATGGTCAGCGTCGGATACAGCCCCTGGAAGCGCTCGAGCGACCCCAGGAACTGGCCTTGCTGGAGCGCGACCTGGAACGGCGTCTCCTGGAAGAAGTTGCGCATGGGCGGCGAGGGCCCCAGGAAGCGCCCCATGCGCAGCGTCTCCTGCCCGCTCAGGTCGAAGACCGACAGCTCCAGGAAGGCGGCGTGGAGCTGCATGATGCGGTTGAGATACTGCTGCTGCCTGGCCGCGTTCATGACGCCGCTGGCTTCGGCGACGAAGTCGGCGTGGCGGGCGGCGTCGTTGAGGATGTTGTTGTAGGTGGTGATGTAGTTCCAGACGGTCGCCGCGAAGCCGGAGGCGTGCTGCTCCTGCACCCGAGATGTTGACGAGGTGGTAGCCGACGACGCCCATGGGCGCCAGCGAGATGAGCAGGAACCAGAAGAGGAACTTGTAGGCGAGCTTGCCCCGGCGCTGCGGTCTCACGTGTCTGCCCTCACTTCTGCCCCTGGCGACGAGGTCGTTCTCCTCTGTCGCCGTGCCGGAGGCTTATCAAGCCGACGGCGTTCTCGCCTCGCGGGAAAAGGGGACCCGTGGGGCGAAAAGCTACGCCTTCGCTCCCCGGGTGAGCAACTGCCTGATGCGAATCGACAACTCCGCCAGATCGAACGGCTTGGTGATGTACTCGTCGGCCCCCAGCTCGAAGCCCTGCGTCTTCTCCTCGGCCGAGAGGAAACGTCCGGTCATCATGATCAAAATCGTCTCTTTGGACGCCTTGCGCAGCGTCTGGCAGATCTGGAAGCCGCTGGAGTCGGGAAGCTGGATGTCCATGATCACGACGCGCGGATTCAGCTTCTTGGCGGTCTCGATGCCGTCTTTGGCGTTGCCGGCCTGCTGGCACTCGAAGCCGTCGAGCTCGAGCACCTCGGCGAGGCTCTCGCGCAGGTGGGTGTCGTCGTCGATGATCAGCAGCTTGATGAGGTTCTTGTCGGCCATGAAATCTCTCCCGGTACTATAGCCTCTCGCTGTTACCGCGTCATTTCCGAACCCGGCGGGATCATTTTGTAACCCACGCAGGGGATGGTGTGGATGAGCTTGGCGGCCTTGCCCAGCTTCTCGCGCAGACGGCGCACATGGACATCGACGGTGCGCGGCGAGCCGAAATAGTTATAGCCCCAGACGCGCTCGATGAGGTACGGGCGGCTGAGAACGCGGTTGGGCGAGCTCAAGAGCACGTAGAGCAGGTCGAGCTCCTTCGAAGTCAGCGGCACCGCCTTGCCGCTGACGTGAAGCGTGTAGCTCGTGAGGTTCAGCTCGACCGGGCCCGTCTTGATGATCTCTTCGGCCGGGTTCGTCATCGTCCGGCGCAGGACCGCCTTGATGCGCGCGATGGACTCGGCCATGTCCTGGTTGAGCATGAGGCACTCGTCGGCCCCCGCCTGGAAGAAGGCCAGGCGCAAGGACACGCGGCCGCCCGGAGGCGGCGGAACCGGCGGAGCGTTGTGGTCGCGCCGGATATGGCCGGTGGCGGTGGCGAAACCCGCGATGGGCGGCGGCGCGGCATTGGCGTCGTGCTCCAACAGCGCGATGATCGGCAGCTGGCGCGTCGGGCCCTTGCCGCGCAGGACGTTGACGAGCCTCAAGCCTTCCTCGTCGGCGAGCTGCGCCCCGACGATCAGGACATCGCAGCTGCGCTGGCCCAGCAGCCCCAAGACCTCCTTCGAACGCTGAGCGGTCGTCACGGTGAAGCCGCTGCGTGCCACCGCCTCCATCAGCGAGCCCGCGCGGTTGGGGTCGCGCGCGGCGTAGACGACGTTGATGCGCATGGCGGGCCGGGGAGCGACCAGTTTAGACCCCCTCTCCCGGCGCTTCCTCTCCCGCCGCTTCCTCGAGGTCGAGGCTGATGCCCCGCAGGCCGGCGCCGAAGAGGTTATAAAGGAAAGCGATGGCCAGGACCAAGGCGTCCATCAGCACCATGTAGAGCGCCGCGAAAAGCAGCGTCGACAAGAGCTTTAGGATGAGGGACATGCCCACCATCTGGGGATTCGGAAGCACGACAAAGGTGACGAGCCCGCCGAACACCCCGAGCGTCCCCAGCACGGCGGACAGGACGGGCTTGGTGGCGACCAGCACGGCCACGCCCATCACCACGACCCCCACGATGCCGATGAAGTTGCGGTCCGTCTGATGGCCGATGAGAGCGATCACCGCTCCCGCCGCGACAAGGATCGGGACCAAAGGATGAGTCATCCAATAGGGGTCGATTCTCTTGATCTGGTAGCTCATCCCGGTATCTCCTTGTCTTTCTTGGCTTTTATCGTCGTCACGTCCCCGTCGCTATATAGCAATAATGGCCCCCCCACGCAAGGAGGCCCAAGGAGTATAAGATTTAAGGAAAGGAATACCTAGCGATACCGGGCACGCCCCGCGCCGCTAGGCTGGATAGGTTCCGGTCTGCGCGCGCTTGGGCTCGAAGAGGATGAGGGTGCGGCGCAGCTCGCCTTCCTCCTCCAAGTGGACCGCGCGGACGTGGCAGGCCTCCTGGCGGAAGACGGTGTCCGTCTCCACGACCTGGTTCGGCCTGTCCAGCGCCACGCCGACCAGCCGCAGCACGTCCTGCTGCTGGTTGTCCACCACGTCCAAGAGGTGCAGCTTCGTCGCGGGATCCACCGTCGCCGTCACCGCGAAGTTCGTGTACAGGACCGTATTGTCCTCGTCGACGACGATGGCGTGGTGGCTCTTCGACACGATGGCCTGCAGGATCGACTGCCACCACCGCTGCTCCGCCACGCCGCGCTGCTTCTCGCGCACCTGGACGTTGGCCAGCTCGGCCTTCACCTTGCGCAGGAAGATGTCGAGCACGTTGGCGATGTCGCCGACCTCGTCCTTGCGCGCCTGGAACTTCAGCTCGAGGTTCTTGAAGCCGATCGCCTCGATGGCGTCGCGCAGCGTCAAGAGCGGGTTGATCACGAAGTGGTGCATGAAGAAGTAGAGCGGGATGCCGATGAGGAACAGCACGCCGATGGCGCCGATGACGTACTTCTGCATCGCCTTCGAGATGATGTTCTCGACCCCCTGGCGCGAGACCTGCATGTCCACGATGCCCATGACGTCGCCGCGCACCGCCAGCGGGATCGCGATCTCGTAGAAGGCCTGCTTGGGCACGGCGCGCACCTTGGGGGTCTTCGAGAGGTAGGCCTGCTCGATGGCGTCGGTGGGCGGCGGCTGGATCTTCGAGAACTCGTCGAACGGCTTGCCGATGGCGCTCGGGTCCTTGAACCAGCGCACCTCGCCGAACCGGTTCAGATAGACGAGCCAGGCGACGCGCTCGTCTTTGGAGATGCCCTTGGTAATGATGTCGAACTCGTCGAAGCTGATCGCGTACTGGCTCTTCGAGAGCCCCTTGATCAGGGTCGGGGCGTAGACGCGGACCATGTCGATGGCTTCCTGCTTCAGCTTCTCGTCGAAGGTCCACTTGAAGAGGTTGTAATAGAAGATGCCGCCCAAGAACATCACATAGGCGCCGATGCCCAAAAACCACAAAAACCATTTCGCGGCAAGTCTCACTGCGTGCCTCCTTGAGGAGCCCCGGCCGGCGCCGGAGCCGCCGCCCCCGCTTCCGCCGCCTTGGCGCTGTCCGCCTGCCCCGGCGCGGCCGTCGCCGCGGCCTTCTTGGGCTTTCGCTTCTTATGCGCTACCGGGTTCATTTTAAGATTATATTTGGCTTCCTTGAGCGCGCTCTTGCAGTCGGCGCTCTTCGGGTCGGCCTTCAGGCAGCCCTCGAACTGGCGCACGGCGAGATCGTAGTCGCCCTTGCTGGTCGCGAAGGTCCCGGCCTGCCACAGCCCGGCCGCGCGCTCCGCCTTCGACTGCACCGGGAGGTCGGGGAACATGGATTTTTTCTTGGCGCGCGGCTTGGCCCCGGCCGGGCTGACGACAAGGGACAAGACGGCGGCGATCATCAGGGCCCTCATCTTACGGCCCCGACCCGTAGGATTGGTCGATGCGCTGCAGGCCCGTCACGCAATCGGAGTTCGAGGGATCCATCTGCTTGCAGATCTGCCACTCGTCGCGCGCCTTCTCGTAGTCGCCCTTCTGGTAGAAGATGATGCCGGCGTTCCAGTGCTTGACCGCCTCGCGCTTGTCGTTCTCCGAGGTAGCGGCAGGCACCCCCGCCATGTTCGTCGGGTTCACCTTGGGCGTGTCGGCCTTGCTCACCTCGAGCTGCTTCTTGTTCTCCTCCTCCTGCTTCTTATGCTCCTCCTCCGCCTTGCGGGCCGCCTCCTCCTCGCGCTGGCGCGCCTCCTCGGCGCGCCGCTGGCGGTCCTGCTCGGTCTTGGTCTTCGCGTCCGCCTCCCGGCGCTTCTGGTCGCGGGCGCGGGCGACGAGCTGGTCGGATGAGCGCGTGTCGTAGCCGTAGGTCACGGCCTTCTTCCACTCGCCGATGGCCCCGTCGTAGTTGCGGCTCTCGTAGAGGCGCCGCCCCTCGGCGACATGCTGGTTGGCCACCTCGAGGCGGATCTCCCCGATGAGCTTCGTCGCGCGGGCGTCGCCCGGCTCGATCTGGAGCACGCCGTCGAGCTGCCTCAAGGCCTCGTCGGTCTTGCCCTGGGCATAGAGGTTCAGCGCGGCCTGCAGCTTGTCGTTGGAGTCCTGCTCGCGGACCTCGGACTCGACCTTGCTGATCGCGCCCACCAGCCGGGGATACCTGGGATTGAGCACGAGGGCGGCGTACCACTGGTCGAGGGCTTCCCGCAGGCGGTGCTGGCGGTACGCCTTCTGGCCGCGCCGGAAATGCTCGTCGGCGATCTCGCCGCGGGACTTCTTGAGCCAGTAGCGCGCCTTGAGATTGCCGGGCGCGAGCTTCACCGCCTCTTCCCACTTCTCGGAGGCTTCGACGACGCGCCCCTGCCGGTAGAAGGCCATGCCCTCCTCGAAGCGGTCGTCGACGAGCTTCTTCTCGGACACGAACGGCTTGCGCGAGCCGTTGAGCTCGATGGAAGCGCGCTGCAGGATCGCCGCATCCTCGAAGCCCGGGTCCACGGTCAGGATCTTGTTCGTCAGCTCGCGGCTGCCCTCGTAATCGCCCGCCTTGTACAGGTCGTAGGCGTTCTCGTAGACGGCGCGCAGCGTCTTGCGGGTGATGCGCGCCTTCTCGAGCTGGATCGAGTACAGGTAGCGCTTGCGGTCCTCGTCGCTGGTGATCGTGCCCAGGTTGATCTTCGACATGTTGAAGAACAGGCTCTCGGGGTCGGCGCGGCGATCGGCCGGCTTGCCGGCGTCCTGCGCTAGAGCCCCGGCGGCTCCGAGGGCGGCTACGACGAGGGCGAGGGCGGTCATCTAGAACCCCAGCCCTCCCTGGAACAGGTTCATCATCATGGGCGCCAGCATCAGGATGAACACGGTCGGGAAGATGAACAGGAAGATGGGGATGAGCATCTTCGTCGCGGCCTGGGCGGCGACCTTCTCGGCCTTGTTGAGCCGCCTGAACCGCATGTCCGCCGCGTAGGAGCGCAAGAGGTCGACGAGGCTCGTGCCCAGTTCGTCGGACTGGATGATGAGGCCGACGAAGGAGCGGATGTCCTGCAGGCCGGTGCGCATCGCCATGCGCCGCAGGGCCTCGCGCCGCGAGTAGCCGAGCTGGACCTCCGAGATGGTCTTCTCGAACTCCACCTCGAGCTCCGTCTTCTTCTTGGCCTGCTTGATGATGCGGTCGAAGGCGGTCATGTAGTCGAGGCCCGACTCGATCGTCAGGGCCGCGAGGTCCACCAGCGACGGGAAGTTGCGGATGATGTTGTCCTGGCGCTCTTTGATGCGGCCCCCGAGGTACCAGTCGGGGATCATGAAGCAGACCGGCATGAGGATGAGCGGGATGAAGCCCTCGGCCATATAGCAGAGGAAGGCGGGGATGGTGAGCATGCAGGCTTCTTTCCAGTGCAGGATCGTCAGGGCCGTCGGCTTCTCGGGAGCGCCCAGGAGCATATGCAGGCCTTCGAGCTTGGGGCCGAGGCCGATGTTGTGGACGAAGAACCAGTCGAGGCGGTCCACGAAGCCGCCGTTGGGATTGATGGAATCGAAGGCGGACATCTGGCCCGGCTGCTTCGGGGCGAGCCCCGCCAAGCCCGCGTCGTCGGGCGGCGGGGGAGCGAAGAAGCGCTGGACCGTCGTGAAGGCCGCCATGGATCCGAGGATCCCGACGATCATCAACAGCCAGTGGAACGCTTGGCCTTCCATCGCTATACCGTTATCTGTCCCAGTTTACGCACGATGCTCATGCCGATCGACATCCAGAACGCGCAGAACAGCACCGTCAGCACGCCGAGGGGCGAGAAGTAGTATTTCGCCATGACCTCCGGCTGGAAGATGGACATCAGGATCACCATGCCCCAGGGCATGATGCCGACGACGATGGACTGGATGCGCTGCTGGGCGGTCAACGCCTGCATCTTCTCCTCGAGCCGGCCCTCCTCGCGGATGTTCTCGACGATGCGGTCGAAGATCTTGGTGAGGTTTCCTCCCACCGTCCGCTGGATGACGATGGCCTTGATGACGTAGGACAGCAGGCGGCTGGCGACGCGGTCCTCCATGCCCTCCAGGGCCCGCTCGAAGGTCTGGCCGAGCTGGTAGTTCTTGATGATGAGCCCGAACTCCTCGGAGATCGGCGGCACGAGGTCGCGCGCCACCAGCTCGAAGCCCTGGACGATGTCGAGGCCCGACTTCAGCGAGTTCGACAGCAGGACCATCGCGTCCATCAGCTGCGCCTCGACGCGCTTGCCGCGGCGGGTGCGCACGAAGTTCAGCAGCCAGTTCGGGAAGTTCATGCCGACGTAGACGCCGCCGCCCGTCAGGAGGAGGAAACCGAAGATATTGAAGGTGAGGATGCCCAACAGCATCGCCACGCCCATCGGGGCGAAGACCAGGTACTGCACCTTCACCTGCACGAACTGCCGGTTGAACTCGAGCGCCCATTCGCGGCTGCGCTTGAGGTGACCCTCGACGTACCCCGCGATCCGCTCGGAGTTCATCGAGCCGAGCGTCCAGAGCGCGCCGAAGGCGAGCAGCATGCCGATCATCTTGAGGAGCAGCGGCGTCGCGGCGCTGGAGGTATCTTTCTGCGGCGGCGCGTAGCCGCGCGGCTGGTGGTGCAGGACGTCGAAGGCGTTGTTGCTCAAGGTCGCGATGGCGATCACGCAGGACTCGTAGCGCTTGGTGTCCTGGCTTACAGCCGGTCGAGCGCCATCTGGAAGCGCGTGCGGGCGTCCTCGTAGTCCTTGATGAGGCTCCCGGGCGGGGCGAACGCCCCGCCGTGCTCGGGCGAGAAGGTCTTGCGCGTGTGTTGGAAGAACTCGTAGAGCACCGCGGCCGGCGCCTGCCACAGCTGGGCCTCGTTGAGGATGCCCTCCTCGGGGTCCTGCCAGACCGGCCGGCGGATCATCGCGTCGAGCGTCTCATCCACCCACTGGGGCGGCTTGAGGTTCGGATCGCGGTCCTTCTTGAAGTAGTGGTAGAAATACTGGGAATGCGCCTCCGCCCCCGTCTGCTGGTCGGCGAGGAACTTGATCTGCTCGTTGGTCCACTGGGCGCCGGCCGGCGAGAGTGCTCCCGCGACAAGAATGACAAGGAGGGTGACAGCCAGAGACATTCGCGACATTCTCCGCGGGAGAATCTCGCGAATCTCTCTGGCAGTCACCGCCTGTATCGTCATCTTCCCCTCTGAAGCGCCTGCTGCGCCGTCATCCCGCCCGCGATCCGCGCCTTCTGGTCCTTCGTGTAGAAAAGCTCCAGGGGGATGGTCATGCCCTTCTGCTTGAACTCCTCGAAGAACTTCGGCGGCACGCCGCAGCCGGAGAAGTCCCCGAGGGTCCGTCCCGACTCGTCGGTCCCCGTCTGGTGGTAGCGGAACAGCTCCTGCATGAGGATCTGGTTCTCATCCCTGCCGGTGACCTCGGAGATGTAGGTGACCTTGCGGGTACCGTCGGCGAAGCGCGAGATCTGCACGATGAGATGCACGGCCGAGGAGATCATCTCGCGCAGCACGAACATCGGCAGGTCGGTGCCGGACATCAGGCACATGGCCGCCATGCGGGAAAGGGCGTCGCGGGGCGTGTTCGCGTGGATGGTGGCGAGCGAGCCTTCGTGGCCGGTGTTCATCGCCTGCAGCATGTCCAAGGCCTCGGCGCCGCGGCACTCGCCGACGACGATGCGGTCGGGGCGCATGCGCAGGCAGTTCTTGACGAGGTCGCGGATCGTGATCTCGCCCTTGCCCTCGACGTTGGGCGGGCGGCTCTCCAGGCGCACCCAGTGGTCCTGCTGGAGCTTGAGCTCGGCGGTGTCCTCGACGGTGATGATGCGCTCGTCTTCCGGGATGTAGTTCGAGAGCATGTTGAGGAAGGTGGTCTTACCGGTGCCGGTTCCGCCCGAGATGATGATGTTCTTCTTGCACAGCACGCAGGCCTTCAAGAAATCGACGAAGTCCGCCGCGATCGAGCCCTTGGTGATGAGGTCCTTGGCCGTGAAGGGCTTGGCCGAGAACCGCCGGATGGTGAGCGTCGGCCCCGACACGGCCAGCGGCGCGATGATGCCGTTGACGCGCGAGCCGTCCTTCAAGCGGGCGTCCACCAGCGGCACCGACTCGTCGATGCGGCGGCCGATGGGGGCGACGATGCGCTTCATGACTTGGATGATCTGGTCGTCGTCGCGGAAGCGCAGCGGCGTCAGCACCAGCTTGCCGGCGCGCTCGATATAGACCTTGTCCGGGGCGTTGACCATGATCTCGTTGATGCTCGGGTCCCGCATCAGCTCTTCGAGCGGGCCCAAGCCCAGGATCTCGTCGACCAGCTCGCCGACGAAGCGGCCGCGCTGGTCGCGCGAGAGCGGCAGGTTGACCTCCTTCTGCAGGAGGTTCTCGATGATCTGGCCGACCTTGGCGCGCAGCTCCTTGTTCACCTCCGCCGAGTCGGTGATGCGGATGCGCTCGGTCTCCAAGGCGCTCACGACGTTCTTGTGGACCTTCCCCTTGAGCTCGTCCCAGAAGGGAGGGTTGCCGCTGGCGACGTCCCCCTGCTTGACGACCTTGATCGCCGAGGAGGAGGACGAGGAGCCCTGCTGCCCGGCGGCCGGCGCGGCGCCGTTGCCTTTCGCGCGCCATACATTGTCGGCCGAGGAGTTGAAATCGGAGTCGGCGGTCGCCGTGAACGTCCACGATTTCTGCGCGGGCTTGACCTCCATGAGCCGGCCGAGCAGGGGCCTGAGCGCCTTCACCCAATCGGAGTGCGGCTGCTCCACGACCACGATGCGCCCGAGGTTCGAGTACTCGGGAAGCAGGTCCTCCCACGGCATCGTCGAGAGCACGCGCTTGTTCAGCGCCGCGAAGAACCGCTCGACCTCCTTCGGCGCGAGAGCCCCGGGCAGGTTCGCCTGGTTGACGATGATCTCGAAGCGGTCGAGGGCGAAATGCAGCTCCTTGATGTCGTTGAAGAGGTTGTAGGTCGCCTCGAAATGCGAGCGCTGGGGCAAGGTCATCCAGAAGACGAGGTCCGCGATGTCGAAGGCGAAGATCTGCATCGGGAAGCACGGGTCCACGTCGATGAACAGGTCGTACGACTCCGACAGCGCCCCGAGGATCGGCATGATGATCTCGGGGCTGACGGTCAGCGCGTCGGCGCGCTTGGCGCCCAAGGGCAGCACGCCGACGCCCCATTGCGACATCGGGATGCGGCCCTTCAGCAGCTTGCCGAGGACCGCCGCGTCGTGGCCCACGGTCTGGGCGAGGCTGGCCAACGACGGCGGCTGCACCCCCAGCAGATACGCCACGTCCTGGCGGCACAGCGGGTCCATGTGCACGATGATGACGTTGCGGCTCTGCGTGCCGGCCCACGCGAGGGCGAGGTTCAGGCAGACGCTGGTCTTGCCCACGCCTTCCTTCGGCCCCGAGAAAGCGATGACCCTTCCCGGCGTCCGCGTCTGCGTCGTCGCCGTCTTCGGGCCCGTCGACGGCGCCGGGAGGTTAGGTTCCATCGCTGCCGCCTACTTCACGATCTCGAAGGTGACGAACAGGAAGAGCGAGGTCTGCTGGTCGATGACGCTGGAGGTGGTGAACAGCCCCCCGATGACCGGGAGCCTGCCGATCCACGGGATGCGGGTCTTGGAGACGTTCTTCGAGCTCGACTTGAGCCCGCCGATGACCAGCGTCTCCCCGCTCTTGATCTCGACCTCCGTCTGGACCTGCCGGGTGACGATCGAGGGGACCGAGGTGTTGCCGACCGTCACCGGCTTGGAGAAGTCCGGGTTCGACACCTCGAGCTGGAGCTGGGACGATCGAGTCCTTCTTGTTCGGGTTGATGGCCGGCAGGATGTTCAAGATGACGCCGAACTTCTTGAACTCCACGCCCACGCCCTGCGCGTTCGTCACCGGATAAGGCTGGTCGCCGCCCACCACGAAGTTCGCCTGCGTGCCGGTCTTCGTGATGACCTTCGGGTTCGACAACAGCTGGGCGTGGCCCTCGGTCTCCATGAGCTTGAGGATGGTCGACAGCTGGCTGGTCCTCTGGAAGTCGTTGATCCGGATGATGCCCGGGACGGGTATCGGCATCTTCTCCGAGTAGTTGATGCCCGCGTTGAACTGCGGCCAGGCGAAGCCCGTGTCGAGCTGGTTGGAGCCCGAGATCTCCACGATGTCGGCGCTCACCGCGATCATGTCGTTGGACTGATCCACCGGTGGCGCCTGCGCCCGCACGCGCGCCGCAAGGCTCAACGACAGAATCGTCAATGCCCATGCCGTGACAAGACGCCGGAACGGCCTTATTCGCGCGACCGAGCTTCGTTGTCGGATCATAGATGTCGCACTCGTACTCGATGCAGCGCTTCAGTTCAGCTTCTCCCGGCGATCGACCCTCCTCTTGCTGAATTCTATGCGGCTAACGGAAAAGCTTCCGGAAAGACGCCATCTCCATCGGGTGCATCTCGACGTCTCCCAGGCCCCGCAAAACGACCGTCGTCTCGCCCTGTTTGAGCGCGAGCGCCAGATACTGCGCCTCGTTCGGGTTGAGCGCCAGGCTCAAGAATCCCTTCTCGGAGAAGGCCGCCTGCTGCTGCTCGGCCCCCTGCTTGTCGCCGAACTGCTTGGCCGTCAGGCCTTGGCCGAGGTTCGCTCCCACGCCCAGGACCAGCACGTTCTGCAGGATGGTCGCGGTCACCTTCTCCTTGCTCTGGTCGGCCATCTTCGCGTCGAAGGTCACCAGGATGTCCACGCGGTCTCCCGGCTTGAGCAGCTTCTGCAGGTCCGTGTCGATCGGCCACCCGCGTCACCAGGTTGGCGATCAGCTTGATGTCCGAGGGCGTCTTCACCTCGAAGGCGTCCTGCGCCATGAACTTGCGCGGCACCGGCATCGTCTCGACCAGCTCCTCTTTGAGCGCCGTCCGCTCCGGGATGTCCACCTTCGCCACGACCACGGTGGCCGTCTCGTAGTTGCGGATATAGGCGCTCTCGTGGCTGGTGAGGACCATGAGGTAGAAAACGGCCGCCCCGATCGCCAGGAGCAGCGGGATCATCACTCCTTTCTTTTCCATAACCTCTACCCCCGCCTCATCTGAACAGCGGCATCTCGACGGGCATCGGCACCGTCGCGACCATCTTGCGCGTACGCCGCCCCTTGTCGGCCAGCCAGATCCCCGTCATCGGGAAGACCATCGGGACGTCCTGCCGTATCGTCACCAGCAGGTCGTAATTCGTGCACTGGGACTGAGTGTCGGTCGGCTGCGTCGGCCGCAGCGAGACCTCGACGTGGCTCGTCGGCAGGATGCGGCGCGCGATCGACTCCATGCCGATCCGGTTCGGATTGGGCGAGTTGCACCCGCCGCCGGTCAGCGGCTCCTTCTGGTTCGAGTCCGTCAGCGACCCGTAGCGGGCGACCTCGTAGGCGGCGTGATGGAGCAGGATCGTCCGGAACGCCAGATGCCCGATCTCCATGATCATGAACACGAGCCAGAGGAACACCGGCAGGACGAGCAGGACCTCGATGATGACCTGCCCCTTCCGGCCTCCGGCCCGGCACGCCGCCCACGAGCGCCGCATCTTTCACTCTCCGCCCGCTCCTCTTTAGTTCGGCGAGGCGACGCCTTGCGCCGCGCCCGACACCATGCCCATGATCTGGTTGAAGATGTTCGAGATCTGAGGCTTGAACATCTTACCGACGACCAGGATGACGCCGACGATGACTGCGAGCATCATCAGGTACTCGACGGTGTTCTGGCCCCGCTTCGACCGGATCAGCTTCTTCATTCGCTCCATCACGTTAATCCCCCTTTGTTATCGGACCCCATCGGTCTGAGCGACGGTGGAGGCGGCGGACGACACCATGCCCATGATCTGGTTGAAGATATTCGAGATCTGCGGCTTGAACATCTTGCCCACCACCAGGATGACGCCGACGATGACCGCCAGCATCATCAGATACTCCACCGTATTCTGCCCCCGTGAACCCTTCACCAGTAGTCCCTCAGGATGGCCTTGCCGGCGGGCAGGAACATCTTGTTCCTGACCGTATTGGTCAGCACGCGGTAAAGGCCTGTGAAGACGAACAGCAGCATCACCATCATCAGCAGGTACTCGACCAGGGCCTGTCCGCCCCGGCCCGATGCCGCCCGCTCGCGCTCTTCCATGATCAGAAGTCACGATCCGCCCTGAGTGTACCAGGGCCCCCCTTCACTGTCAAGATAACGTACCACGGTAAAAAGACGGTAAATCATTGCTAAAATTTCAACTTCATCGTGATCTGATCCGAGTTCCCCAGGGCCCCCATCGGCACCAGGCAATAATCGAAAGAGATGCCGTAGCCGAACGCCTGGGTCGACAAGATGCCGATGCCGAAGGCGAGCCCCTGAGTGCCCACCAGGGGGTAGAGCGCCTCGCGGTCCTTCTCCAGGATCTTGCCCTGGTTGTCGGTGTTGTAGTAGCCGACGCGCAGAGAGATCTGGCCCACCTCCAGCAGGTCCTCCGGCAGCGTGAACTCCGCGCCGAAGCCCGCCCGCGCCGCGCTGTCGGAATACTTGTCCAGGTCCATCGACAGCTGCAGCAGCTCGAGGACCTTCACCGCCACGCCGCCGCGGGTGACGCGCGCCACCTGCCGCCCGTTCGAGCCGAAGTTCTGCGTCGCGAAGCCGAAGGAGATCGTCTGGTTGGGCTTGAGGATCACGCCGAAGTCGCCGACGACGCTCGTGTGGGAGGGGCCCCCGTTGTCTTCCGTCACCGCCTTGAGGCTCGCGCCCAAGAAGAGCTTCTCGTACCAGAACGACCGCGCCATCGAGAGCGTCCCGAAGCCGTCGCGCACCTGCACGTTCGTGTTGTCGAGCGGGATGCCGTTGGCGTCGCGGACGTCGAAGCCCTCGAGGCTCATGTAGCCGACGTTCGCCCCGAACACGGTGCGGCCCAGCGGATGGGCGTACGCGAGGTAGAGCGGCGCGTTCACCCCTTGGATGTAGCGCAGGTAGGAATAGGACACTTCGCGCTGCTGGGTGAGCGCCAATCCCGCCGGGTTCCAAGCGAGCGACTCCGCGCCCTCGGCCACCGCCGAGTAGGCGCGGCCCAGCGACATGGCCCGCGCGCTGCCCCAGCCCATCTTCATGAAGGAAGCGCCGCCCGTGCCCGCCGCCGGGTCCATCGCCCACGCGCGCGTCCCGAGCCCCAGGGCCGCCGCGAGCGTCGCCGTCACCAGTCGGGTTCTCATGTCACGGGATCAGGATCTTCTTGATCGTCTGCAAAACGTTGCGCGCGCCCAGCGTCTCGTCCTCGCGGATCAGCACGAAGTAGGGCCCGCGAGCCAACGGCCGCCCGAAGTTGTTGACCTTCGCCCATAGGAACGCGCCGTTGTCCACGTAAGTGTCGGCCGCCTGGGCGCCGAAATCCTTGTTATAGACCAGCTCCCCGGCGAGGTTGTATATCTTCATCGACACGTTCGACTGCATCGGCACGTAGATGTTGAAGGTGGCCTGCGGCGTCGTGACCGGGTTGGGATAAACGAAGGAGTTCTTCTCGAAGTCGGCCTCCGGCGAGGGCGAGACGCCGCGGACGACCGGGACCTCGCTGATGGGGATGTCCTCGGCCAGCGTCGCCCCGGGCCTCGCGTTGCCCGTCGTGCTGTCGATGGCGGCGATATCGGTGGACGCGATGATCTTGAAGACGTAGTTGCCGTCGGTGACGTGCGCGAGCTTCAGGTCGGTGCCGTCCCATTGCTCGGTCACCTCGGTGCGCGCCGGACGCACCCCGACGATGCGCTTGACCAGCGAGATCGACTCGGGCGGCGACGGGTTGGCGGCGATGTCGAACACCGTCCCCGGCT
The DNA here is from genome assembly GCA_026388115.1 of Elusimicrobiota bacterium. Taxonomy (GTDB): domain Bacteria; phylum Elusimicrobiota; class Elusimicrobia; order UBA1565; family JACRDR01; genus JAPLKK01. Next base: position 27,609 of record JAPLKK010000242.1, on the reverse strand, counting down.
TGTAGATCTTGACCGACACCTTCATGGTCTCCGAGACCTGGAACGAGATCGCCGCCGTCGCCTCGTTGGCGGTCAACGGGCTGACGGCGACGTCGTAGATGCGCAAGGGGTCGACGGCGATCGTCTGCTGGACGGTGGAGCCGGAGGCGAGCTGGGAAGCCAGGTCGTTGGCGATGGCCTGCACCGTGTAGAAGCCCGGCGTGACGAAGCTCGACCCGTCGTCGCGGCCGTCCCAGAATTCCTTGTGGAGCAAGACGGCGTCGCGCACCTGTCCCGAGATCAGCGTCCGGATGGTGCGAGGCACCGAGTCCGTCGTCAGGATCTTGATCGTCATCGAGGATTGCCGCGTGACGGAATAGTCCAGCTCGTAGGGCGGCAGCGTGATCGTGGCGCTGCTGTTGAACAGCGGAGGGACGGTCGGCGTCACGGTGAAGACCGGGAAGAGGATCGCCCCCCGGGAGATGGTCAGGAATCCGATGATCGCGTCGGCGGCGAAGATCGGCGATTGGAAGGGGAAGGTGGACTGCGCCACGAGCGTGTACACGTACGCGCCGTCGGGCACGAACAGGCCGTTCGAGTCGCGCCCGTCCCACGTCTCGGTGATCCTGAGCCTGCCGGGCCGCATGCCGTTGATCGTCAAGATCGGCTTGGTCTGGTTCCCCGCAAGGTCGGTGACCTGGGGGCATTGCTGCGCGATGACCTGGCCGCAGGGAGGCCAGCCGCTCGTCGCGGTGTTGGGCGCGGTCGAGCCGGTGATGATGGTGCCGGGCGCGTAGATGTTCCAGCCGACGAACATGCTTTGCGACAGTTGGTACGACAGCGAGACGTTCTCGGTCGCTCCGGACTGCAGCGGCGTGACCGACACGTCGGTGATGCGGAAGAGGTTCACCTGGAACAGCGCGGTCGTCGTCGCGACCTTGGCCGGGAAGAACGGGTCGGCGGCCGTCAGCTCCGCGAGATAGGTTCCCGAGGTGACCACGAAGCCGTTGTCGCTGAGGCCGTCCTGCCAGATCTCGCGGTTGAGGAAGTTGGCGGGGCGGACCTGGTTGTTGACCAGGGTCCTGACCGGGGTGCCGACGCCCGAGATCGGCAGGATGCGCAGGTTCACGATGGCGTCGCGCGACAGCGAGTACGAGAAGATGAACGGGTTGAGGCCGGCGACCGAGGGGCTCGAGCCGATCACCGTCGTCGCGGGCGTGATCTGGCTGATCGTGACGTTGCCGCGGGCGATCGACAGGAATCCGCTCTTGGCCGTCGAGGTCCAGATGCGCCGGTCGTTGCCGGAGCTGGTGCAGTTGGTCGGCGGGATCACGCCATAGTTGCACGTGGTCGGGAACCCGAAGCCGTTCTGAGAGGGAAGCGCCCCGTAAAGGACGAAGACGTAATCCCCGTCCGGCATGATATTGCCGTTGGCGTCGCGGCCGTCCCAGAAGCTCACCACCGGGGTGCGCAGGTTCTTCTGCTCGACCAAGCGGCGGATGGGCACGAGCACGCCGCTGGCATTGTTGGCCGTGCCGGGATAGTCGTTGAACTGGTAGCCGGGGGCGGTGCAGTTGCCGGTCATCGTGGGCCGGAAGTTCTTCGGGGGCACCATCGGGTCGCTCGAGGCCAAGGGGTTGTCGGGCACCTGCGCGGTATTGTTGAGCGAGTTGAGGCCGTTGCAGAACTGCGTGCCCGGCGGGTAGATGTCCACGTAAGCCGTGGCCGGCTCGGTGAGCGTGTAGGTGAGCACGGCCAGCGCGGTGGCCTGGCTGGTCAGCGGCTGGACCAGGATATCGGTCACCTGCACGGGGTCGAGCGAGATCTGGCGGGTGACGGGCGCCGAGAGATCCATGCCGAACTGGTCGCGCGCCTCGGCCTGGATCGTCACGAGATAGACGCCCGGCGGCCCGAGGTCTCCGTTGTCGAAGCGGCCGTTCCACGCGTCGCCGTTCTGCAGCGTGCCGTCCGGGATGCCCTCGCCGACGCGCGGCAGGCCGTTGACGAGGCTGCGCACGATGGGCAAGGGGTTCGTCCCGGTGAGCGAGCCGCCGGTATCCTCGATGGTGATGAAGGTCGTCGCGTCCTTGCCGAGCCGATAGGTGATGGAATACGGCTCGGCCAGCACGCCGGAGAACGTGCCGACGATCGTCGCCGTCGAGCGGACGTTGTGGACGTCCACGAGGTCCACGACGATCGGCTGCTGCAGCACCGCGCCCGGAACCTTCGGGACGTTGGTCGTCCCGTCCGTCGCCGTGTTCGGGGTCGCGCAGTTCGAGTCGTAGGAGTCGTTGCCGGTATAAGCGCCTTGGGCCTTCGTCGTGTAGTGGCCGTCGCCGACGCACGAGCAGTCCAGCGTGGCGCCGGCGGGGTAGGGCCGCGTCTGCGAGATCGTGATGTTGCCGTTGGCGCCGGTCTGGTTCGTCTCGACCGTGCCGCGGAAGCCGTAATCGCCGTTGGACTTGCCCAGCTCGCCCGCGATGTTGATCGTGCCGTCCCAGAGCACGCAGTAGCCGCAGCCGTTCACCAACGGATAGTTGACGCCGTCCGACGTCAGGTTCCCGCAGAAGCCGGGGTCCGGCACGATGCCGGTGATGTTGGCCGGGATCGTCCCGGGGGCGTCCACCGAGAAGGTCCGCACCGGCGGCGTCGTCTCGGGATTGAGCGCGTTCGCGCCGCCGGTGAACTTGAACAGCTCGAAGCCCACCTTGTCGATCGGGATGTCGCCGGAGCCCGTCTGCGTGTTGCCGAAGCCGATGTTGAGGCAGAGGAAGACCTGGCTGTTGCAGTAGTTGAGCCACGTCGAGCCGGGGGCGAAATAGGGGTTGCGCCCGTTGGTGCCGTTCGGGCCTTGCATGCACTCCGTCTTGGCGGGGCTCTGGAGCAGCTGGTCGAACTCGATGTGCGGATTGTTCGAGATGTTCCCCCCGAACGTCGACAGCGGGCAGATGCCCTTGCCGGCGGGGCTGGGGCAGTAGAACTTGCCGTCCTGGTTATAGCGGACGCACTCGTCGGAGTGCGACACCCAGAGGCTGTTGATGTAGACCTGCTGGGCCGAGGCCCGCGCCGCGAACAGGATGAGGAGCACCCAGCCCGCCGCAAGGCGGGCCGGGCGCCTGACCTCGTCGCACCTTCGTCGCTCCATTCCAGTTGTCCATCGGAGCGCCGAAATAACGGTCGCCTCGGCGGCTCCGGGTGCTTCGTTTAGTCTAGCCCCAAATTAGCAAAATTGATTTCAGAGTTATTAACGCCCGCCCAGCTCGTAACGCCGCACGAGGGCCCCCCCTTGCGCGGCCGGCGCGGGTGACAGCGTCCACAGCGAACGCTTCTCGCCGGTCCAGGCCACCGCGGCGCTCGTCACGTCCGCGGGCAAGGCCAGCGAGTCGGCGGCCTCGACCGCGCCGCCGACGATCCTCAGGCGCAGCAGCCGCCTGCCCTTCGAGTCGTGCATCCACAGATCCTTGCCGGCCCACTGCATCGACGTGGGCACCACGTCGAGGGCGACCGGGAAGGTTTGAAGCTGGGCCTGCGGCCCCTCGCCGAGATGGCGGTACAGCTGCCGGGTCACCGCGTCGTAGCTCCACAGCTGCTTGCCGTCGTAGGCGACGGCGAGCGGAGCCGGGCCCGGCGACGGCCAGATGTCCCGCGGAAGCGCGGGGTCGTTGGCGGCGTGGCGCAAGAGGCGCGCCTGCGCCGTGTCCACCGACCACAAGGTCGAGGCGCCCGTGGTCAGCGCTCCCGGATGATAGGCCCCGACGCCGTCGACCCGCACGCGGCTCACGACCTGGTCGGGCTTGGCGCCGTCGAGGCAGACCAGCTCGCCCGGCCAGGCGGCGACCCATAGGTGGTCGCCGTCGAACGCGAGCGCGGTCGCGTTCTCGACGGGGACGGCGCGCGCCCAGACGGGCTCCAGCCGCAGGCGCGTCATCCAAAGCCACGCGGGCACGGCCGCGGCCGCGACGAGCGCCACCGCCAGCCCGACGGTCGCCAGGCGCCGGCCGCGCACCGAGGCGGCGTCGCGGCCGCTGCGCAGCCCGCGCAGCAGGCGCGCGAGCCTGCCGCTCGCCTCGGTGGACTCGCGCAGGTTCTTCGCCATCTGCTCGGTGAGGCGCGCCGCGCTCTCCTCCCTGGAACGGAGGCCGGCCAGCCCCGACTCGCGCTCCTTGCGCAGGCGCTCCTCCCAGCCCGACAGCTCCTGCTTGCGCGCGTCCCAGCTGGCGTGCTCGCGGTCCCACAGCTCCTGCCACTGCTGGCGCTCCTCGCGCCAGAGCTTCTGCAGCTCGTCGAAATGGGCTTCGACCTCGGCCACCTTCTCCAGCGCCCTGGCGCGCTCCTTGTCGGCGGCGTCGCGCAGCTGCCGCTCTTTCAGCAGCTCGCCGAGCGTCGCCTCCACGGCCCCCTTGGCCGTGCGCAAGTCATCGAAGCTCTTGCGCGAACGCCCGTCCGCCTGGCCGGCCGCCTGCTCGGCGCGCGACAGCAGGGCCTGGGCCTCCTTGATCTCCAGCAGATACTGCTGCTCGCGCTGGCCCCATTGGTGCTCGAGCTCGCGCCAGCGCGCGGTCTCGGCGGCGAGCTGCTGGCGCGTCTTCTCCGCGATGTCGCGCAGGACCCGCTCCTCCTGGGAAAAGCGATCCTCCTGCGCCCGCAGACCGGCCTTGGACTCCTCGAGCTTCGCCGAGAGGGCGACCGCCTCGTCGAGGGAGGCGCGCTCGCGGCGGTTGAGCTGCTGGCGCAGGCGGATGTTCTCCGCCTGGACGATCTTCAGCCGCTCGGAGGCCTCGGAGGCGGCCTGCTCCTTGAGGGCCAACAGATGCTTGAGCTCGGCGCTCTCGGTCTCGCGCTGGCGGCGCACGAGATGCAGCGCCTCGAGCGAGGCCTCGCGGATAGGCGCGTCCACCTCCCCCGACGACGGCAGCGGAGGCGGGTCGCGGTCCGGCTCGGAATTGACCTTAGACCACAGGCGGTCGAGCTCCGCCTGCAGGTCGTCAGCTTTCACTTATGGCGGATTATAACAGGGACGCTAAAAAAAGGATTTCGGGCGTGTTACAAATCCGACCGGGCCGTGGCGGATGCAAGTCCGGCGGGGACGTTCGCCGCGCTTTGGGCGCGGCTCACTCGGTTACGGCCGCCGCGGTTGGCTGTGCGCTCGCGGCGGCCTCCACACGCCCCGGCGGACTTGCATCTGCCGCGGCCCTCTCCTCCTCTAAAGTTAGGGGCGTTCGACGGACTGCAGGAGGCGGCGGAACTCTTGCTGGGCTTCGCCTAGGTCTACGCCGCTTTCCTTATATTGGGCTAGGATGCGCTTGATGCGGTCCAGGAGCACCGTCTCCGGAGCGCCTTCAAGCTTCAGTTTCTGGAAGGCCTGCCAGTCCTGCCGGAAGAGATACTCCTTGGAAGCGGCCTTCGCGGCGGCTTCATTGCGGAGCTTCTCGGCTTCGTCCAGCTCCTTCTGGGCCTCACGCGCGCGTTCTTCGAGGTCGCGGATCTGCTCGCGGGAGGCGCGGTACTTCTGCTGCGTCTCGGCCTCGGAAGCGGTGCGCTTATTGAGGTCGCCTTGCAGGTCCTCCAGTTCGCGCTTGAGCCGGCGCAGGTCCTCGCCGAGCTTCCATTGCCTCGCGTCCGCGGCCTGCAAGGAATGCGCCAAGTCGCGCCGGTCGCGCATCTCGGCGGCCAGGACCTTCTCGTACTCCTTGTCGGGGTCCCAAACGCCGAAGCGAACGACGAGGCTGACGGCGTGGCCCCAGCGCGAGCCCGAAGCCACGGGGACTTGAATGCCGTAGTCGAGCTCGGCGCCCAAGCTCTTCCAGCCGGCGCCGAGCGTCCAGCTCCGGGCCTGGTCGCCGAGGCTGACCCCCGTGCGCGCGCCGAGCGTGCCGAGCCGCCCCGTGTACACCCACCGCTCCATGCCGGCCTCGAGCGACTGGGTCGCGCCCCGCCCCCCCGACGGCTCGCGCTTGACGCCGTCGACCTCCAAGGTGAAGCCGCGCACGGCCTGCGCGAAGCCGAGCCGGAGCATCACCGGAGCGCGGTCCGCGACGCCGCCGATGTCGGTGCGGGGCGCGTTGAGGTTCATCAGCGAGGCGGCGAGGTTGAACTGCTCGCGGATGCGGTAAAGAACGCCCAGGTCCACGCCGGCTTTCGAGACCGAGCCCGGCAGGCTGCGGCCGGAGCGGGAAAGGGAGTTGAGGCTGACGCCCCAATCGATCACCCCTTGATCGGTCTCCCGCCAGCCATGCGTGGCGTAGGTCACGCCCAGATCCCGGTCGCGCGAGAGGTCTTTGAGGCCCGTGTCGCGCAGGTGGACGCCGAACGACCCGCTCCACGGCCACGGAAAGCCCCGGACCGGGGCCACGGCGGCGGCCTCGAGCTGGTCGTGGTCGGCCGCGCCGCCGGGGAACTGGAAGGCGCGCCGCAGGCCGGCCTCGAACTGGGGCTGCGCGGCGCCGCCGATGAGGGCGGGGTTGTACAGCGCCGAGCCCGGCTCGTCGGCGGAAGCGGTGGCCGCCTCGCCCATGCCGGCGGCCCGCGCCCCGAAGCCGAAGTCCTCGTGAGAGGCGAAGGCGGGGGCGGCGAACAAAACGGTGACGAGGATGGTGCCCGGCATGCTGCCGCTCATCCCTCTACCTCCCCCGCGCGCTCGCGGCTCTGCGTCTCGGCGTAGGAGGCGACGTTGTCCCTGCCGTGCGATTTCACCCAATAGAGGGCCTCGTTCCTCCGCGGTCCGGCCGTCCTCGGGGTAGCTGGCCAGGCCGATGGAGGCGGTGACGGACACCTCCCGCGCCTTCGAGAAGGTCACCGGCACGCGGATGTCGCGGATCTGCTGGGCCAGGCGCACCATGATCGTGCGCGCGTCCTCCTCCCGCGACTGCGGCAGCAGGATCACGACCTCGTCGCCGCCGTAGCGGCACGGGAAATCGATCTTGCGCAGGCCGGATAGGATCACCTTGCCGACCTCGCGCAGGACCTGGTCGCCCACCTGATGGCCGTAGGTGTCGTTGACCTGCTTATAGTAGTCCACATCCATCAACGCGATGGACAGCGGCTGCCCGAACCTCTGGGCACGGTAGATCTCCTCTTGCATGCGCTGCTGGAAATAGCGGCGGACGGGGAGGCCGGTGAGGCTGTCGTAGAGCGAGAGGGCCTGCACCTCGTCGAAGAGGCGGGCGTTGTCCACCGCGAGCGCGATCTGCCCGGCGAAGGACCGCAAGAGGCCCACGTCCTCTCCCGGTATCGCCTCCTGCGAGGTCAGGTTGTCGACGACCAGCAGGCCGATGCTCGTGCCCTGCACGATGAGCGGGATGTGCAGCACGGTCTCCAGATACCGCTCCAGGATCGGGTCGTTGGCGCCGCCCAAGACGAGGTCGACGAACCGGTGGGAGCCGGGCGTCAGCGACATCACCTCGGCGCGCAGGCTGCGGACCTGGCCGTGCATGTCCACGGAAAGCTCCCCGCGCAGCTGCTTCGCCTGGCTCGGCTGCCCCGCCCCCGATTCCTCGGAGGAACGCTCCACCAGGTAGAGGCGCACCCGGTCGAGCGAGAAGTGCTGCTGGATGCCCTGCAGGATGAGCCGCAGACCGTCCTCCACGCGCAAAGACGAGGCGAACACCTTCGTCAGCTCCGTGAGCGCCTCCAGGCGCTTGAGCTGCTCGCGGCTGCGGTAAGCCATGGCGGTCTGGCGCAGGCTCTGCGCCAGCTCCCCGGCCAGCGCCCACGCCTGCCCGCGCTCGGCCGCGGCGAAGGGGCGGGAGGAGCGCCGCGCTCCCTTGAGGCGCTCCAGGCGCAAGAGCCCCCGAGCCGGCTCGGCGGGATCGCTCTCGACGGCCAACGGGACGTAGAGGATGGGATGGGGCGAGCGGTACGCCACGTGCCGGCGCCCGCCGTCCAGGAGCCGGGCGATCGGCGAGGACTCCAGCAGGTGGATCTCCTCTTCGACCTCCTGGCGCACGCCGCGGCAGACCGACAGACGCATCTCGAGCAGCAGCTCGCGCGGATGGCGCAAGAAGCACGAAAGGCGATCGGAGGCGGTCAACGACGCGATCTGCTCCAGCGCCGCGGCGATCAGCGCCTCCTCGGAGGGGAAAGGCCGGTTCACGGCGCGATGGAACTTGTACAGGCCGTCGCGGCGGAGTCTCACGCGGGGCCCCCGGCCATCGAGAGGATGTAGTCCATCTCGGAGGCCGCGTAGATCAGCTCCTGGCGCAGCATCTCCTCGTCGTACGCCTTGCGCAGGATCGCGCGGATAAGGTTCTCCATGCGGCGGTCGAAGATGCGCTCGAGCGTCCCAAGCGCGCAGAGGTTGGGCAACAGCCGGGCCTGCCCGATCGCCGCCGCGAAGGCTTGGCCGAACGAACCCGCCTGCGAGAGGACCGCGCCCAGCTCCGCGGCGCCGCACGGGAGCGCCCCGAGGGCCGCGGCGTAGCGCGCCGCCTGGTCGGGGCGCGTCAGGTGCCTCAGGAGCGCGTACGCCTCGCGCGGCTCGCCGGCTCCGCGCAGCAAGACCAGGTGATGGACCCGCAAGATACCCGCCTGCGCCCGCTCTCCGCGGGGGCACGGCAGGATGCCGATCGGCAGGTCCCGGCCCCCCCTGAGGACCGAGGGCAGCCGGCCCGAGAACTGCAGCGCCGCCCCCCCCTCGAACAGGGTCGCCGGCACCATGCCGCTCTTTCCCAACAGCGGCATCCACCCCTTGGCGAGCATCTCGAGGTAGGCGCGGATGCCGTGATAAGCCTCCTCGCGGTGGAACACCGAGCGCGACCCGTCGGGCGAGAAGAAGTCGCCGCCGCGCGACCAGACGCTGGGCGCCACGTCGGACAACGACACCGATTCGCGCGGGTTCGCGTTGGCGATCGGCACCGTCGCGCCCGGCAGGCGGCGCGCGAGCCGGGCGCAGGCCTCGCGCACGCCCGTCCAGCTCCCCAAGGACCCGAAATCGACTCCGGCCTTGCGCAAGAGGTCCACGCGCCAGTAGAGCACCGTGGCCTCCATCCACCAGGGCAGCGAGTGGACAGCCCGGGGCGGGGGCGCGGAAGCCTCCCCGCCGCGCGCGGCGCCCGAGGGCGCGGCCCAGCAGTGCTCGCGCACCGGCTCGAGCCAGGGCGCCAGGTCGATCGGCCCCTCGATCTCCGTCAGGTCCTCCAGCAGGCCGAGCCGCGCCAGCGTCGAGGTCCAATGCCCCGGGATCTCGATGAGATGCGGGCGCGGCGCCTCGCGCGGACGCTTGAGCAGCGCGAAGAGCTGGCTCCAGAGGCTGGAGGGGGTGCGCACGACGATCTCCACGCGCGTGTCCGGGTGCTCCCGCAGATAGGCCCGCGTCTCCTCGCGCACCGCGGCGAGCGTGTTCAAGCCGTGGCCCGGCAGGACCCACAGCTGGAGCGTCTTCATACCATGAACCGGAGCCAGGCACCGCTTGGATGCGGTGCCTGGCGCCGGTTGGGAATACGGATGACCATCATGCGGCGCTCCAATTCTCGAACGGGAGGGCGGGGTCGATGGCGCGCCGGCGCCCGTTTCGTTTGCGCCTCAAGCGGTGCCAGCCCACCCGGGCGATCATCGCGCCGTTGTCGGTGCACAAACCCGGGGGCGGGAACAGCGCCGGCAGCCCCGCCCGCTGGGCGAAGGCGGCGCGCAGGCGGCTGTTGGCCGCGACGCCGCCGGCGACCACCACGGCGCGCGCCTTGCAATGGCGCGCGGCCGCGAGGGCCTTCTCGACGAGAGTGTCCACGACGGCCTCCTGGAAGGAGGCGCACAGGTCCTCGACCTTGCCCTTGCCCTCGCGCTGGACGTGGTAGAGCACCGAGGTCTTGAGGCCGGAGAACGAGAAATCCCATGTGCCGGGGAGCATCGGCCGCGGAAAGGCGACGGCGCGCGGGTCGCCCGACTTCGCGAGGCGGTCGACCGCCGGCCCGCCGGGGTAGCCCAGGCCCAGCAGCTTCGCCACCTTGTCGAACACCTCGCCGGCCGCGTCGTCGCGGGTGCGGCCGAGCACGCGATAGGAACCGGGCGCGCGCACGAAGACAAGGTCGGTGTGCCCCCCGGACACGATCAGGGTGAGGAACGGGAAGGGCGGCTCCTGGACGAACTCGATGGCGAAGGCGTGGCCCTCCAGGTGATGGACGGGCACCAGCGGCAGGCGCGCGGCCCACGCGGCCGCCTGCGCCGCGACCTTGCCGATGAGCAGCGCCCCGGCCAGGCCCGGCCCGCGCGTGTAAGCCACCGCGTCCACGACCTCGCCGATCCGCGAGAGGTCCGCGCCGGGCACGGCCTGCGCCAGCGCCTCGTCGACGACGGACGCGATCTTCTGCTGGTGCGCGCGGCTCGCCAGCTCGGGCACGACGCCGAAATAGCGGCCGTGCAGCTCCACCTGCGACGACACGACGTTCGACAGCAAGCGGCCGTCGTCGATGACGGCGGCCGCGGTCTCGTCGCAAGACGTCTCGATGCCTAGGATACGCGTTGTGCTACCCCTCCCGGACGCGTGGATCCAGCCCTACCCCTCCCGCACCTTCAGGTTGCCCAGCACCTCACGGGCCTTCAAGATCTCCATCGCCCGCTCGAGAACCTCGTCTTTCACCTGCTCTTCGGGCTTGGCGGCGGACTTCGGCTTCTGGCCCGGCGCGTAGATCTCGTCGGACTGGGCCATCAGCTTCAGCTCGGTCTCCCGCGACACGGTCACCATGATGTCGGGCGCGATGCCGCCGGTGTCCTTCTTCTCGTCGCGGGCGATCGAGCGGCCGCTGGGCGTGTAGTAGCGCGCGACGGTGAGGCGCAGCCCCGAGCCGTCGGAGAGCGGGATGACCGATTGGACGCTCGCCTTGCCGAAGCTGCGGTCGCCGATGACGACGGCGCGGTGGTGGTCCTGAAGCGCCCCGGCCACGATCTCGCTGCCCGAGGCCGAGCCGCGGTTGATGAGCACCACCATCGGCGTCGAGCCGTAGGGCGCCTTGGCGTTGGCCTTGAAGTCCTGGCGGTTCTCCGCGCGGCGGCCCTGCGTGTAAACGATGAGCTTGCCGTCGCTCAAGAAGTCCGCGCCCACCTCGACGGCGGCCGAGAGCAGGCCCCCGGGGTTGTTGCGCAGATCCAGCACCAGCGAGGTGGCGCCCTGCTTCTTCAGGTCGTTGAGGGCCTTCAGCAGGTCCTCGGGCGTATGCGCGCTGAACTCCGTGATGCGCACGTAGCCGACGGCCTCGGGCAGCATCCTCGAGCGCACGCTGTCGATCTTGATGATCTCGCGCACGAGGGTGAAGTCGTGCGTCGTCCACGCGGCGTTCTTCTCCCCCTCGGGCTCGCGCGCCACGGTGAGCGTGACCTTCGTCCCGGGCGCGCCGCGCAGCTTCTTGACGGCGTCGACGAGCGTCATGTCCTTCGTGGTCTCGCCCTCGATCTTGATGATGCGGTCGTTAGGCAGGACGCCCAGGCGGAAGGCCGGGGTGCCGGGCAGCGGAGTGATGACCGAAAGCCAGCCGTCCTTGTCCATCGCGATGCGGATGCCGAGGCCGCCGAACTGGCCCTCGGTCTCCGTCTTGATGTCCTTGTGGACCTCCGGCTCCATGAACTGGGAGAAGGGGTCGAGCGTCTTCACCATGCCCGTGGCCGCGCCGTAGATCAGCTTCTGGGTCTCCACCTCGTCGACGTAGTTCTCCTTGATGTAGTCGAGGATGTCGACCAGGATCTTGAGCTGCTCATAGGTCCGGTCGGCCGCGGCGGTGACCGCGGGCAGGACCTGGACGGCCGCGAAGCCGATCGCCCCGGCAAAGATGAGCTTCCTAACGGTATCTCGTTTCATGGATACGGTTCCCTTTAGCTACGTAGTATAGGGCGACGCGCCCAGCCGTCAACTTATAGAACTTCCGCTTACAGAAGTTCTATAAGTTGACGTCTGACACCGTGAAGCGGTTCACGGCGCAGGCTGCAGCCATTCCATGGGGTCGAGAGCCTCGCCGCTTTGGCGCAGCTCGAAATACACGACGCCGCCGCTCTCGACGGCCGGCTCTCCCGGACGCGGCGAGGGAGCCCCCGCCGCCGCCATCGGCTCCTCCGGCGTGACGTCCTCGCCCTTTCGGCTCTTGAGCTCGCCCAACTGCCCATAGATCGTATAGAACGCCTGTCCGTGGTCGACGATGAGCACCTGGCCGTAGGAGCGGAACAGGCCGGCGAAGATCACCTTGCCCGCCTTCACGGGCGTCACCGGCGCGCCGGCGCCGGTGGCGATGCGAATGCCCTGGCTGATCATCACCGTGCCGAACTCCTTGACCGGATGCCGGCCGAACGTCGAGACGACCTTCCCCTCGGCCGGCCAGGGCAGCGAGTGCTTCGGCTCGGCCAGCGGCATGCGCTCGCCGGCGATGCGGTAGGGCGATTTCTTCTCAAGGGTGCGCAAGAGCCTGGCCAGCGCGAGGGCCGAATCCTGCAGCTCGTGCATCGACTTCTGGGCGTGCTCGACCTTCCCATGCGTCTCGCGCAAGGACTGCTGGGCGCGCAGCACCTCGTTATGCCGCGTGTCGCTGTCGGCCTTGGCCCCCTTCCCCTTGGCCTTCAGCGCCTCCGCGGCCCGTCGCGCCTCCGCCTCGGCCGCCTCGGTCGTCTTGCGCGAGCCGCGCACGCCCTCCAGATAGTGCAGCTTCTCCAAGATCGCCTGCCGGCGGAACTCCTCCTCCCAGACACCGCGCGCGCCATAGAACGAGACGTCGTCGTCGGAGGACGCCACGTAGCCGCGCAGCTCGTCGGCCAGCACCCCGCGCCAGGAGCCTTCGGCCAGATGAAGGGCGCCGAGGCGCGAGCGGAGTCCCGATTTTTTCGACTCGGCGTCGCGGATACGCTCCTGTATCGCATCGAGCCGGCGGCGCGCCTCGCTGGACGCGTCCTTCAGGCGCGAAACGTCGTGCTCGAGCGCGTTCTCCTCCTTGCGAGCCTCGTCGATCTCGCGCTTCTTCGTCTCGAGCTGCTTCTGCACGTCGATGAGCTCTTGGCGCTTGGCCGCGAGGTCCTCCGCGCCGGCCCGCGGCGCGAAAAACAGCAAGGTGACAGCCATCAACTTATTCAACTTTCTCGAGTCGAGAAAGTTGAATAAGTTGATGGCTGTCACCACCATTAGTGCGGGTGGGCCGCGTGGTGCGGATGCGACGCGTGAACCCAGTCCCAAGCGAAGAGAGAACCGAAGAGCCCCGCAACGAACAAAAGGCCCTGCGCGGCCTCCGTCGGAGCGGCCCAGGCCAGCGGCGACGACTTCAGCGGGAGGGTGGCGAGGAACACGATGCCCATCCCCCCCGCCGCGCCGACGCCGGCCATGGCGAGGCGGGGCAGAAGATTTTCGAGGACCCCCCGGGCCTCGGGCCAGCTCAAGGCCGCCCACAAGGCGGCGGCGGCGCCGGCGAGCCAGAAGAAGGCCAGGAGGCTGAGTGCCAAGTGCAAGAAGCGCGCGTAGAACTGGCAGCGCACGGCGGCGTGCACCTGCATCGGCTTGAAGCGGATATCGCCCACCTTCGGGATGCGCGCCGCCTTCTCGGCCCATTCCCCGGCGCCGCCCATCGCCTCGGGCGTCAACGACACCTCCCACGCGGACTGCAAGGGGTTCTCGCCCAGCAGGGCCACGGCCCGGACCAGCTCCGGGTCTTGGCGGCGCAGGCGCTCCAGCGACTCGTCGCGGGAGATGAAGCGGGCCTGATCGGTGCCCGGGAGCTTGCGCAACAACGCCTCGACGCCGGCGCGCTCGGCGTCTTTCATCTCGCCGGCCGAGAAGAGCACGATGCGGAACTCATCGGCCAGGGACCGCTCCAGCCGCCGCACTTGAGCCTCCAGGAAAAGCAGAGTCTCTCCCGCCGTCCCGCATAGAAGACCGGCGAGCGCGGCCACGAAGAGGTTTTTCGCGGAAACGCTTCTCACTTCAGACAAAATAGCCGGGAAAACGTTGCGCTGTCAATGGCAGGAGGATTACCGCGTCCAGACCGCGTAGTTCTTGCCGGAGGCGGCGAGGTCCCAGTCTTGTCCCGGAGCCCAATCGCCGGGGCCGATCTTGACGGCGAGCTTGCCGTCGACGATCGCGGCGTAGCGGAGGCCGTCGGCGACCTGCACGGCGACCGTGCTGGTCGAGGTGATTCCCGCGGATTTGCGAACGCCGATGAGGGCCTTGATCTGGTCGTGCAGGCCCCAATCGTAGAAATGCGGCCAGTACACGCACGGCACGCCCGGGTGGGTGAGGATATAGGCGTAGCCTTCCATGATGCGGTCGCCGGGGAACGGCCACATGTTCTGGGCGCTGCCGCCGGTCGAGGCTCCCGTGTCGTGGTTGTCCAGGAAGGTGACGGCCTTGGCCGGCCACCAGCCGATGAGGCCCGCGGGCTTGCCCTGGGCGTCCTTCAGGCGCCAGTACTCGTTGGAGCTGACCGCCTGCTGGAGGACCGCCTTGGTCGTGAAGTCGAAGGCGGCGATCCGCCCGCCCACCGAGTCGATGTAGTCGGCCAACCGCTGGCGGTGCGCGTTCACGTTGTTGATGTCGAAATCGTCCCAGATCTCGGCCACGGCGAAGGCGGGCGAGGTCGCGTCGTTGTACATCGCCAAGTATTGCGTGCCGAAGCCGCGCACGAAATCGTAGCGCCAGCCGTCGTAGCCGATCTCGGTCTTGAGCCAGTTCATCCAGTCCTTGGTGTCCTTCTGAACGAAGGGCTGCGTATGGTCTATGTCGCGGGAGTACGGCACGCTCTTGCCCGTGTCCGGGTGCCCCTTCGCTCCCGCCCACTCGTCGTCGGAGCAGACCGCCTCGGGGCCCCAGGCCGGCTCCGTGAAATTGGCCCAGCCGCCCGAGCCGACGCGGTGGTTGATGACGATGTCCGCCAGCACCTTCACGCCGCCGCCGTGCAGGGCCCCGATGGCCTTCTGGAGCTGAGCCTTGGTCCCGTACTTGGAATCCTGCACGTACCACCGCCGCGGGATGTAGCCCTCGTTGCTGGCGGCGTCGGAGGACGGCGGCAGCCAGACGAGGTTGATGCCCGAGCTCGCGATGTCGCCCGCCTTGCCCGCGATGACATCCCACCAAGGCGCCGCCTGCCACGAGGTCCAGTGGAATCCCTGCAGCATGACCGCACCGTCGCCGGAGGAAGCGTTGCCGGACCCGCCGACGCGGCGGTGGTGAGTCGAGAGGGCCGAGATCGAGGGAACTTCAGCCGGCTGGGCGCCGAGCTGGGAGGCCTGGTCCTGCAGCTGCGGCCATGCCTTGGTATCGCCGGAATCAAGACGCGCGCTGCCGGCCCAAACCGACAGGGCCAGCGCCAATGACAGGAACGCCTGGACCATTCAGCGAAGAATATAGGCTATTCAGGCGGGGTTGGCGAGGGCCCAGAGGGCCTATGTCGTTTGGGCCCAAGGACCTAGACGAAACGCTTGGGTTTAAGGGCGTAATTGGTAGAATCCCGGCACATGTCCGAGCGGCGCGTCTTCCCGGCACTCCTTGCGGTGCTATGCGCGCTCGCCGCCGCCGGCTGCTCAAGAGGCGGGCAGAAGGCGGAGGCCGCCCGCACCATCGTCTTCTGGGAGCAGGAAGACAACTTCGTCGCCCCGTTCCTCGACTCCCTCTTCGACGGCTTCAAGAAGCTGCCCGGCAACGCCGACGTGAAGTTCGTCCGCACGCATTACCACACCGAGGACCAGCGCCAGCAGTTCCAGACCGCCTCCATCGCGGGCAACCCGCCCGACCTGCTGCTCAGCCCGCCGGACCCCGCGGGCATCTACTCGATCTCCGGCTTCATCCTTCCGGTCGAGGGCATCTTCGACATGACGCGCTTCAACAAGCCCGTCGTGGAGGCGATCACGCTGGACGGGCACTCCTGGGGCGTCCCCCTCTCCAACGGCAACCACCTCCTGTTCTTCTACAACAAGCGGTACGCGAAGACCGCTCCGGAGACCACCGACGAGCTGTCCCGCTGGTGCGACGCCCGCGCGGCGGAGTACAAGCTGTCGAGCTGCTGGGCCTTCTTCCTGGGCGAGCCCTACTGGCTCACGCCGTGGCTCGGAGCCTTCGGCGGCTGGCCGATCGACGGCAGGACGCCCACGCTGGACACCCCGGCGATGCGCAACGCGCTCGACTTCGTCCTCGACTTGAGGCGCAAGAAGCACATCCCCAACGAGTGCGACGTCAACTGCATCAACGCCCTCTTCAAGGAGCAGAAGGTCGCCTTCATCATCGACGGCGATTGGGCGATCTCGACCTACGAGAAGCAGCTGGGCAAGGACCTCGGCATCGCGAAGATGCCCAAGCTCTCGGCGACCGGCCGCTGGCCCGCGCCCATGGTGAGCGGCAAGTACTTCCTCCTCAGCTCCGCCCTCAAGGGCGACAAGCTCGAGCTGGTGCGCCGCTTCGTCGAGTACGCCGTCAGCGACGGCCCCCAGCTCGCCCAGGTGAAGACCCTTGGCCGCCTGCCGTCGCTTACCCGCGCCGCGAGGTCCAAAGAGGTCATGGGCGACCCCCTCCTCAGAGCCTCGATGGAGCAGATACTCGTCGGCAAGCCCATGTGGCCACCGAGATGCGCGCCGTCTGGGACGCGATGCGGCCGCTCTACGGCAGGGTGCTGGCCGGACAGCTCACGTCCGACCAGGCCGCCGCGAAGATGCAGAAAGAGGCCGTCGCGAAGATCGCGGAGATGAACGAATGACGGCCCTGCTCGGCTCCATCATCGAGGTCGCGCGCTTCGTCGCCGTCATCTTCTTCGCCATCGCGCTCCTGGAAGCCTATCTCTACGTTCATTTCCACCTCTACGACCGCCGCTGGTTCCTGCCGGCCTGCGTCCTGGCCGCCGCGGCGGCCGGCCTCGGAGCCGCGCGCCTATGGGCGCCGGACCGGTTCTTCGAGCTCGGCCTGGCCGCCGCCATGGTCGAGACCGCGCTCGCCTTCGGATTCATCCGCCTGCGCGGGCGCTACGCCCTGGCCTACATGATGCTCGCCCCGGCGATCCTGGGCCTCACCCTCCTCATCATCTACCCCCTCTGCTTCGAGGTATACCTGTCCTTCCACGACCTGAAGCTCACGACGATCATGCAGTGGAGCCGGACCGGGGCGCTGCCGTTCGTGGGCATCAAGCATTTCGTCAAGGTCTTCACCTCCTCGCCTCTCTCCGAGGTGAGCTTCTGGCAGCTGTTCTTGCGCACGATCTGGTGGACGTTCATCAACGTCTTCTTCCACGTGACCGGCGGCTTCGCGCTGGCGCTCCTGCTCAACCACAAGATCAAGCTCAAGGGCATCTACCGCACCTTCCTCATCATCCCCTGGGCGATGCCGCAGGTCGTCGCGGTCCTCGCGATGCGGGGCGAGTTCCACTCGCAGTACGGCTTCATCAACATCACGATCCAGCGGGCGATCGATTGGCTGCCCCTCCTGGGCAAGGCCGGCCTTCATCCGATACAGTGGCTGACCCAGCACCCGTTCCTGACCTGCTCCGTCATCAACATCTGGCTCGGCATCCCGTTCATGATGGTGGTGATCCTCGGCGGCCTGCAGTACGGAGCCTCCGCCTTCCAGCAGTTCCGGATGATCACCCTGCCCCTGATCAAGCCGGTGCTCGCCCCGGCGGTGACGCTGGGGACCGTCTGGACGTTCAACAACATCAACGTGATCTACCTCGTGACCGGCCAAGCGGGCGGGACCGAGGACGCGGACATCATGGTGTCCGCCCTCTACAAGGCCTCCTTCAGCTTCTACCGCTACAGCTACAGCGCCGCCTTCGCCATCGTCATCTTCTTCATCCTCTTCGCTTTCGCCATGGCGTGGCTCAAGTGGACGCGCGGAACGGAATCGGTCTATGAACGAGACTGACGCGAGGGCCGTCTACCAGAAGGCGCTCAAGGCCCATCGGTTCAGGGAACGGGCGGCGCTCGCCGCCGTGCACGTGGGCCTGGTCTTCTACGTCCTGCTGAGCGTCTACCCTCTCCTGCGCATCTTCTCGGTCTCTCTGCGGCCCGGGGACCGCATCATCTCGACCGACCTCTCCCTCATCCCGGCCGGCGCGAGCTTCCTCTCCTATATGAAGGTCCTGCATGAGACGAACTTCCTCTTCTGGCTGTGGAACTCCCTCATCATCACCTGCGCGACCTCGGCCATCGGCGTGAGCCTCGCCGCCGCGGCGGCCTACGCCTTCTCCCGCTTCCGGTTCCCGGGGCACAAGACCGGGCTCACCCTGCTCTTGGGCAACGAGATGATCCCGGCCGCGATGCTGCTCCTGCCCCTCTTCTTGATGATCATGAAGCTCGGGCTCATCAACACCTACCTCGGCATGATCATCGCCTACTCCGTCACCTCGCTCCCCTTCAGCATCTGGATCCTCAAGGGCTACTACGACACGATCCCGAAGTCCCTGGAGGAGGCCGCCCTCGTCGACGGCACGACCCGCTTCGGCGCCTTCATCAGGATCATCCTGCCCTTATCCACGCCGGCCTTGGCCATCGCCTTCCTGTTCAATTTCACCCAGGCCTGGAACGAGTACCTGGTGGCGCGGGTCGTGCTCACCGACGCGCGCATGTACACCTGGACCTTGGGACTGTTCGAGCTGCAAGGCCAGTACCTGACCCAATGGGGCATGTTCGCGGCGGCCTCCATCCTGGTCACGATCCCGGTGCTGGGCGTCTTCCTTTATTCGTCGAAATGGCTGATCTCCGGGCTCACGCTCGGAGGGGTCAAGGGGTAGATATGGCTTCCGTCTCTTTGCGCAAGATCACCAAGCGGTACAAGGACACCGAGGTGCTCCACGACGTGAGCCTCGACATCGCCGACCGCGAGTTCATGATCCTGGTCGGGCCGTCGGGCTGCGGCAAGAGCACGCTCTTGCGCATGATCGCGGGCCTCGAGGAATGCACCGAAGGCGAGATCGTCATCGACGGCGCGATCGTCAACCACCTGCCGCCCCGCGAGCGCGAGATCGCGATGGTGTTCCAAGATTACGCGTTGTACCCGCACATGACGGTCGAGCAGAACATGAGCTTCGGCCTGCGGCTGAGGAAGCTCCCGAAGAGCCAGATCGACGCGCGCGTGAAAGACGCGGCGAACATCCTCCAGATACAGCCCCTGCTCAAGCGCAAGCCCAGCCAGCTCTCCGGCGGCCAGCGCCAGCGCGTCGCCATCGGCCGCGCCATCGTGCGCAAGCCGAAGGTGTTCCTGTTCGACGAGCCGCTCAGCAACCTCGACGCCAAGCTGCGCGAGGAGATGCGCATCGAGATCGCCAAG
Source organism: Elusimicrobiota bacterium (assembly GCA_026388115.1). Lineage (GTDB taxonomy): Bacteria > Elusimicrobiota > Elusimicrobia > UBA1565 > JACRDR01 > JAPLKK01. The sequence continues at coordinate 8,429 of JAPLKK010000242.1, read as the reverse complement.
CTCCACCAGCGCCTGCAGACCACCATCATCTACGTCACCCACGACCAAGTCGAAGCGATGACCCTCGGCTCGCGCATGGCCGTCGTCAACGGCGGCCGCATCCAGCAGATGGGCCCTCCCGAGGAGGTCTTCTGCCGCCCCGCCAACCGCTTCGTCGCGGGCTTCATCGGCAGCCCCACCATGAACTTCGTGCGAGGGGCGTTCAGCGACATCGGCGAGGGCCCGCGCTTCAAGGACGATGTGATGAGCGTGGACCTCCCCCCTCTGGTGGACGGCGAACTGCGCAAGGCTCTGCTGGACGGCAAGCCGCGGCCGGCGGTGCTAGGCGTGCGCCCGGACGACGTCTACGTCATGCAGACGGAACCCAAGGACGCCGCCCTCGCGACCGTCGAGGTGGTGGAGCTGTTGGGACACCGCAAGAACCTCCACCTCAAGGCCGGGAAAGGGAAGCTCCTGGCCACCGTGGACGCCTCCTTCGCGGGCGCGCCGGGCGACCGGGTGTCCATCGCGTTCAATCCCGGCCGCCTCCACCTCTTCGACGAGGCCACGCAGGAGCGCATCGCGCTCGAAGCCAGGACCGCGCCGCGACAGGGCGCGCAGCCTACGGCTTAGTTCTCCCTCCCCCCTTGTGGGGGAGGGCAGGGGTTGGGGGGTCGTCGCCGCACCGAGGTTGCGAAGTCGCCCATGGCAATTCTGAGAATCTGCAAATACGGAGAGAAGATCCTAAGGAAGAAGGTCCCTTGGATCGATTACACGCACCTCAAGAGAAAGCTTCCGAGGATCCTTTCCGATATGTGGGAAACCATGGCGAGCGCGAGCGGAGTGGGGCTGGCCGCTCCGCAGGTCGGTCTTCCGCTGAGGCTGGTGATCGTCGACGTCAAGCCGAGCGGCCGGTCCAGCAGGATCGTGCTCATCAATCCCGAACTCGTCGAAGGGTCAGGGAGTGGACTGGGAGAGGAAGGATGCCTGTCACTCCCGGGCTTCTTCACCAAAGTCCGGCGTCATCTTAAAGTGAGGGTCCAGGCGCTCGACGAGACCGGCGTCCCCATCGAGCTGGCTGCAGAAGGTCTTCTGGCCAGGGCTGTCCAACACGAGCTCGACCACCTCGATGGGAAGCTGATCATCGACCGCCTCCCCCTCCGTCGTCGTCAGAAAGCCCGCGCTGTCTTGCGCAAGCTAAGCAAGACCTGGAACTAGGCAGCGAGTCCTCTGCGGCCCTTACCGCTTTAGGCCAAAAGCCCGCCGCCCCCCGGCCCCTTAGTCTCATATCAAGCGGGCGCGGATTTCCCATCATTTCAGCCATCCGGAGGCGCCTCATGTCCAGAAGAACGATCGCCTTTGCCTGCCTCATCTTGGCCGCGTTGGCGGCGCCGGGCCCAACAAGCGTCGGCTACGGCCAGGAAGGTCTGCCGCCCTTCCCGGACATGGCACAGTTCCGCGCCCAGCTCGCGCAGGCCCCGGCGGCGCCCGAGATCCGCCGGATATCCGACAGCTTCCCCGTTCCGACGCAGGCCCTCCCCGCTCCGGAGCTGCCGGCGACCTTCAGCATCTGCGAACGGTTCTTCGCCTTCACGGACACTTTCGACATCAAGGCGGACGGCGCCACGCTCGGCACGATCCGGGAGCGGCTGATCAGCTTCACGAAGTCCTTCACCTACACCGACGCCGGCAAGAACAAGGTGGCCGAGGCTCGCGCCCGGTTCTTCGCCCTCGGCGCCACGGTGGATGTCACGGACGGGGCCGGCCGCAAGATCGGCACGATCAAAGAGGACATCCTGAAGTCGCTCTTCAAAGTCTACACCCAGTACCAGATCCTCGACGCCGCCGGGAAGCCGATCGCCACCTCGGAGAAGGTGGAATGGCTCTCCACCGAGATCGTCCTGCGCGATCCAGCCGGCCGGGTCGTCGCCGAGGTCCGCCGCGGCTTCAAGGAGAACCTCCTCCGCTTGACCGACCGGTGGGACGTCTCGATCCGCGCCCCGAAAGCGATCGACTCGCGGTTGGTCGTCATGATCGCCGCCTACAAGAGCTCGGTCGACAACGACCGCAGAAAGGAACAGTCCCGCAAGAGCTCGGACGACGACAAATAGGGGCCGCTCCCTAGGGGACCGCCCTCCAGGGTTTGCCGTCCGAGGGCTTGCCGGTCGAGCTCATCAGCCGAACGGTCTCGGCGCGGATAAAATCCACGTCGAAGGGCTTGGTGACGAACTCGGTCGCGCCCAGCTCCAAAGCCTTGGCGGCGACTTCGACGTGCTGTTCGCTCGTGAGCATGACTACGATGAGCGCGGGGTCCAGGGCCTTCGCCGCCGCGAGGACTTGCAGGCCATCCATCCCCGGCATGGACATGTCCAGAAACATCAGCCGTGGGTGCTCCTGCTTGATGACATCGAGAGCCGCAGCCCCATTGGGGGCCTGGAGCACACTGAAGCGGAAGCGGAGGATGTCCGCCAGCGTGCTCCTCAGGTCGGCCTCGTCATCGACGATCAGGATCTTATCAGGCACCTCGCCCTATTATAGCGACTTAATGGGTCAGGCCGCGCATCAGTTTCCTGCCTACAGCCTTGATCTTAGATAGCAAAGTTGACGCCCGGTACCGTGGTACCGTGACCCTGACCGAGGCTTTTCTCCTGGCGCGCACGATTGTATGATGCGCTTGTGAACGAACGCCTCAGAGGCCCCGAGCTTGCCGCCCTCGTGCGCCGCGTCTTTCTTCCGCGTCCGGGGGAGGAGTCGATGGCGGTCCTCGTCGACCTTCCCGACGCCCGGTCTCCCGACAATCCCGCGTGGAAGGAACGCCGCGAGATGGCCGCCGACTGGGCACGGGAGCTCTCGGCCGAAAGCTCCGGGCTGGGGCTGCGCGTCAGCCTCGCGCTTTACCGAAGCGCGCACACGAACAACGGCGAGCTGCCGCGGGACTGCTGGCTGCACGGGGGCGGGCCCCTGCCCGCGCGCGCCGAAGACCTCGACTGCGCCCTCGCAAGGCCGTTCGACGAGCTCTTCGCCGAGCACCCCATCCTGCTCGCCCCGACCGAGTTCTCGGCCACCGCCCCCCTCAAGATGGCGGCCAAGCGCCATCCGATCCGCGCCGCGACCATGCCGGGTTTCAGCGCGGCGATGATCCCCGCCTTGCGCCTGGACTACGCGGAGGTCAACCGCAGGGTCCAGCGCCTCAAGGACCTCCTCGACCGCGCCGACGGCGCCGAGCTGAGCTTCCGCCGTCCCGGCGGGGAGAGCTTCCTGCGGCTGGACTTGCGCTTCCGGAAGGGCCACGCCTCCGGCGGCCTTCTGCCCGAGCCCGGCACGGCGGGCAATCTGCCCTCGGGCGAGGCCTATATCGTCCCCTACGAGGGAGAGGGAGAGCCGAGCCTGTCCGCGGGAGAGCTGCCCGTCCAGTTCGGCGCCGAGGTCGTGCGCTACGCCATCAAGGCGAACAAGGCCGTCTCCGTGATGTCTGAAGGCCCCGAGTCCACGCGCGAGGCTGCTCTACTGGCCAAAGAGCCAGCCTACGGCAACCTCGCGGAGCTGGGCCTCGGCGTCCTGGCGGCCTTCGGCGTCAAGCCCGTAGGAGAGGTCCTGCTCGACGAGAAGCTCGGTCTGCACATCGCCTTCGGGCGCAGCGAGCATTTCGGCGGGCAGGTGGGCCCCAAGCAGTTCTCAAGCCCCGAGGCCGTCGTTCACATCGACCGCGTTTACGTCCCGGAGTGCCAGCCGGACGTCAGGGTCTCGTCCGTCGACCTCGTCATGGGCTCGGGCCAGCGGATCGGCGTCATGAAAGACGGCGGATATCTCTCCGGCGTCTTTTCCTGAGCACCCACGCACGCTCGCATCGATCTCATCCCTGAGGCTACGAGGCGAAAGCGGTTGCCTACTGCGCGACCCCTCGACGTTGTGTTAGCATGATAGTCTATCGCCGCAATCTAGGAGGAGTTCTTGATTCAGCAGGTCGCTCGATCGGACAAGGAGGCCGCGACGGGTCCGCTCAAGGCATCCCTTTGGGCCGCCGCTCTCCTTGTCTGGGTCTTCCCGGCTTGCGCAGCCTGGGGCGTCGAGTTTTCCGTGGTTCCGGCGCCCTCCACGCCTTCGGAGACCGAAACGGGCCCGGCAACGCCTGCGAGGGACGCGGACTTCGACAACTTCGCGGCCGAGTACAGCACGAGCGCGACCGCCGCTTCGGGCCAGAGGAAGGCCTTCGACCCTCTCATCGGCTACAACCGCTTCATGTTCGCTGTCAACGACAAGTTCTACTTCTGGCTCGCCAAGCCCATGTGCAAGGGGTACTCCTTCATCGTCCCCGACCCGGGCCGCAAGGCGATCCGGCGCGCCTTCCATAACCTCTACTTCCCCCTCCGCTTCTTCAACAACCTGCTCCAGTTCAAATTCAAGGGCTGCGCGAAGGAGACCGGGCGCTTCGTCGTGAACTCCACCGTCGGCATCGGGGGGCTCTTCGACCCCGCCAGGAGTTGGCTGCATTGGGAGCCGAGCAACAAGGACTTCGGGCAGACCTTCGGGTTCTACGGCGTGGGCGAGGGGGTCCCCATCGTGCTCCCCTTCTTGGGACAGTCGAACCTGCGCGATGGGGTGGGGATGGGCCTGAACTTCCTTGTGAACCCGGTCAATTACCTGGCGAACTTTCAGGACGGCTTCGAAGTGGCGGCCGGCGAGCAGATGAACTATGTCTCCCTGCACGGCGGCGACTACGAGATCATCAAGAAGACCACCCTGGACCCCTACGTCTTCATCCGCGACGGGTACAGCGAGATGCGAAAAAAGGAGATATCGAAATGAGCCTGCTATTGGCGATCCTCTCGTTCGCGGCCGCCTGGGCGCCGCCGGCGTCCTGCCAGACGGTCTCCACGCCGACGGCGCCGTCTCAAACGGTCTCCACGGCCCCGGCAACGTCCCAGGTCTCCACGCCGACGGCGACGACCGAAGCCCAGCCGACGGATGCGGGCCCCAAGGGCGTGCGGGAGGCCGTCGAGGGCGCCATCAACTCCATGCTCGCCGTCCTCCAGGACAAGTCGAACAGCCACGACGCGCGCCGGCAGAAGCTCCTCGCCACCATGGATTCGGTGGGCGACTTCGCCCTGATGGCGAAGCTGACGCTCGGACCGGTGTATTGGCCGAAATTCGACGAGGCCCAGCGGAAGGAGTTCGTCGCCACCTTCACGAAGACGATCCACGACGCCTGCTTCGACAAGCTCGACACCTACACCGACGAGACCGTCGAGTTCGTCGCGCCGGTCCCGGGGGACAAGGGGAAGTACGCGATGACGCTGCACATCCTCTCCAAGGGAGAGCGCTACGTGCTGACCTTCAAGCTGTACCGCGCCAAGACGACCTGGAAGATGTACGACATCGATATCTCGGGCGTCAGCTTCATCCGGGCCTACATGGCCCAATACGACCAGGTGCTGCAGAAGGCCTCGCCCCGGGAGCTGCTCGACAAGATGGGGGCCAAGTCCCTGGTGACTCCGAAGGCGCTGAAGGACATCAAGGAGCCCTCCAAAGCCGGCCAGGAAGGGCCGCGCTGACGTGAGCCTACTGGAGAGGGCCCGGGCGCTCGGAGACCGCGTCTGGGACCGGTCTTGGGAGCTCTACGACCGCGCCGTCCTGCGCCGCCCGCGCGCTTCCCTCTGCGTCCTCGCCCTGGTCAGCGCCGCCTGCTGCCTCGGGCTGAAGGATTTCCGCGCGGACGCCTCCGGCGACTCGCTGGTCCTGGAGCACGACGATGACGTGAAGTTCGCCCGCGCGGTCGGCGCGCGCTACGAGAACAGCGACTTCGTCGTCATCGCCTACGAGCCGCCGGAGGGGATCTTCGCCGAGCCGGCCCTCGACCGGCTCAAGGGCATCCGGGAGGACTTGAGGAAGGTCCCCGGGGTCGCTTCCGTCGTCACCATCCTCGACGTGCCTCTCCTGCGCAACCCTCCCGGGCCGCTGAAGGAGCTCAAGCAGCGGATGAAGACGTTGGAGTCCCCCGGAGCCAAGCTCCGCTACGCCATCGACGAGTTCCGGACCAGCCCGATCTACCGGGACCAGCTGGTCAGCGCGGACTTCAAGTCCACGGCGATCCAGGTCAACTTCCGCGTGGATGCCGCGGACCGCGAGCTGACGTCCCGCCGCGCGGAGCTCCGGGAGAAGGAGTACCGCAAGACCATCCCCAAGGCCGAGCGGGCGGAGCTCAAGGGCCTGGAGGCGCGCTACCGCGCCTACATGGACCGGCTCCTCATCGAACACCATCTCCAGCTCGCCGCGATCCGGGGCATCATCCGGGCCCGCGGGGCCGAGGCCCGGTTCCATCTCGGCGGGATCCCCATGATCATCGACGACATCATGGCGTACATCAGCCACGACGTCATCGTGTTCGGCCTCGCCATCATTCTCTTCATGATGGGCACCCTTTACGCGATCTACGGCAACGTCCGCTGGGTCCTGCTCTCCGTGGGCGGCTGCGTCTTGTCGGTAGCCATCATGATGGGCGGCATGGGCTTCACCCACTGGGACGTGACCGTGGTCTCCGCCAACTTCGTCACCCTCCAGCTCATCTTGACCATGGAGCTGGCCATCTACATCATCTCGCGCTACCGCGAGCTGCTCGCGGCCAGGCCCGGCGCGGACAACCACGACCTCGTCTTCCAGGCGGTCCGGGAGGCGTTCGTCCCCGCCCTCTACATGAAGCTGACCACCATCGTGGGCTTCGAGGCCCTGATCTTCATCTACTGGCTCGTGCCCGCCGCCATGGTGCTGTTCCCCAAGCCCTCGCCCAAGGAAGGCCGCGAGTGGGGCGCCCCCGTGACGTCCCTCTTCGCGCGCGTCGCGGTCGAGTACAAGCCCGCCATCTACGCGGTCACCGTCCTCGTGGCGCTGGCGACCGCCGTGGGGATAGCCCGCCTCCAGGTCGAGAACAGCTTCGTCGATTACTTCCGCAAGGACACCGACATCTACAAGGGCATGAGGTACATCGACCAGTCGCTAGGGGGTACCACCCCCATCGACATCATCCTCAACCTCGGGGCTCCCCAAGCGGCCCCCAAGGCGCCGGCGAAGCCGGCCGCGGACGCGGATTTCGCGGAGTTCCAGGAGTTCGGGCAGAGCGAGGGGGATCCCGCGAAGTACTGGTACACGGCCGAGCGCATCGCCACCATCGAGAAGGTCCATGACTATCTCGAGACCCTTCCGGAGGCGGGCAAGGTCCTCTCCCTGGCCACGCTGAAGAAGATGGCCGTCATCCTCAACGGGGGCGCGGAGCTCGACAGCATGGGCCTGGCCTTGCTGTACCAATCGGTCTCCGACCGTTTCCGGGACTTCTTGATCACGCCCTACGTCTCCATCGAGAACGGCGAAGCGCGCATCACGGCGCGCATCAAGGACTCGAGCCCCACCCTCCGCCGCTCGGAGCTCATCCAGCGCATCCGGAAGGATCTCGTCGCCAAGGTGGGCCTGCGGGAGGACCAGTTCAGGATCAGCGGCCTCATGCTCCTCTACAACAACATGCTTCAGAGCCTCTACACCTCGCAGATCAAGAGCATCGGCTTCTCGATGCTGGTGCTGTTCGTGACGCTCCTGCTGCTGTTCCGCTCCGTCAAGATCTCGCTCATCGCCCTGCTGCCGCAGGCGCTGGCCTCCCTGACCGTCCTCGGCGTGATGGGCCTCGGCGGGATATCCCTGGACGTCATGACCATCACCATCGTCTCCGTGGCCCTGGGCATCGCGGTCAACAACACCATCCAGTACCTCTACCGCTTCGAGAAGGAGATCCTCAAAGACGGGGATTACCTGCGCGCCATGCGCGCGAGCCACCACACCATCGGCAACCCGATCCTCTACACCTCCCTGACCATCACGGTGGGCTTCCTGATCCTGTCTCTGTCCAAGTTCGTTCCGACGGTCCTCTTCGGCCTCCTCATCGGCCTGGCCATGGTCGTGGCCTGCCTCTCCTCGCTCATCCTGCTGCCCGCCCTCGTCTTCATGACGAAGCCCTTCGGCCGCGGCAAGACGTAGGCGGCGCCGTACGTTCCGGCGCTACTTCAGCAGCTCGGCGAGCTTCGGACGGCGCGCGGGGCCCTCGAAGAGGGTGTCGATGTCCATCGCCGACTTGTCGGGGAACTTGCAGGCGGAGAGCCTGGTCTTGCCGCGCGTGAACTCGACGATCCTGCCGCCGGCCTGGGCGCAATATTCCTTCGCGCCGCCCTTCGGGGAAGCATGCTTCTTGAAGGCCTGGATCGCCTTCGTCTTGCCGCCCCGGAACAGCGTCCACTCCGCGATCGCGGCTTGGTCGCCGAGCCGGCAGAAGCCGACCTGGCCGTTCTTCCCGTCGTAGACCTCCACCTTGCCCCCTTTCTCCTCGCAGTTGACGGAGGCGGGATCGGCGATCCCGGCGGCGCGGCAGAAGCCGGCCGCGAGCGCCAAGCAGGCGGTCGGGAAGAGGAGCT
>JAPLKK010000092.1 GCA_026388115.1 Elusimicrobiota bacterium | reverse complement strand
CGGACTGCGCGACCTCTGGTCGGCGCGCCAGGCCGCCCAGGAGAGCCGGATCGAGCTGCTGAACGCGCACACCGGGTCGTCGCACACGCTGTCTCTGGCGCTGGCGCATTCCCTCGCCGACCGGCCGCGCATCGTCCGCACCCGCGCCGACGCGCGGCCGGCGCGCCGCACGCCGGCGGGCCGCGTCTTGTGGAGGCGGACCGCGGGCTTCATCGCGCCGACCAACGTCATCCTCGCGCAATTCAAGAAGCTGTACCCCGGCATCTCGTGCCCGGCGGCGACCGTCTACCCGGGCATCGAGGGGACCGAGGCGGCGCCCGAGCCCGACGGGCCGCCTCGCGTCGGCATCATCGGCCGCCTCGACCCGGTGAAGGGCCACGCCGATTTCCTGCGCGCAGCCGCCCTGGTCGCCATGCAGTTCCCTCAGGCGCGATTCCTCATCGCGGGGCGCGAGGAGAACGTCAGGCGGGCCCAGCTGGAGGCCCTGCTTTCGAACGTCGGCCTGCGCGGCCGGTGCGAACTCCTGGGACACGTGCCCGACGCCCTCGCCTTCATCCGGTCCTGCCACGTCGGCGTCGTGGCCTCCACCGGCTCCGAGGCCGTCAGCCGCGCCGCGATCGAATGGATGTCGGCGGGCCGGCCCGTCGTGGCGACCGCCGTCGGCTGCCTGCCGGAGTTCATCGAGAGCGGACTGAGCGGCATCCTCGTGCCGCCGTCGGACGCGCGCGAGATGGCGGCCGCGATCTCCGCGCTCTTGGGCGGCGCGGAGCTTCGCCGCCGCATCGGCGAACGCGCCCGCCGGCGCTTCGAGTCGCAGTTCAGCTTTCCCCGGTTCATCCGGGAAACGGAGAGGTTCTACGAGCAGACGCTTCACGATATTCCATCTCGATAGCGAGCGCGGCTTGCGCGGAGGGGAGCGCCAGCTCCTCTACCTCGCCTGCGCGCTGCGCGAGGCCGGACACGAGAACATCATCGCGTGCCGGCGCGGCGGCGCCCTCGAGGCCGAGGCCGTGCGGCTCGATCTCGAGCCTCTCCGCCTCCCGTTCCTCGCCGAGTGGGACCCGCTCTCCGCGGCGCTCCTGCGGCGGGCGGCGCGGCGGCGAGCGACGGAGCACCCCGTCGTCGTGCACGCGCACACGGGCCATACGGCCTCGACGGCTTTCCTCGCCGGCCTGGCGGGGGGGCCGCCGTGGGTCGTCCACCGGCGAGTGGATTTCCCCCTCTCGGGCTGGCTCAGCCGCCGGCTGAAGTACGAGAGCGCCGGCCGCGTGATCGCCGTCAGCGAGGCGATCGCCCGCATCCTGCGCGGGCAGGGCCTTCCGGACGAGAAGCTGGCCGTGGTCCGCGACAGCGTGCCGACGGACGCCGACGAGGCGCGCGCCGCGGGCGCCGCGCTCCTGGCTCCCCCGACGGCGGAGCGCCGCCGCGAACTGCGCGCGCGCCTGGGGCGCGAGTGGCATGTCGACCCGCAGGCCCCTTGGATCGGCAACATCGCCGCCTTGGTGCCGCACAAGGACCAAGCCACCTTTCTGAGAGCGGCCGCGAGCATCCGCGAGAGGAAGCCCGGCGCCAGCTTCTGGATCGTCGGCGAGGGGCCTCTCCGCGAGGAGCTGGAGAGCCTGGCGCGCGAGATCGGCGTCGCCGATGCGGTCCGCTTCACGGGCTTCCAGAAGGACCCCGGCGCCTGGCTGCAGGCGCTCGACGTGTTCGTCTTGTCTTCGTGGGGCGAGGGCATGGGCAGCGTGCTCCTCGAAGCCATGGCCTGCGGCCTGCCGATCGCGGCTACGACCGCCGGCGGGATCGGCGAAGTGGTCGAGGACGGCCGCACCGCCCTGCTGGCCCAGCCGCGCGACCCCAAAGGCCTTGCCGCGGCGGCGTGCCGCCTGCTGGACGAGCCCGGCCTGGCCCAGAAGGTCGCCGCGGCCGCGGCGCGGGAGCTGAAGCGATTCTCCCTCCGGGAGGCCGCGGCGAAGACGCAGCAGATCTATGAGCAGGCATGGGCGGAACGGGGCGGCGCTCCGCCCCCGCCCCTGCCCTCTCAAGCCGTCGGCGGGAGAGGGAGAGCGGAGGAGGCCCGGCGGCGATGAGCCTCGACCTCAGCGCGGTCCTCATCACGCGCGACGAAGAGCGGGACCTGCCGGCCTGCCTCGACAGCCTGCGCGGGCTCGCCTCGGAGATCGTCGTCGTCGACAACCACTCCACCGACCGTACCGTCGAGATCGCCCGCGGCTTCGGCGCGCGCGTCGAGGCCCGGACCTTCGACGGCTACGCCTCGCAGAAGCAGTTCGCGCTCGAACGGGCGACGAAGGGATGGATCCTCTCGATCGACGCCGACGAGCGGGTCACGCCCGCTCTGGCCGAGGAGCTCAGGCGGCTGCTCCCCACCGCTGAGGCCCCCCCACCCCAGCCCGGGGGTGATGCTCCCACAAGGGGGAAGGGAGAGGTAAATGGATTCGTCATCCCGTTCGAGGTGGAATTCATGGGCCGCGTGCTCCGCTGGGGCGGGCTCGGCTCCGAGCGACATCTGCGCTTGGTGCGGCACGGCCGCGGCCGATTCACCGGCGGCGGCCTCCACGAGGGCCTTCTGGCGCCCGAGCCCCTCGGACGCACGTCAGGCCGCATCCGGCACATCCCCTACAGGGACATGGATGAGTACTTCGAGAAGCTCTCGCGCTACACCACCCTCGCCGCGCGCAAGCGCTGGGAGGCGGGGCGCCGCGCGAGCTTCGCCCACCATCTGCTGCCCTTCTGGGAGCTGTTCGTCCGGCTCTTCCTCCGGCTCGCCGTCCTCGACGGCCTTCCGGGCATCGTCTATGCCGGCCTCTCCTCCTTCCACACTTGGGTCAAATATGTGAAACTCGCCGAGTTGGGCCGGCGGCCTGATAGGCGCGCCGACACGGCAACAGAGGAAGAACAGACTTTGTCGCCAGAGAAGGGACATCATGATTGACGCTTTGCTTCCCTGCGTCGGCGGCGCCGCCGCCCTGGCCGCCAGCGCGCGCTGGAACTGGTGGCGGCCGATCGTCGCGGACGGCCTCCCCGTCCTCGCCTATCACAAGGTCGGCGACCCGCCGGCGGGCTCCAAGCTCAAGAAGCTGTGGGTCAGCGCGCGCGAGTTCCGGTGGCAGATGCAGTACCTCCTGCGCCACGGCTACACGCCGCTGCTCTTCCGCGAGCTCTACGAGGCCGAGACTGGAAAGCGGCCGTGGCCGGCCAAGCCCGTCCTCGTCACCTTCGACGACGGCTACGCGAACAACGCCGAGGTCGCGTACCCGATCATGAAGGAGGTCGGGGTCAAGGGCAACATCTTCCTCGTTTCAGAGGACATGGACAAGCACAACTCCTGGCACAGCCCCGCCTCGGAGCCCTGGATCCGCATGCTCACCTGGAAGCAGGTCCTCGAGCTGCGCGACTCGGGCAGCGTGGAATTCGGTTCCCACACGATGAAGCACCCGAACCTGCCGGACCTGACGCTCGAGCAGGTCCGCTGGGAGCTCACCGAGTCGAAGCGGCGGCTGGAGGAGAAGCTGGGCACTCCGATCCTCGGCTTCGCCTACCCGTACGGCGGGGGCGCCTACGTCCCGGCGATCCGCCAGGCGGCGCGCGAGGCGGGCTACCGCTACGATTTCGCCTTCCGCCAGGGCATGTCCCCCCGGCGCTGGGACCCGGAGAAGGACGGGCCGATCAAGCGGCTCTTCATCCGCGGCGACGACAACCGCTTCGACTTCCATCTGAACCTCACCCGGGGGAAGGCCCGCCTCTGATGCCGAGACCCCTTCGCATCGCCATGGCCGTCCGCGACGCCCGAAGCCTGAGCGGCACGACGACGCTCGCGCGCGAGCTGGCCGCGGGCGCGGCGAAGGCGGGGCACACCGTGCGCTTGCTGAGCTGGCGGCCGCCGGCCGCGCCGCCTCTGGGGGTGCGCTCGCACCGGGTCGCCATGGTCCCGTTCTGCTCGACCTTGCGCGCCTGGAGCTTCGACCTCGCCGCGCGGCTCGCCGCCCGCGCCCTGCGCGCCGATATCGTGCACGGCCACGGAGACCTCACCCGCCAGGACGTGCTGACCGTCAACAACGTGGATGCCGCCGAGGCGCAGTACGCCGGGCGCCCGCGCGTCGGCTCGGCGGGGACGCTCTTCGTGCGCCGCCGCCAGTTCGAGGCGGCGAGCTGCATCGTCACCGTCAGCGAGCGCGCCCGGCGCGACCTGGCGCGCTTCTACGACGTGGACCCGGCGCGCGTCGAGGTGATCCCCCCGGGGGTGGACAGCGGCCGCTTCACTCCGGAAGGCAAGGACGAGGCCCGGCGCGAGCTGCAGGCAAAGCTCGGCCTGCCGGCCGGCTCGCGGATCCTGTTGTCCTTGATCTCGGGCGACGCTCAGCGGCGCAACATCGAGGGCCTGCTGGAGGCCTTCTCGCGCGCGAAGCTCGGCAAGGAGTGGATCTTGCTCGTCGTCGGCGACGTCCATGCGGCCGAGCACCCGGCTTCGACGGCGCTCAGGGCGGCCGGGCGGCTCAGAACCCTGCCTAGGACGGACCGGCCCGAGCGCGTCTATCGCGCCTGCGACGCCTTCATCCTGCCCGCGCATTACGAGACCTTCGGCCTGACGGCGTTGGAGGCGATGGCAAGCGGCCTGGCGACGGCCGTCACCTCGACCTGCGGCGCGGCCGAGCTGCTCCAAGACGGCGTCAACGCCCTGGTCCTGCCCGACAGCCGGGACCTCGACGCGATGGCCCGGGCCATCGAGCTCCTGGCCGAAGGGAAGACGGCGGCGCGCCTGGCCGAGGGAGGCCTGCGGCTTGCGCGCGAACGGGGCTGGTCTGGAATGGTCGAGGCGTATCTCGCGCTATACGACAGAGTGCATCGGAAGAAGAATGGCAGATAGATCGGCGGCCCCGACCCGGGGCTCGGCGGCCCCGCGCAAGATCCTGGTCATCATGCTGCGCCGCATCGGCGACGTCCTGCTGACGACCCCCGCGGTGCGCGCGCTCAAGAAGCTTTTCCCCGGCGCGGAGATCCATTTCCTGACCGAGCCGCCCTGCGACGAGGTCCTCGAAGGACTGCCGGAGCTCGCGCGAGTGCATCGCTATGCTCTGGGGCCGGGCGAAAGCGCCGCCGGAGGCTACTGGCGCTGGCTCCGGCTCGTGCGCGCCGAGCGCTACGATTGGGTGATCGATTACATGGGCAACCCGCGCTCCGCCATCCTGACGTTCGCCTCCGGGGCGCCCTTGCGGGCGGGGCCGGCCCACGTCTGGCATCGCTGGGCCTACAACCGCCGCCTCCAGCAGTCGCCGGCGCCTTGCTACGCGGGCCTCGAAAAGATCCGCGTCCTGCGCTCCTTGGGCCTCTCGCCGGACGAGAGCGATTTTCTGCCCACGCTGTCCGTCCCGCCTCCGGCCCGCGAGGCGGCCCGGCGCGTCGTGGCCGAGCTCTTCGCCGACGCCGCCGCCGACCCGGGGCGCGGCGGCCCCGACCCGGGCCGCGCCGGGCCGCTCATCGGCCTGGTGCCGGCTTCACGCAAGCCGACCCGGCGTTGGCCCGCGTCGTCCTACGGCGAACTGGGACGGCGCCTCGCCGACGCGACGGGAGCCCGGTTCATCGTCTTCTGGGGGCCGGGAGAGGAGGCCTTGGCCGAAAAGGTGACGGCGTTAGCCGGTCCCACGGCAAGAGTCGCGCCCCGGACGCCGCGGCTGGGCGAACTCGCCGCCCTGCTGTCCTGTTGCAGCCTGGTCGTGACCAACTGCAACGGGCCCAAGCATATCGCGGTCGCCTGCGGGACGCCGACGCTCACGATCCACGGCTCGAGCGACCCCGCCTGCTGGAACCCTCCGCACCCGCGCCACCTCGTAGCGCGGCTGGAAGACCTGCACTGCATCGCCTGCCGCCTCAACGATTGCCCCTACGCCCTCGAGTGCATGCGCGAGCTCTCGCCCGAGGGCGTCGCCTTCATGGCGCTGGAGCTGCTTCGCGAGACGGCGACGACGAGCGGGGCGACGAAGTGAATCTTGCCAGGACCCGCGAACGCCTGCGCGGGAATTCGGCGGGCACCCTGCTGCTGCTCGCCGCCTCCTGGCTGTATGGCGCCGGGATGATCCTCCGCCGCCTCCTCTACGACGCGGGCTTCTTGCCCTCGCGCCGCGTGCGAGCGCGCACGATCTGCATCGGCAACCTCACCGCCGGCGGGACCGGGAAGACGACGGCCGTGCTCCTGGCCGCCCAGACCCTGCGCCGCAATCACAAGTCCGTCGCCATACTGACCCGCGGCTACGCGCGCCCCGAACAGGGCAAAGAGGTCGTGGTCCTCCACGAGGACCGGCATCCTTCCTGGCGCCAGACGGGAGACGAGCCCTGGATGATGCACCACGCGCTCGAAGGGCTCGACGTGCCGATCCTGATATCGGCCGACCGCGTCAAGGCGGCCGAGACGGCGGTGCGGCGCTTCCGCCCGGACGTCCTGCTGCTCGACGACGGCTTCCAGCATCTGCGCCTGCAGCGCGACGTCGACATCGTCCTGCTCAATGCGACGGACCCGTGGGGCGGCGGCAGCCTCCTGCCGCTCGGGAACCTGCGCGAGCCGCGCTGGGCGCTCCGGCGCGCCAGCCTCGTGGTCCTTACGCACGCGGACCGGGTCTCCGAGGAGCGCCTGCAGACCCTGCGCGCGGAGGTCGAATCCCGCCACCCCGGCGTGCCGG
>JAPLKK010000254.1 GCA_026388115.1 Elusimicrobiota bacterium | reverse complement strand
CGTCGGCCTGGCCGGCGGCGCCGGCCTCATCCCGCTGGCCTTCAAGGTCGGCGGCACGCTGGTCAGCGCGCTCACCATCTATCATCTGCCCGGCTGGTTCTGGAAGGGAGGGCGGACCGTGCTCGAGGGCGCCGGCTACTCCGGATCGCGCGTCCATCGAGTGATGAATTTCTGGAGCGGCGACACGCAGCTCCGGCGGAACCTGAACCGCTGGTGGGATTTCTGGACCAGCAAGAACGCCGGCGGCTGGCATTGGACCTGGCTGTGGCCCACCTGGGCCGCCTACGGCCTGATGGAGCTTTACGACATCGCGCTCTCCGCTGTCAGCGGGCTCGCGCTCGGCGTTCTTCGCGCACCGCTGCTCTTCGCCTGGGGCGCGGCGTATAAGATCAACCCCGCGAGCCCGGCGACGCGCTTCATTGGCGGTTTCACCAGGTCCCTGCTGGACAACAGCGAGGGATCGAAGAGCTTGTTCGACGGTTGGGTGGCGCGTCTCATCCCGCATATCAACGTCGTGGCCGAGAGCGGCCGGCCGACCGTCGGCGCCGTCGCGAGCCTTGTCGCGGCGCGCGTCCTTCAGCTGGCGTGGCTGGCGCGCATCCTCGTCTGGTCTCCGGTCATCGCGTTCCGGGCGCTGCTGGACGGCGTGAAGGCCGCGAAAGAAGGGATGCCTCCGGCCGGCCAGCCGGACAAGCTCAACCCGAATCATCTATAGGCTTGCGTGTCCTGATCTGCGGCGAAGCTTCAGCTCAAAGTCTGCAGCAATCGCAAGACGTCCTGCTGAAGCAATCGACTTGGCAGGCGAGTCGCTGATCTTGGTCACAGCTGCTTCCGGGCGCGGCGACCAGGTTGAGCTGATACCGCAGGTTCTGAAGCATGGCGACGTCGATGACGCCTTCCATCTGGGCAAGCCTGAACTCGCTGCACGATAGGATCTTCGAGGTGTCATCGCCGTCATCCAGCGCTTGCTGACAGGTCTGGTAGGCGCGGTAGGGTCCTACGTCCTTCCTGATCTCGGCATCCAGCGACTGCTGCCCGCTCTTCGCGGTGCTTGGGTTCTTGTTGGTCGCCTGCTTATAGAGCCGGTCGAGCGTCGCGTTCGCCTTGCCGCTGAGCATGGTCCGGTCGAGGATGCCCGCTCTCGAAAGCTGTTCGTCGAGAGTCGCCGCTTGAGCGGCGGCGATCGCGGCTGTAAAGGCGATGCAAATGAACGGCAGGAAGAGTCGGTTACGGGGGGCCATCTCGGCACCTCCTCGCAGGGGTGCCCTAAGCATAGACCGTGATTCTTGACTTTTCAAGGGGTCCCGCTATACTTGGAAAGCTCCACCCATGAATCCCTTCGCGGCTCTCCTCGGACTTGTCTTGTGCGCCTTCATGCCCGCAGGCGCCGAAGGCCCGGACCCCCCCTCCAAGAAGCCCGCGCAGTCGACGAGAGCGCCGTTGTCGGCGCAGGAGCGGGAGAAGACGCAGAAGCAGCTGCTGGCGCAGGCATTCGAGAAGTATCCAATGCTGCAGAAAGCCTTCTCCGACGCGGGGCTCAACAACGTCCCGATCGATGTCCAGCTCGCCGCGGTCTCGATCGCCCAGGGCGTGCTTGGGAAGAATTTCTCACCGGAAGATATCCGGGATATGGACGCGGGCAAGATCGTCCCGATGGTCGGCAAGTCTCAGGCGGAAGCGGCGAAGAAGGCGCTCTCCGACTTGCTGGCCAAGTTGTCGGAAGCCCAAGCCGCGGCGAACGCGGCGAATCAGCAAGAGGACACGACGGGAACTGATCCGAGCGGGCAGGGCCAGGACCCGAGGGCCCGGCCGAAGCCCCATCCGGACCCGGGTGCAGGGCTGGCCGACGCCCTCCAAAACATCGATCCCAACAGCCCGGCGATACAATCGGGTGTCGGGCGCATCCATATCCAGCAAGGGAACAATCAGGCTGGGTTCGACGCGATGAATCGAGCGATCGCGCTCGGAGGGGCGAACTGGCGCAACTACTACTATCGAGGATTGGCCGCCGACCGGGTGGGGGACCATGAGCAGGCCCATCGCGACGCCGAGATCTCGCTGCAGTTCAACCCGCGCAGCTTGGAAGCCAAGACGCTCTATCATCTGACCGAAGGGAAGATCTCGCGGGTCCACCTGAACACCTCGACCTCGGGATTGCAGCCGTCGCTCGACGACAATGTCGACCGGACCGAAGCGCGGGGTGTTCTTCCGGATCTGCCTTCTCCGGCAAGGCTCGCCTCGCGGGCGCAGACGGACGCGGCGCCCGGGGCCGCGAATCCCGCGGCGGCCGCGTACGGCTTGGTGGTCGATGCGCAGCGGGCGCTGCGCCTCAAGGACCCGGTCAACGCGACGGTATTGGCCGCCAAGGCCATCGTTCTGGATCGCAACAACGCGACGGCGTATCACGTGAAATCCATCGCGGAATCTCAGCGGGGGCGTTATGTCGAGGCGCTCCAGGATGCGAACGCCTCGCTGAGCCTGCTGGCCCCCGAGAAGAACCCGCAGGCCCTCGAAGCGCGGTCTTGGGCGCACAACGGGCTCAAGCGCTATGCCGACGCGCTCAAAGACGCGCAGGCGGCGCGGAGCCTCCGGCCGTCGGACGGCTTCGCCTGGGTCAACGAGGCGCGGGCGCTCGGCGGGTTGGGCCGGCGCGCGGAGATGCTCGAAAGGCTTCGCGAGGCGGCTCGGATGGAACCCGAGATGTACGGGAAGACCTACCAGGAGGCCGTCCAACTGCCCGAGTATGCCGACACCGAGACGCTCTTCGGCGGCGCCCAGGCTTCCGCGCCGCGCCCCGAGGCGGCGCGCGGCTCCAAAGCGTGGCATCTCGTCCTCTACAGCCTCTTCGGCGGCGTCTTGATCGCCTTGGGCCTCCTGCATATCGGCTCGCGGGCCAGGGAGGCGACGACGGCGCGCTCGGCTTCCGCGGGACCGGCGGCGGGCGCAAGCGCCTTCTGGTCCCTCTATCGGGACCGCAAGGAACTGGCGAAAGGAGGCATGGGCGTCGTGTACGAGGCCGTCGACAGCGCTCTCGGCCGCCGCGTGGCGATCAAGCGGATGCGCGATGAGATCCGCGCGGACCCGCACGAGCGCGAGCGCTTCCTCAAGGAGGCGCGCACCGTGGCGTCGCTGAAGCATCCCGGCATCGTTCAGATCTTCCAGGTGGCCGAGGACGGCCCGGATATCTATCTGGTCTTCGAACACGTCGAGGGCGAGACCCTCGCCGACAAGCTCAAGCGCGAAAAGACCTTCGGTCTTCCCGCGGCCCTCTCGATCCTGCGCGAGGTGTGCGCCGCCGTCGAGCACGCGCACGGCAAGGACCTCATGCACCGCGACCTCAAGCCGCCGAACATCATGATCGACCGCGAGGGGCGGGTGAAGGTGATGGATTTCGGCATCGCGCGCCAGGCGGAAGACGCGATGGCCAAGCTCGCGATGACGAACACCGTGGCCGGCACGCCTCCGTACATGGCGCCGGAGCAGGAGCAGGGGCTGGTGTGCAAGCAATCGGACATCTTCGCCCTCGGCGTGCTCGCCTACCAGATGCTCGGAGTTCCTGGCCGCGCTCGAGGCGCTCGCCGCGCCGATCAAGAGTGCCTAGGCGGTTCCTCGTGCCTAGACCAAAAACCGTTCTGTGCCTCGCGGCGCTCCTCTTCCTTCCGTTCGCGCCGGCCGGCGCCGACGAACGGCAGGGGGACTCTCACGACCCTCGCCACGGGAGGGAGGAGCGCGGCAGGAGCGGAGAAGGCGATCGCCGCCGCCTGGAGGAGATCGGCCTCCTCGAGCGCCGCGGCCTCGACGCCTTCAGGCAGGGCCGCTGGCTCGACGCCGCCCGGGCCTGGGACCGGGTGATCGCGCTGGCGCTCGGGCTGCGCCGGCTGACCGCGGCCGACTTTCTCGGCAGGGGCTTCGCGGCCGAACGGGCGGGCGACTTCGAGCAGGCTCATCGCGATGCGGCCAAGGCCCTCGAGCTCGAGCCGGAGAACGCGAACGCAAGGGAGCTGTATCATCTTACGGCGGGCCGCTCCTCGCGGCTGGCGCTCGGCCTGGGCGGAGAGGCCGTCGCGGCCGCGAAGGCGGCGGCCGCCGGCGCGCAGGCGGCCGGGGGCGCCGCGGCGCAGGACTCGGGGGCCGCCTTGTCGGCCGCGGACCAAACGGTCTTGCCGCGCGGCGGCTCGACCTCGGCGGCCGGGGCTCAAAACCCCTCCCGCTGGACCCAGGAGGCGGGCCGCTCGCTCGAGTTGGGGGACCTCGCCGGCGTCATCGCTTCGGCCGGCAGGGCCTTGGAGATCGAGCCCGCCAACGTCGAGGCGCGAAACCTCCGGGCCATGGCGCGGGAGCGCTCGGGCGACCATCGGGGAGCCGTCGAGGACGCGACGGAGGCCCTCCGCGTCGAGCCGTCGAACGTGCGGGCGCTCAACACGCGGGCATGGTCCCTGAGCGGGATGCGCTACTTCTCGGAGGCGCTCGACGACGCGACGCGGGCGGCCACGGCAGCGCCGAACGACGCCCTCAGCTTCGAGGCGCTCGGGCGCGCGCAGGGAGGCCTCAAGCGCCGCGTCGAGATGATCGATTCTCTGACCCGGGCCGCGCGCCTCGATCAGCGCTTCGCCCCCACGCTTCAAGCCGCGATCCAGCTTCCCTCGAGCGAAGATACGGAGCTTCTCTTCCTGGTCCGTCCCGGCATGCCGTTGTTCCCGCCTGCCATGCCGCCTCGCCGTGAGCCGCGTGCTTGGATCCCGCTGTTATGGACCTTGAGCGGAGGCCTCCTGATCGCGCTCGGCCTGTTCCGCCTCCTTTCGCCCGGGTGGCTCGGCCGGGCGACGACGGCGCTGCGGCGCGTCGGCGTGCGCTCCACCCCTCCCGAGGCGCGTCCTTCCGGCCGCTTCTGGGACTATTACACGTTCACCCGCGTCATCGCCTCGGGCGGCATGGGGATCGTCTACGAAGCCGTGGACAGGAGCCTCAAGCGCCGCGTGGCGGTCAAACAGATGCGCGGGGATATCCGCGACGACCCGCGCGAGCGCGAGGCGTTCATCAAGGAGGCGCGGGTGGTCGCGGGCTTGAAGCACCCCGGCATCGTGGAGGTCTACTCCATCATCGAGGATGGGCCGGACCTGTACCTCGTCTTCGAGTTCGTGCCCGGAAGGACCCTCCATGCGATGTTGCAGGAGCAGGGGAAGCTGGGGCTGAAGGAGGCCGTCATTCTCTTTCGCGGCATCTGCGCCGCCGTGCAGCACGCGCACGAGCGCGGGATCATCCACCGAGACCTCAAGCCTTCCAATGTCATGGTCACGCCGGATGGCTCTCCCAAGGTGATGGATTTCGGCCTGGCGCGGTTCGCTCCGGAGGGCGGCGCGGTCGTGACCAAGACGGTCGCGGGGACGCCGGCCTACATGGCGCCGGAGGCCGACCAGGGGCACCTGCGCAAGGAATCCGATGTCTTCTCTCTCGGTGTCTGCCTCTACGAGACGGCCACGGGCCGTCTGCCGTTCGAGGGGCCCTCGGGGACGGTCCTGCTGGACAAGCTGGCCGGCCGCTTCGACCTGCCCTCGCGCCGCGCGCCGGGCTTGCCGGCCGGCTTCGACGCGGCGATGGCGCGGGCGCTGACGCCGGACCCGGCGGCCCGGTTCGCGTCGCCAGGCGAGCTGTACGCCTCCATCGACGTTTTCGGCCGATAACCGTTGCCGAATCGTTGCTGCCCGATTCTACCCTAGAAAGGGCCTTGACAGAGGCGGAGTCCGCTTTTACCCTAATCATCGGTCGAGGAAACATGAAAAAGGCATCGCTCTTCTTCCTGCTCATCATCCCGTTTGCGTTCTCCCTTTCACTTCCCGGGCGGCTGTTCGCCGACGACAACAACAGCCAGGGCGCTGCTGTCCAGGGGACCCAGGCGGATGGCCTGAAAGGCGTGCAGAAGGGGATGCTCGATACGCACTTTCTTCGCAACGTGAAGCCGGCGACGTTCGAAGAGTACACCGCTGCCCGGGATGCCCTTACGGAATACGTGACGACCGAGAAGGACAATCCTAAGAACCCCGAGGCCGTGAAGACCCTCGAGGGGCACGTCAATGACGCGCGCCTGGAACTCAAGAAGATGCGCATGGACATCGTCACGAAACAGGGCACCGACCAGCAGCAGGCGGACGCCTACTCACCGGAGGTGCTCGGGGCTTTCACCGCCGTTTCGAAAGGCTTGCTCGAGGTCGGGAGGGGCGGCAAGGACATGGGGGTCGCCAAGGACCAGTTGATGCCCGGCAAAAACAAGAAGTTGACGCCGGCCCAGATAGCCTAACTCCAGGGACAGCTTAACGCGGGACAGACGCAGGTCACCGGCGGATTCGACATGATGCCGAAGCGTACGAAGGACGGGATGCCGGATTTCGGCGGGATGCCGGGCCGCGACGGGAAGCCGGACCAGAATGAGTCGACGAATCCCGACCGCCAGCAGGACCCCAACCGCCCCGAGCTGTGGGCGACGACGGCGGGGGCGCAGCGCAATCGTCTGAAGGATTTCCTCAAAGACGTGGGTTATGACGTTTCTCCCAAACCCAAACCGCAGCCCGACCCCGGCCCTTCGCCGCAGCCCGGCCCGAATAATCCGGTGAATCCGATCACTCCGGATCTGAACGTGGTGATCGGCAACAACAAGGCGCAAGCCGGCGACTTCTCCGGCGCCGAGCACTCGTTCACGGATGCGTTGGACAGCGACCCGTCGAACATCGATGCCCTGAACGGACGCGGCCAGGTCCGCCTGCGGATGGGCGACAACCTTGGAGCGGCCGACGACGCGAGGGCGGTGCTGGGGCAGGATTCGGGCAATGGCACCGCCAGAGAGACGCTGCGTTACGCGACCAAGCAGCTCGGCGACGAGATGAATGCTCCCAAGGCCGCGAATCCTTGGGAGGGACAGAACGGGGGGCAGGCCGCGCAGCTAGCCGGCGGACAGCTCCGAATCTTCGGAGCCGGGCGTGGGGCGAGGTCTCCGCTGGAGGCGGAATCGGCGCTGTTGTCCCAGCAGGCCTGGCAGCTGCTGCGCGTCAGGGATTACGACCGCGCCCGCGGTCTGCTCGACCGGGCCCTGGCGCTGGATGCCGGCAACCCCGACGCTCTCACCCGCCGAGCGGCGCTCAACATCGCGACCGGCCGCTACGGCGAGGCGCTGCGCGACGCCCTGGCCGCGCTCGAGGCGTCGCCGGCCCGCGCGCGCGGGCCGGCCAAGCAGATCGCGTCGGAGTTTGCCCGGCGCGGGCACTACAAGGAGTCCAAGGCGCTGGCGCTGGCGCTGTTGCGCCAAGACCCGAAGGATGCCTCCGCCCATTTCGCGCTCGCGCGGGCGGAGTACGGCCTGGGTAATCGCGCCGCTACCTTGCAGCAGCTTCAGGAAGCCGCCTCTCTAGACCCGGCCGCCTATCGCGCCAAGTTCGAGGCGGCGAGGGCGGCAGGCAATGACGAGGACTTGACCTTCCTCTTCGACGACGCGGCCGGCACGCAGCCGCAGGGCGGCGCCTCGGCGCGCCAACCGGCGAGCCGAGGCCGCGGCTTCTGGTGGACCGTCGTCGCGACGCTCGTGGGCGGGCTGCTCGTGGCGCTGGGCCTGCTGCACGCCGCGGGGGCTCCGGTGGCCGAGCGCCTGACGACCGGCTTCCGGTCGCTGACGGGGGCCGGGGCGGAGCCCGAAGCGGCCGATGGAGCGCCGGCCGTCGAGGCCGAGCGCGCTCCGCCGGACGGCGATATCACCGTGGCCGGTCGCGTCATCGGCAACTACGAGCTGGTCCGGCAGATCGGCCTGGGCGGGATGGGCATCGTCTACGAGGCGATGGACCGCTCGCTCGGCCGCCGCGTCGCGGTCAAGAAGATGCGTGAGGAGATCCGCGTCGACCCGCGCGAGCGCGAGCGGTTCCTCAAAGAGGCGCGCACCGTGGCCGGGCTGAAGCATCCGAGCATCGTCGAGATCCATGCGGTCGTCGAAGACTCCGACGACGTTTATCTTGTGTTCGAGTACGTCAGCGGCACGACGCTCTATGAGCTGCTGGACCGGCGCGGCAAGTTGGGGTTGGCCGAGGCGGCGGGCTTGGTGGAGAAGATCGGCAAGGCGCTCGTCTACGCGCACGCGCGCGGCGTCATCCACCGCGACCTGAAGCCCTCGAACGTGATGCTCGACGAAGAAGGGACGGTGAAGGTGATGGACTTCGGCGTGGCGCGCCAAGCCAAGGACGCGGCGACGAAACTCTCGATGACCGGAACGGTCGTGGGTACGCCGCCGTACATGGCCCCCGAGCAGGAGCAGGGGATGGTGTGCAGGGAGTCGGACGTGTACGCGCTGGCCGTCTGCTTCTATGAGCTCATCACCGGCCGGCTGCCGTTCCAGGGCAGCGGGGCGGGGATGCTGCTGAGCAAGATGAACAAGACGTACGCGCCTGCGAGCACGCTGGCGCCGGAGCTCCCCGCGGCGGTGGAAGAGCTGATGGCGAAGGCGCTCTAGCAAGAGCCCACCAAGCGGTTCCGGACCGTGGTCGACTTCGTCGAAGCGGTCCACCAGGTCGCAGCGGCAAGATAGCGACTAACCCCTTCTCCGACGGGCCCGCGGACCCTTGACACCGTCTCCGTCGGCGTCTACATTGCAGAAGATGGCGCGATACGCCTTTCTCGCCTGGCTGCTCGCTTTTGGCGCGGGGGTCGCGCTCGCCGACAACGGGCCTCGTCCGTGGGGCCACGGCGGGCACGGTCCGAGCGCGGAAGACCGGGCGCGCTTCTGGGACAAAGTGATCCAATCGCTCCGATCCTCGGACAAGACCGCGACCCCCGACGAGGTCGTCCAGGCGCACCTGGCGCTCGACCGCTTCGTGGAGCAGCAGAAAGCGGATCCGAACAACCCGAAAGGCGTCCAGACCGTGGCGAACGATATCGACGCCTTCATCGACCGGTGGCGCGCGCAGATCTTCACGGACGGGCCGAACGGGCTGCAGGTCAAGCCGGAGGGCGCGAACGACCCGCATCTGCTCGGCGGGCTCGTCGGCGTCTCGCAAGCCCTCCTGAAGATCGGCCAGAACAGCAAGACGATGGGGATCGCCGACGCCGCGCTCGACGAAGCGGAGGAGTTGACGCCGGGCCAGCGAGCGGCGCTCGAGCGACAGAGGGCCGCCGCCGACGGCGCGATCGACGCGGCGTGGCAAGATATCCCGAGGCCGGTCGAGTCGATGCTCCGGCATTCGCCGCTCACTGGCGACCTGCAGAAGGAAGGGTGGACTCCCCCGGACCCGGCCCCCGCGCCGAGCCCGGCGCCGGGCCGTCCTCCTGCCGCCGCCGACGACGCGGACGCGCAGGCGCAGGGCGCTGCTCGCCAAGCGCAGGAGGGGGACCTCTCCGGCGCCGAGAGCGGCTACACGAAGGCGCTGTCGCGCGACCCGACGAATCTTGACGCGCTGACCGGCCGGGCCCAGACCCGGCTCGGGCTCGAGAACTACCCGGGCGCGGCCGCCGACGCGAGCGCCGCGCTGCAGCTTGCCCCCGACGACCTCGGAGCGAAGGAGACGCTGCGCTACGCGACGGACCATTTGGGAAGCGCTCTTCCAACGGCGAAGCCGGGCGACCCATGGACGTCCGCCGCGGCCGGCGGCGCTGCCGCGGGCGGCACGGACGCGGGCGGCATGGACGCGGGCGGCGCGGTCGCGGGCGGCGCCGGAGGACTGACGGCCGGCTCGCCCGCGAGCTGAATCGCCGCGGACGCTACGGGG
>JAPLKK010000279.1 GCA_026388115.1 Elusimicrobiota bacterium | reverse complement strand
GGCCGGTGTCGCGCCGCACGTCCTCGTCGCGGAAAAGCTCCTCGTAGAGCTTCTCGCCCGGGCGCATCCCC
This sequence comes from Elusimicrobiota bacterium, assembly GCA_026388115.1. Lineage (GTDB taxonomy): Bacteria > Elusimicrobiota > Elusimicrobia > UBA1565 > JACRDR01 > JAPLKK01. The sequence continues at coordinate 1,481 of JAPLKK010000279.1, read as the reverse complement.
GTGAACGCGATCTTGATGTCCTTGTCGGGCTCGAACCCCGACAGCACGCTCAGGCTGCGCGCCACGTCGGCCACCTTCACCGGCTCGCCCATGTTCAGGACGAAGATCTCCCCCCCACTGCCCATGGCGCAGGCCTGCAAGACGAGCTGGACCGCCTCTTCGACGGTCATGAAGTAGCGCGTCACGTCGGGGTGGGTGACCGTCACCGGCCCGCCGTGCGCAATCTGCTCCTTGAAGATGTTGATCGCGCTGCCGGAGGAACCCAGGACGTTCCCGAAGCGCACGGAGATGAACTTCGAGGAGTTCTCCCGCGCGAAGCCGTGGATGACCATCTCACCCAGCCTCTTGGAGGCGCCCATCACGCTGGTCGGCCGCACCGCCGCTGGTGCCGCCGCCTCGCGGCCTTGGCGCCAAAAGAACGCAAGGTAACACGACAGAAACGCGGTATCTCGTGGCGCTCTTGAGGCGTAAGCGGTATACTCTGGCAGATGGAGCGAACGAGGACGTCCGCGGATGCGTTGCAGATGGATATCCTTCGACGGATGTCGCCGAGCCAGCGGTTGGCCGCGGCGGCCCAGTTGCGGGAGACCAACATCGCCCTGCTTGCTGCAGGCCTTCGCGCTCGACTCGGAGACCTCCCGCCAAACGAGTTCCAGCGCGAGATCCTCAAGCTAATTCTCCCTCCGCGTCTCTTTGACGCGGCCTATCGGCGGCATTGAGCCAAGAAACAGCCCTGAAGCATCTCTTCGTCACCTTGGAGCGGCTGGGCATTCCCTACATGCTGACCGGTTCGTATGCCTCCAACATCTACGGCCGGCTGCGTTCCACCTTTGACGCGGATATCGTCATCGCTCTTCAGGCTGCCCAAATGAAGGAGATGCTCCGCTCCCTCGGCGAGGACTTTTATGTGGACGCCGCGACCCTGGAGGAGGTCGGCAAGGCCGGGGGCCAGTTCAACGCGATCCACAAGCCTTCAGGGTTGAAGATCGACTTCTATCTCCCGCGGAGCGAGAACGACCGGGAGGCGCTGGCGCGCCGCAAGACCTTCGCCCTTTGGGAGACCCGGGTGTCAGTGATCTCGCCCGAAGACCTGATCCTCTCCAAACTCGTCTGGGCGAAGGAAGGAGGCTCCGGGCGCCAGATCGAGGACGCTCGAGGCGTCTATGAGCTGCAGAGGAGCAGCCTCGACATGGATTACATGAAGTCGAAGGCCGACGCCCTCTCGGTCCGCCACGCGCTGAATTCCCTCATCTCAGAGAGCAAATAGCCGGCAGCTGTTGTTCCCTCGTTCGAGAAATCGTCGGGCGATGTCGTTCTCCCTCCCCCGCGTTCGAGAGAGGACAGGGGGTGAGGGCTACCCCGCCAACCCGTGGACGGTCTTGCAGGAAGGGCCGAGTGCGGCTTACGACGGCTCGTCCAGAAGCTCGAGAACGGCGCTCGCCGCGCGCGATCTGCTCCTTGAAAAGGTTGATTGCACTGCC
>JAPLKK010000212.1 GCA_026388115.1 Elusimicrobiota bacterium | reverse complement strand
TCAGGCCGTTGAGTACGACACGCAGGACTCCGACAAGGGTCCCCGCGCCGTTAACGTTCGCAAGCTTTAATCGGCTGACGAACACCACCTGAAAGAGCCCCCCCTCGCCGCTTGCGGCGAGGGGGGGCTTCTTGTCGCACGGATCGCCCGTCCGGCAGGGCATTCAGGGCCTGCCGCGTCTTCGCGGTTTCAGGATCATCCAGGCGGGCCCGCTGCGCTAGGCCAGGATCAGCCGGAAGGCGAAGACCGATCCCCGGCCGGGAGCGCTCTCGACTTCGACCGTGGTGCCGTGGAAGGCCGCGATCTCCTTGGCGATGGCGAGCCCCAGCCCCGTCCCCTGCTCATGCACGGTCACGGCTTCATTGGCCCTGAAGTACTCGTCGAAGATCCGGCCAAGGTGCTCCTGTTTGATGCCGATGCCCTGGTCTCGCACGGATACCCGGATCTCCGCGGAGCCGGGCGGGGCCGCGGCCGCGATGCGCACTTCGGAGCCGTCGGGCGAGTAATGGATCGCGTTCTCGACGAGGGTCGACAGGAGGATGAGGAGCTGGTTGCGGTTGCCGACGACGCAGGTCTCGGGGAAGGGCTCGACGGCGAGCCGGATGCGCCGAGAGGCGGCGAGGTCCGCGAAGTGTTTGACGACCGAGGCGACGACGCCGTTGAGCGACATCGCCTCCATCTTGACGTTCTCGCGGACCAGAGACTTGAGGTTGGCCAGCTCCAGCATCTCCTTGATCGAGTTGCTCAGCAGGACGCAGCGCTGCTTGACCTTGCGCACGATGTCCCGCGTCTGCGGCTCGAGCGTGCCGCCGTAGCCGTCGAGGAGGATGTCGGTGTAGCTCTGGATGGCCGCGAACGGCGCCTTCAGCTGGTGGGTGGCGTGCATGAGGTAGCGGGTCTTCTCGTTGTTGATCTGCTCGAGCTTTTCGTTGGCTTCCGCCAGCTCGCGCGTCCGCTTGTGGACCCGGTGCTCGAGCTCGTCGGCCACGGCTTGCTGGAGGTCGAGGAGGTGGAAGATGATCTTCGCGTCCAACGCGCCGATGACCCTCGCGTGAGGCTGCTTCACCGTCAAGATCCTGTCGTAGACGGCCTTCAGCCCGGTCGCCTCGAAGATGAGGTCCACCTTCGGGTCGCGGCAGGCGTGCTCCAGGTCGTCGCGGCAAGGGATGCCGTGCTCCCGTGCGAGCTTCATCCCCGGGGCGTCGGGCAGGGGGTCGCAGACGTGCAGGATGACGATATCCGGCATCTTGAGAAGGGTCTCCAGGATGGCGGCCCCGCCCTTCCCCGCGCCTACGACGGCGATCGCGTCCTTTTTCATGCGCCTATGGGGAAGATTATAAAAATACGGGTATAATAGCGTGCAACTGCCTCAGAGAACGGAGAGCTCGATGAAGAAGGTCTACATCATAGACGACGATCGGAACATCGTGGATGCCATGAACATCGTGCTGAAGGCCAATGGCTATGCCGTAGACGCTCAATACGACGAGAAGAACGTTGTGGAGAACCTGGTCGCCAAGAAGCCCGACGTCGTGATCCTGGACGTCATGTTCCCGGAGAACCAGAGCGCCGGCTTCGACATCGCGCGCGAGATCCGCAACGACGCGCGGACCGAGGGGATCCCCATCCTCATGCTCTCCGCCATCAACGAGAAGGGCGTCTATGCGGGGACCTTCTCGAACAAGGACCGCGACGATTCCTGGCTGCCGGTCAACGAGTTCGTCGAGAAGCCGATCCGGCCCGACCAGCTGCTCCAGAAGGTGCGGGCCGCTCTGGAGAAAGGCCCGATCTTGAGGAAGCCCTGAGTGGGGGCTCTCCGGGAACGCGGAAACGCCATGGGCTTATGAACGGCGGGGGCGGGGGCTTGCAGGGCGGGTCTCGTGCATTCCCGGCGCGCCCGGGATTCACGCTCATCGAGCTGATGATCGTGGTCGCGATCATCGGCATCTTGGCGGCGATCGCCATCCCGAAGTTCGCGGAGCTCATCCGCAAGTCGAATGAGGGGGCGTCCAAGGGCAGCCTCAGCGCGATCCGCTCCGCCCTGAGCATCTACTACGGGGACATGGAGGGGCTGTATCCTGTGGACCTATCGTCGCTGACGGGCAACGGGAAGTACCTGACGTCCATCCCGAAGGCGAAGGCGCCGAGCTACCACGCGGACTCGGCGTCGATCTCCCAGAACTCGGGAACGACGTCGATCACCGACGCCGGCGGCTGGGCATACGACAACACTCCCGGCGACGCGAACTTCGGGACGCTGTGGGTGAACTGCACTCACACGGACACCAAAGGGAGCCGCTGGACCATCTACTGAGCCGCCTCTTAGGGAGGCCCATTCCTTGGCGGGCCGGTTTCGCTTGCGCCTCCGAATGTCGCATAATGCCGGCATGAGAAAGCCCAAGAGACAGCAGATCTTCGCTCGGTACCAGAACGTCGGCGGCAAGTCCAAGGTCGAGCGCTACCACCTCGCCAAGGACGCCGTGACCATCGAATTCGCCGACTGCTCCAAGTACATCTACACCAACCAGAGCGCGACCCCCGTGAACATCGCCAAGATGAAGGAGCTCGCCGCGGCCGGCAAGGGGCTCGACGCCTTCATCGACAAGAACGTCAAGGACAAGTTCGAGCGCAAGATCCGGTAGCGGCTAATCCCAGGCGCCCTTATAGCCCACCAGGTCGGAATCCGACTTCGTGGGAGTCGGGATCTCCTTGAGAAGCATCCGGCAGGCCTGATCCATCGAGTCGGCGGCCCAGGTCCGAAGGTTCCTGATCCGCGCCTTGGCATCCCTCTCGCCGACCTTTTCAGCCTCCATCCAGTCCACGAGCTTTCTCGCCAGAGCGGGACTCATCGCGAGCTCGCGCGCGATCTCGGAGGCCCGGATGTCCGCAGGGGTGATCCGCCCGCAGACGATCAGGGCCGCCTGATCGATGGTGCAGGACGCGGACGCCTTGGTATCCTCGATCCGCTCAATGGCGCTCGTGATGACATCCTCGGGAGCCCCCGGCTGAGTCCTGATCCATCCGATCAGATGCTCGACGGTGTCTTCCCCGAGCGTGAGTCGCGTGCGGAGGATGGAGGCCAGCAAGCTCGGCGCCGCGACTCCCGACAGAAGCCCCGCCGCCTCGGCGATCGTGCAGCGAAGGTTCTCGACCGCCAGTTGGACGCGGCGGATCGCTTTCTTCGCGCGCTGCTGGATCGGCACCGCGTTCAGGTCGGGATGCCGGCTGAGTTCGAGGACCGCCGCGGGCTCCAGCCCCAGCCCCGTGGCGGTCGCCCGGGCTACGCCCTCATCGATCTCGGCTGCCGGGAGCTCGCCGCAGAGGAACCGGCAGGCTTGCTCGACCGAGAAGCCCAGCTCCGCGGCAAGGCTTCTGACTTCCGCCGCTGCGCGGCTCCCTCGCTCGACGGCGGGGACGGGCCGGAGCGTCGGCCGATCGCACAACCTCGTCGCCAAGTCCTCGGGGATCGAAAGCTCCCGGGCCACCGAGCGCGACAATTGCTCCTCGGCCTTGATGTCTCCCAGGATGCCGTCGACGACCAGGGATAGCGCGGCCTGACGGCTCATCGCCTCCAGTTGGATCTTTTGCGCGAGCTCCAGCGCCCGCGGCACCGGATCGCCGGGTTCGCGTCTCGCGGTCAGCGCCCTCGCCGCCGAGTCGTTGATCCGCAGCTTGCTCGCGAGCACCTTCACCGCGAGGTCGCTTTCACTCATTTCGCCGGTGACTACCCGAGCCGCTGATTCCGAGGAGCATTCCCAACGCTTGGCCAGCTGGAGCACCCGGTCGCGGATGGGGATCGCCCGTCGTTCGCCGGGCAAGCTTGCGAACTGCTGCGCGAGGACGAGCTTCTTCGCCGCGGCGGGATCGCACCGGAGAAGCTGGGTGAGGCGAAGCACGCATGCTTGCTCGGTCGTCGTTTCGTCCAGAAGGACGGCCGCCGCGCCCTTCATCCCGAAGCCGTTGAGAAGCCGGTCCCACCGGGCGAAGAATGCCGCCGGATCCTTTCCCAGCTCCGCCAGCTGCGTGATCCGCTTATACTTGGGGAACGGCAGGGAGCCCTTGATGATCTTGAGCTTCGCCAGCTGCGCCGGGCTCAGGTTCGCGGGAAGGACCTCGGCATTCTTCGCGGGCGCGGCGGGCCGGACCGCCTTGGGCGGCCGCGGGACCCTCGCGGGCCGAGGCTTTCTCGGCGGCGAAGCGGCCGGCGGGGGCTCGGCCTTCCGCTTGCCCGTGAGATAGTCGTTGAACCGCGAACGCAGTTCGTCCTGGGAAAGACCATGGTCGTCGCGTTCAGGCATATCCTGCTTAACTTTAGCACCATCGACGCCGCGTCGCCAACCATTTTGTGCGCCTGAGCGCAGTCCTCCGGGGGCTCCGAAATTGGTAGGCTCGGACATATGAACAAGCTCTTCCTTTCCGGTGGCATGGCCTTGGCGGCCGGCGACCCGGCGCGGGCGGCGGACGCGC
>JAPLKK010000062.1 GCA_026388115.1 Elusimicrobiota bacterium | reverse complement strand
GCCATCGCCGCCCACGTGCGGGAGCATCCCGAGTTCGGCTTCGAGTCCGCCGACTACCGCGCCCAGGCGGGCCAGCTCTCCCAGGTCCCCGTCATCGTCATCGGCTATGACACGCGTTTCTTGAGCGAGGCCTTCGCGCGCGAGGCGGCCGAGGTGTTCGCCACCTTCGACATGCGGTCCCTCGTCGCGACCTCCGACGTGCCCACGCCCGCCGTGGCGCATGCCGTCCTCCATCATAAGGCCGTCGGCGGCGTCATGATCACCGCCAGCCACAACCCGGCGCAGTATAACGGCTACAAGTGGACGCCCTACTGGGGCGGCCCCGCGACGCTCGCGGTCACCGACGACATCGAGCGGCGCGTCAACCTGCTTGCGCATTCCTCGGTGGCCGCCATGTCTTCCGAGCGCGCGGAGCGCGAGAACTGGGTCGTCGCCCAGGATTTCAAGCCGGCCTATTTCAAGCAGCTTGCGTCGCTCTTGGACGTGCCGAAGCTCCGGGGCTCGCGCCTCAAGGTGGGCGTGGACGCCCTCCGCGGCGCGGTCCGGCAGTACCTGCGGCCGTTCTTCCAGCAGGTCGGCATCCAGGCCGTCGGCCTGCACGAGGACCGCGACGTCCTCTTCGGCGGGGGCTCGAGCGAGCCGTCGCCCGAGCGCCTGGGCGAGCTGATCGCCCTCGTCAAGAAGGACCGCCTCGATCTCGGCTTCGCCTGCGACGGAGACGGCGACCGCTTCGGCATCGTCGACGCGGGCGGGGTGTGGATCCCCGCCAACGACGTCCTGGCGCTGGCCGTCGACCACCTGGTGCGCAACCGCGGGCTCAAGGGGAAGATCGCGCGCAGCCTCATGAGCTCGCATTTCGTGGACGCGGTGGCCAAGAGCCACGGCCTGGCAGGCTGCCCGTGATCGCGGGCCATTGCGCGACCACGGCCTGGAAGTCCGCGAGACGCCGGTCGGCTTCAAGTTCATCGGGGAATTCTTGCGCTCGGGCCAGTTCCTGTTCGGGGGAGAGGAGTCGGGAGGCCTCTCCATCATGGGCCACGTGCCGGAGAAGGACGGCATGCTCGCCTGCCTGCTGATGGCCGAGCTGGTGGCCTTCGACAAGAAGCCTTTGGCCAAGATCCGCGAGCAGCTTTACAAGCGCGTCGGCACCTTCTTCAACGAGCGCCGCGATTTCCGCCTGGAGCGCGCGAGCCAGGTCGCCGACCTCCAGGACCGCCTTCGCGTCAAGCCCCCGCTGGCCCTCGCCGGCTCGTCGGTCTGGCGCATCAACCAGACGGACGGCTTCAAGTTCATCATGAAGGACGGCAGCTGGCTCGGCCTGCGCGCCTCGGCCACCGAGCCCGTGGTGCGGCTCTACGCCGAGGCCGCGGCTAAGCCGAAGCTCGACGCCCTCCTCGCGGTCGCCGAGAAGATAATCCGCGGCCGAAGCTAAGGCTTCGGCCGCTACCCCTAATGCCGTGCCAGTCCGTGCGCGAAGCGCATGGACGAATTAGCGTTGGAAATGCTTTAACCTCCCCATGGCCAAGATCACTATTTCCGACGTCAGCGCGCGCGAGATCCTGGACTCGCGCGGGATCCCGACCGTGGAAGCCGAGGTCCGGCTCTCCGACGGAACCTCCGCCCGGGCCGGCGTGCCGAGCGGCGCCTCGACCGGCGAGCACGAGGCGGTCGAGCTCCGCGACGGCGACCCCAAGCGCTTTTTGGGCAAGGGCGTTCTCAAGGCCGTGGGCCACGTCAACACCACGATCAAGAAGACGCTGGTCGGCCGCGACGCCGAGGACCAGCAGGGGGCCGACGAGGCGATGATCCGCCTGGACGGCACCCCGAACAAGGGCAAGCTCGGCGCCAGCGGCGGTGGGCCTGCCGCTGTACCAGTACCTCGGCGGCGTGCATGCGCACACCCTGCCGGTGCCGATGATGAACGTGCTGAACGGCGGCTCGCACGCCGACAACAACGTCGACATCCAGGAATTCAGGCTCGTTCCCGCCGGCGCCGAGAGCTTCTCCGAGGCGATCCGGATGGGGGCCGAGACGTACCAGACGCTCAAGAAGCTCTTGTCGTCGCGCAAGCTCTCGACCGCCGTCGGCGACGAGGGCGGCTTCGCTCCGCATCTGAAGACCAATGAAGAGGCGCTGCAGGTCCTGGAGGAGGCGCTCAAGCAGGCGGGCACCTCTACGAAGATCCGGCTCTCCATGGATGCCGCCGCCAGCGAGTTCTGCACCGAAGCCGGCTATCGCTTCGACGGCAAGACCCTGAGCCCGGCGCAGATGAATGATCGCTGGGCCGAGATCGTATCGAAATACAACGTCCTCTCGCTTGAGGACCCGCTCGACGAGAACGACTGGGATGCTTGGAAGGCTTTGACCGCGAAGATCGGGCGCAAGATCCGCCTGATCGGCGACGACCTCCTGGTGACGAACCTCAGCTTCCTCGAGCGCGCCATCAAGGAGTCGGCCACGAACGCGATCCTCATCAAGCTGAACCAGATCGGCTCGGTGACCGAGACGGTTCGCGCGGTGCGCCGGGCGCACGAGGCGGGCTTCTCGACCGTCATCTCCCATCGCTCCGGCGAGACCGGCTCCTGCGCATCGAGGCGGAGCTCGGAGCCAAGGGGCGCTACGCGGGCGACCGAGCCTTCCGCGTGCCGGCGGCCCTGACCCAGGGCTCGGCGGCTGCCGCGGCGTGAAGGAGCCGTGGTGGCGCCGCCCCTGGCTATGGGCGGCGGTGGCGCTCGCCGCGGTGTTCTTCGGCAACTCGGGCTTCCGCAAGCTCGTGTCGCGGGGCTGGGAGCTGCACAAGCTCAGGCGCGAGCTGGCTGAGCTGAAGACGGAGCAGGCCGGACTTGAGCGGCGCATCCAGAATGCGCGCGCCGCCGGGCCCGAGCTCGAGCAGGCGGCGCGCCGCGAGCTCGATTACCTCAAGCCGGGCGAGATCGAGTACCGCTTCCCGCCGCCGTCGAAGAGCAAGAAATGATCCTCAAGACGCTCCAGCTCGGGCCGATGGCGAATTTCGTGTACCTGATCGCCGACGACGAGACGAAGGAGTGCGCGGTCGTCGATCCGGCCTGGGACGTTCCGGCGATCCTGCGGGCCGTCGAGCAGGAAGGGCTCAGGCTTGCGCGGGTGCTGCTGACTCACAACCACCCGGACCATATCAACGGCGTCGCGGAGCTCCTCGCCTCAGCCGACGTGCCGGTGCACGTGCACGTCGAGGATGCTTTCGCGCTCAAGCCTGTCCAGAAGAATCTGCGTCCGGCCAAGAGCGGCGACAAGGCGAGGCTCGGCAAGCTCGAGCTGACGTTCCTCCATACGCCGGGCCATACGGCAGGCTCGCAATGCTTCCTCGTCGAGGACCGCGTGCTGACCGGCGACACGCTCTTCATCGGCGCCTGCGGCCGCGTGGACCTGCCGGGGTCCGACCCCGAGAAGATGTACCGGAGCCTTAAGCGCCTCTCCCAGCTTCCGGCCAAGACGCTGATCCTGCCCGGCCACGACTACGGCGAGGTCCCGACGGCGACGATCGAGGAAGAGCGAGGGCGCAACCGTTACCTCCAGGCCGCCGCCGGCGGCCTCGGCGACTTCCTCGCCCTGACCGGCGGCTGAAGGCCCGCCGCCGAAGTAGTATCATTAGCGCATGTTCCCCAAGCTCCTGGACATAGGCCCGATCCATCTCGCGAGCTACGGGGTCTTCGTCGCCGCGGGCTATCTGCTCGGCATCCTCTGGCTCAAGAGACGCCGGGAGAAGATGGGGCTTTCCGAGGACCGGTTCTGGTCGCTCATCTACGCCTGCTTCGCGGGAGCGGTCCTCGGCGGAAAGCTGATGTTCATCGCGATCAACCGGCACGCTTACGCTTCCGGAGAGCTGGGATTCTTCCGCGATTTCCGGTACGGCTTCGTTTTCTACGGCGGCTTCATCGGCATCTGCATCGCGGGCTTCGCCTGGGCCCGGCATGACGGCATCCCGATGCTTTCCACCGCCGACTACTTCGGCGCCGTCGCGCCCATCGGCCATGCGATCGGCCGCCTCGGCTGCCTCGGCGCGGGGTGCTGCTACGGCGCGCCGACGCGCCTGCCCTGGGGGCTGCGGTTCACCCGGACGGACAGCCTCGTGCCGGATTACTACAGAGGCGTTCCGCTCCATCCGACCCAGCTTTACGAGGCGGCGGGCAACGTGCTGATCGCGGCCCTGCTGTGGCGGCTGATCCAGCGCAAGGAAGCCGGCGGGCTCAAGGCCGGCGTGGTCTTCTTCTCCTACATCGTCCTCTACGCCGCCCTGCGCTTCGCCGTCGAATGCCTGCGGGCGGACGACAGAGGCGGGGTTCTCCTCAGGATGTCTCCCGCGCAGTGGACCGCGCTGATCTTGGGCGGGGCGGCGGTCGCCTGGCTCGCCTCGGCGCGGCCGCTCACGATCGAGCGCCCGGCGTGAAAGCGAAGGAGTTCGCGGCCGACGGGCCCGGCGAGCGGCTCGACCATTTTCTCGCCCGCCGCCTCGAAGGCGTCACGCGCGGCTTCTGCCAGGACCTCATCTCCCGCGGCAGGGTGACCGTCGGAGGGGCGCGCCGCGGCTCGGATTACCGCTTGCGCGACGGCGACTTCATCCGCGTCGAGCAGGGCCAAGCGCCGTGGCCGCCGCTCCGCTTCGAGTCTTGGATCCTCCGCGAGGACAAGGCGCTCATCGTCTTGCGCAAGCCGAGCGGCCTGCTGATGCATCCCTTGGGAGAGACGTGGCTGAAGTCCCCCGAGGCGGCCGCTGCCGAGCCGGAGCCGAACCTCGCCGGCCTCATCTGCCGCGAGCGCCCGGCGATCATCCAGGCGAAGGTCCCGCGCTGCGGCCTCGTGCACCGGCTGGACCGCCAGACGAGCGGCGTGCTGCTCCTCGCCAAGACCCAGGAAGCCTACCGCGCGCTGGTGCGAGCTTTCGCGCGGCGCGAAGTGGCGAAGACGTACAGGGCGATCGTCCTGGGCGAGCCGAGGAAGGAGAGGATGGGCGTCGACGCGCCGGTCGGCCGGCTGCCCGGGCGGCGGCGCATGGAAGTGCTCCCGTGGGGCCGCGTGGCGCAGACCGAGTTCCGCGTGCTGAAGAGGGCGCGCGGAGCGGCGCTGGTGGAGGCCGAGCCCCGGACGGGGCGCACGCACCAGATCCGCGTCCATCTGGCGGAGCTCGGCTTGCCGGTGCTCGGCGACCACGAGTGGATCCGCGCGGCGGAGCGCGAGCGCATGGAGCGCTTCGGTCTGCCCCATCCGCCGCGCATGATGCTTCACGCCTATCGGCTCGCCGTCGCGCATCCGTCCACCCGCGAGCGCCTGCGGTTCGTGGCGCCGCTGCCCAAGGACTTCCGCGACTACTGGCGCTCCCTCACCGGTTCGCGCTAAACTGTCGGCATGCTCGCATCGACATTGCTCCTGGCCGTCCTGTCCGCGCACGCGGGGTGCCCGGTGAAGCCGGGGCCGCTGTTCAAGCATTCCCACAACGACTACACGCGCGACCATCCGCTTTACGACGCGCTCGCGCATGATTTCGACAGCGTCGAGGCGGACATCCATCTGAAGAATGGCCAGCTGCTCGTCTGCCATGACTCGGGCGATTGCCATAGCGACAAGAGCCTCGAGGAGATGTACCTGGCCCCGCTCTACAAGATCTTCCAGCGCGGCAAGGGCTGGGTGCGGCCGCAGCAGAAGCCGCTCACGCTGCTGATCGAGTTCAAGGACGACGGCGAGCAGACGTACCGCGCGGTCCTCCCGCTGCTGAGGAAGTATCAGGACATGCTGACCGTCGCGAGCAAGGGGAAGGTCCGCCGCGGCGCCGTGCCGGTGGTCATCACCGGGCATGTGCCTCGCCAGACCATCACCAAGGCGGAGCCGCGGCTGATGGCGGTCGACGGAGGCGAAGGGGACCTGGCATCCGACGCCTCGCCCGACTTGGTCCCCTGGGTCAGCCTCGACTGGGACAGCCACAACCGGGACGTCAAGGACCTCGAATGCCGCGCCCGCCAGCATCACCGGCTGCTGCGCCTGTGGGGGGGCTCCGACGACGAGTTCCAGTGGCTCATCGAGTGCGCGGCCGGCGTCGACATCC
>JAPLKK010000210.1 GCA_026388115.1 Elusimicrobiota bacterium | reverse complement strand
TGCTCGAGGAGCATCTCGTGCACCAGCGCGCGCCGGCCCCACAGCAGGGCCGAGCGCGGGGCGGCGGACGACTGCCAGCCCTCGAGCTGGGTGATCGCCCCCCCGTCCTGCTCCAGGGCCAGGCGCAGCTCCTGCGACGAGTCGGGCGCCGCCGCCGTGCCGGAGAGAAAAGTGTCGAGATCCTGGACCGCGCCCGAGGAGTCGCCGGCGGCGATGCGGGCGAGCGCCCGCATCCGGCGGATCAGAGGGCGCTTCGGTTGGACGGCGAGGATCGAGCCCAGCTCCCGCGCGGCGTCGCCATAGGAGCCGGCCATGACCAGCGCCAAAACGCGCTCGAGCGAGGCGCTCGGGTCAGGCTCCTGATACAAGGCGACGATGCGCCGATACTCCTCGGCGGACTTCGAGAAATCGCCGAGGAGGGCGAAAGAGCTCGCGCGGCGCTTGAGCAGGTCCGGAGCTTCCTTCGGGTGCCGCTCCAGCCGCTTCTCGATGAGGTCGACGACCTCGCGCTCGTCCTTGTCGGCGGAGTCGAAGTCACCCTGGCGGCGTTTGATCTCGGCGCGCAGCGAGTAGAAGCTCCAGTCGCCGAAGGAGCCGCTGACGCCCTGCATCACGCCGAGCCCGTGGGTCACGTCGCTGAGAGCTCCCGCCAGGTCTCCCGTCTTGATCCGCGCGCGGGCGCGATAATAGTACACCTCGCTCACGCTCTCCGGCTTGAGCTTCGAGAGCTCCAGCGCGCGCGTGAAGTTGCGGATGCCGGCCGCGTAGCGGCCTCCCTCATATTCCCACAATCCGAGGAGCCGGTAGGGGTCGCCGCTGTCGGGGTCGTAGCGCATCGCCTGGCGCGCGTCGCGGTCGGAGAGAGGATCTTTGAGCCACAAGCGCGCCTCGCTGCGGCACACGTAGGCCGGAGCCCAGTCGCGCCGGACCTTCAGCGCCTCGTCGCAGAAGTTCAGCGCTCCGTTGTAGTCGCCGCGGTTGATGCGTTCGTAGCCCTGCTCGACGAGTTTCTGCGCTCGCTGACCGGTGGTGAGCGGGAATTCAAAAGCCCAGGCGCTAAGCGCCAGGGCGAGCAGCATCGGCGGCGCGACCATCGCTTATGAGTTTAGCGGGAATCCGTTACGCTTTCAAGAACGGGCAAGTCGTCGCAAATCAGGACGGTTTCGCGAAGTCGGCCTTGATCTCGATCTTCGCCGCTTTCTTGAGCGCGCCGATGAATCCGGCCAGCTCGTCGCGCTCGGCCTTGCGCGCAAGCTGCTCGGCGAGGTACCCCCTGGCCGCCGGGTAGCGGATATCGGTCGCGGCGCGCTTCTCCTGGATGCGGAAGATCTGGAAGCCCCGCTTGGTCCTCACGGGGTCGCTGATCCCGCCGACCGGCAGCGCGAACAGCAGCGCGTCCACATCGGGCACCTCTCCGCGAAGCACGTAGCCCACTTGGCCGCCGTCGGGGGCCGTGGCCTTATCGTCCGAGGAATTCTCGGCGAGCTCTCCGAAGCTCGCGCCCTTGTTCAGCTGGGCCTTGAGATCGGCGGCCCTCTTCGAGGCGGCCTCGATCTGGCCTGTCGTGGCCGCGTCGAGCACCGCCACCAGGATGTGCTGGACCGATACGCGCTCGGCGCTCTGCTGCCGGAAATACTGGGTCAGCGCGGCCAGGTTGGCGTCGGCCGGCAAGTCGGGCTTGGCCATCGCGGCCTTGACGTCGCTGAAAAGCCGGCGGACCTGCTCCTCCGTCGGGGCCTTGGCCTTCTTGAGCGTCTGCTGGGTCAACAGCGTCCCCCGGGCGTCATTCTTCAGGTTCTCGCGGAACTCCTTCTCGGTCAGGTTCATCGAGGCGAGGCCCTGCCTATAGGCGGCTTCGGCATCCTGGGCCGAGCGCGGCTTGCCGTTCGCGTCGCGTCCGAACCGCGCCTTCGCCTGGGCGACCGCTTGGTCGATCTCCTTCTGAGGGACGGCGATCTCGCGCCGTTTCGCCTCCTGCATGATGAGCCGCCGATCGATGATCTGATCCAGCAGGAGCTTCTTGCGGGCCTGCACCCACTGGGCGGTCATCTGCTGGGGCGGCGTCGTCTTCTGGTCCGCCGCAAGCAATACGCTCCAATCGCGGTCGAACTGGCGCGCGTAGACGGCCTCGCCGTTGACCGTCGCGACGACGTCGCCGCCCGCGGTCGGGGCGGGGGCGGCCGGGGCTTTCGCCTTCTTGGCCGGCGCTTGAGCGTGGGCCGCGACGACGAACGCGGCGATAGCGAGATTCAACAGGAAGTGATGGCGCATGCGGGAACCCTCCAAGGGTACCGCAGTGTATCAAACCGTGCGGCCCTGCGCTTGATCGTCTACAGCTGCGGCGAGCCGGCGAGCGACGCGGTCTTGGCCGGTTGCTCGGCCTTGACGGAATCCAGGTAGGTCACGAAGCTCGCCCAGGAGCTGGCCTTGGCGAACGGGAGATCCGAGTACTTGTTCACGTAATCGACGAGGTTCCCGGGCTCGCCGGGGATCTCGATCGACAGGCCGTGGGCGTTCGAGTAGTCCTTGCCGGTCCGGTCCTTGCCGACGAAAACGTTGCGGATGACGAGGCGATCGGCGATGAATGCCGTCACCGCGGCTCCCCTGCTCTTGATCGCTTCCGAGGCGCGGTCGGTGACGCTCTTGTCGAGAAGCTCGACGAAATTGGAAAGGTCGCCGTAGAACGAGATCCTCTTCATCGGGTCCGTGGTCTCGTCTCCGACCTCCATGCGCAGGACGCCTTGTTTCGCGGCCAGGACGGCCTTCCGGTCGTCGACGGCCTTGACGACGGCCGCCCACTGATCCAGCCGCTGAACCAGGCCCGGCAGCTCCCGTGAGCGGATGGCGGACAGCTGCACGCCGTATTTCGATTGGGCGAGCCCGGCGGCGATATCGGGGCGAGAATACATGTCCTTGAAGGTGTCCACCAGAAAGACGCCGGCCTGCTCCGCACCGGCGCCCGGATCGCGCTCCAGAGCCGCCAGGAAATCCTCGAAGTTGAACGAGGGCGCCTGGATCATCTCCTCGGACCCTACGATCACGTCGGCGTAATCCTTGACCTCCCAGGCCACTTCCGCCATCTGCATGAAACAGGCCATGCTGGCGTACACGTTGACTTTGCCCCCGCCCTTGAAGACGTTCGGCAGGTCTTCCGTCCGGATGTAGTTCCCGGTGTCGAAATCGTGCGAGATCGACGCCGTGCTGAAGCCGCCGCTCTTCGTTTCCTTCTTCGGGTCGATCCAGCCCCAGCCATGGTCCCAGATGATCAGCAGGGTGCGCTGGGCCGGGTAATTGGTCTTCGCCCAACGCACGAAGCCCGCCGCCTCGCGCCAGTCGCCCATGTCCGCCTTCGGGACCTCCATCACGACCGGGGAGCTGATCTTCGAGGTGTCGGCGTCCTTCGCCACGAGATAGCGCCTGACGCCTTTCCAGGTCGCGTCGCCGTCGCCGGCTTGACCGCTGCGCCCCAGCTCCACGACGACGTTGACCTCGCCGCTTGAGCCCGCCGTCTCCAGCCGGTTCATGTCCCGCAGCGCGAACGGCTCCACGTTGTTCTTGCCGTTCATGTAGAGCATCACGGTCCACTTCTTCGGCGAGGAGGGGGCGGACGGGACTCGGAATCCGACGGGCGTCGGGACGGCGGGAGCGTCGGCTTTGATCGAGGAGACGTCCGAAAAGCCCATCGAGTCGAGATTGAAATCCTGGGCCGCTTGGCCTATAGGGGAGAGGGCAAAAAGCAGGAGGAAACTGAAAATCACGGCGATGCGCGATTATAGCTCATAAAAGGGCCGGATTTGCGCCGATTCGCGCGATCAGCGGCCGGCCGCGGCGGGGACCCGAGCGGGCGCCGCCGAGGCCACGTGGGGGCCGGCCATGACGGCCGAGGCCTTGACGGTCAAGATGAAGGGGTCGGGATAGAGGCCCAGCAGGAAGACGCCGAGCGCGGCGACCGTGAGCCCGCAGGTGAGATAGAGGCCGGTGTTGATCGGCTTGTCGGTTCGGGCGGGCTTGAAGAACATGTGGTAGGCGATGAGCATGTAGTAGTACACCGACACCACGCTGTTGAGGACGCCGACCACGGCGAGGACGTAGAGGCGCGCCTCGATGGCGGCGGCGAAGACGTAGAACTTTGCGACGAAGCCTCCCAGCGGCGGGATGCCGGCCAACGACAGCAGGAAGAACGTCATGAGCAGCGCCATCGGCAAGTGCCGCTTGGCCAGGCCGTCGTAGGCGTCGAGCTCGTACGACTCCTGGTTCCCGATCACGATCGCGACCGCGAAGGCGCCGAGGTTCATGAAGAGGTATACGAGCGAGTACATCAAGACGCCCTCGATCCCCTTCTGGCCCCCGGCCACGAAGCCGATCAGCATGTAGCCGGCTTGGGCGATCGAGGAGTAGGCGAGCATGCGCTTCACGTTCGTCTGGAAGATGGCGGTGAAGTTTCCGACCGTCATCGTCAGCATCGCGAGGAAGGAGAAGATCCCCGCCAGCTCGACGCCCGAGGCGGGCAGCAGATGCAAGAAGACCCGCAGCATCGCCGCCAGCGCGGCCACCTTGGGCGCGACGGAGAGGAAGAGCGTGACCGGCGTGGGCGCTCCCTCGTAGGCGTCGGGCACCCACAGGTGGAAGGGGGCGATGGACGCCTTGAAGCCGAAGCCCACGACGAGCAGCATCAGCGAGAACAGCAGCATCGGCGTCATCTCGAGATGCAGGCCCGTGAGGCTCGTCGTGCCCGCCGCGCCGTAGAACAGCGAGATGCCGTAGACCATGATGGCCGATGAGAAGGCGCCGATGAGGAAGTACTTGATCGCGCCCTCGCTGGACTTCAGGTCCCCGCGGTGAAAGCCCGTGAGGATGAACGAGGAGATCGAGACCAGCTCCAGCGAGAGGAAGATCAGCAAGAGGTCGGTCGCCGAGACGAGCAGCATCATGCCGAGCGTCGCGAACAAGACCAAGGCCGAAAAAGAGCCCAAGTGCTCGGACGGCAGGGGATAATCGAGGCTCAGGAGCAGGGTCATCACGGTGGTCACGAGGACGATGACCTTGAAGAAGAGGCTCAGGGGGTCGGCGACCCAGAGCGCGCTCGCCGAAGACGCGCCCGCCGCCGCGGGGTAGGACAGGCCGAGCATCGCCAGCGTCAGGCCTGCGGCCAGCATGCCGAAGTGGAACAGCGCGCGCCCGTGGCGCGGCGGGATCCACAGGTCGGCGGCCAATAGGATCAGGGCCAGCGCGCTGAGCAGGATCTCCGGGTACAACAGCTGCAGGCTTTCCAGTGCCATCTTACTTGAACAGCGGCTCCAGCGTCTTGATCATGTGGTTGATCGTCGGGTTCATCAGGTCCAGGGCCAGCTTGGGCCACACGCCGATGAGGACGGTGAGCGCGGTCAGCGGCAGCACCGCCGCCAGCTCGCGCGCGTTGATCTCCTGCAGGTCGCTCCACTTGACGTTCAAGGGCCCGAGGAAGATCTTCTGGATCATCCGCAGGAAGAACGCGGCCGTCACGAGCAGGCCCGCCACCGACAGGATCGTCCAAAGCGGGAAGCGCTGGAAGGCTCCCAGGAAGGCCATGAACTCGCCCCAGAAGCCGGCCAGGCCCGGCAGGCCGAGCGAGGCGAAGGCCGTGGTCATCATGATGCCGGTATAGAGCGGCACGCGGACGCCGAGACCGCCGAAGGCGGAGATGTCGCGCGTGTGCGCGCGGTCGTAGAGGACGCCCACGAGCAGGAACAGAGCCCCCGTGATGAGGCCGTGCGCCACCATCTGCAGCATCGCGCCGGAGAACCCCGTCGCGTTCACGGCCGCGATGCCCAGCAGGCAGTAGCCCATGTGGTTGACCGAGGAGTAGGCGACCATCTTCTTGAGGTCCGTCTGCGCCATCGAGCACAGCGCTCCGTAGACGATGCCGATGAAGGCGATGACGACGAGCGCGGGCAAGAACCACTTGAAGCCCCAAGGCAGGATCGAGTAGGAGACGCGCAAGAGGCCGTAGCCGCCCATCTTCAGCAGCACGCCCGCCAGGATCACGCTTACCGCCGTCGGCGCCTCGACGTGCGCCAGGGGCAGCCAGGTGTGGAACGGGAAGGCGGGCACCTTGATCGCGAAGGCGAGGTAGAAGGCGAGGAAGACCAGGATCTGGAAGCGCTCCGGCAGCCACAAGGGATTCGCGGCCGCTTGGCGCGCCATCTCGATCATGTCGAAGGTGTGGGGCGTGGTGTTGAAGTACAGGGCCAGGATGCCCAAGAGCATGAACACCGAGCCGAAGAGCGTGTAGAGGAAGAACTTGATCGCCGCGAACTCCTTCTTCGGCCCGCCCCAGATGCCGATGAGGAAGTACATCGGCACCAGGCACAGCTCCCAGAACACGTAGAAGAGGATGAGGTCCATCGCGCAGAAGACGCCGAGCATGCCCGCGTCGAGCACGAGGAACCAGAACCAGTATTCCTTCACCCGCTCCTCGATGCTGAAAGAGAAGATGAGAGAGACGAGGGTCAAAAGCGTGGTGAGCAGCATCAGCGGCAGCGACAGCCCGTCCACGCCCAGGTAGTACTGGATGTTGAACGTCGGGATCCAGTCCCATTTCTCGACGAACTGCAGTCCCGAGGCCGAACCGCCTGTGTCGAAGCCGGCGAGCAGGGCCAAAGAGATCAGGAAGGAGACCGCGGCCGCGGCCGTCCCGATGGTGCGCACCGCTCCCTTGTTCTCGCGCGGGACGAAGAGGATGGCGAGGGCTCCCGCCATCGGCGTGAAAACGGTCCAGGTCAACAGGTTACAGTTCATGGTTCTCCTACCACCTTCCAAAAAAGATCATCGCGAAAAGAGTCACGGCCAGCGCGACGTAAAGCAGGTACTCCTGCACCTGCCCGCGCACCAAGGCGCGCAGCCCCCCGCCGGCCCAGGCGGTCGTCGCTCCGACCCCGTCCACCGCGCCGTCGACGAAGACGTTGTCGATGAAGTTCTGAACCTCGGCCAAGAACAGCGTCACCAACCCCCACCCGTCCACGAACAGGCGGTCGATGATGTTGTCGTCGACCCAGAGGCAGACCTGCGCCACGACGTCGGAGGCGCGCACGAGCTGGAGGAAGAAGGCGTCGAAGCCGTAGCGGTTTTCCAGGAGGTTGAAGGCGGGCAAAAGCGCGGCCTTCAGCGCCTCCGCCGTCCGGAAATCGCCCTGGCCGTAGAGCCTGAAGGCTCCGGCCAAGCCGGCCGCGAAGACGCCGA
>JAPLKK010000240.1 GCA_026388115.1 Elusimicrobiota bacterium | reverse complement strand
GCGATGAAGGTGCCCTTCTCGTTGACCGCCTCGCTCTTCTCGCGGGTGAAACCCTTCTCCCTCGGCCAGGAGACGGTCTTGCCGTCGAAGGGATAGGTGAGGTCGATCCAGAGCGGCTGGGCGGCGCGAGCGAGCGTCGCGGCGAGCACGAGCAGGAACGTCGTCATCGCTTTCCCCCCGCCCCTGCCCTCCCCCACAAGGGGGGAGGGAGGGCGAGGCGAGCCTAGCCGGCCGCCAGGTTCGAGACTTCCATCGACTTCAAGAAGTCTTTGTTCGACTTGGTGGCCGCGAGCTTCTCGAGCAGCAGCTCCATGGACTCGATGGAGTTGAGCGGAGCGAGCACCTTGCGCAGGATCCACACCTTGTTGAGCTCGTCTTCGGATAGCAGCAGTTCTTCCTTGCGCGTGCCCGAGCGGTTGATCTCGTAGGCCGGGAACATGCGGCGGTCGGCCAGCTTGCGGTCGAGGTAGATCTCCGCGTTGCCCGTGCCCTTGAACTCTTCGAAGATGACTTCGTCCATGCGCGAGCCGGTCTCCACCAGCGCGGTGCCGAGGATGGTGAGAGAGCCCCCCTCCTCGAGCTTGCGCGCCGCGCCCAAGAAGCGCTTGGGCTTTTGAAGGCTCGTCGCCTCCAAGCCGCCCGACAGCACGCGGCCGCTCGACGGCGTGCACGTGTTGTAGGCGCGCGCCAAGCGCGTGATCGAGTCGAGCAGGATGATGACGTCCTTGCCCATCTCCACCTGCCGCTTGGCCTTCTCAAGCACCATCTCGGCGACCTGCACGTGCCGGTCGGCGGGCTCGTCGAAGGTCGAGGCGATGACCTCGCCCTTGATCGAGCGCTGCATGTCGGTGACCTCTTCGGGCCGCTCGTCGATGAGCAGGACCATGACCACCATCTCGGGATAGTTGGTCGCGACCCCGTTGGCGATCTTCTGCAGGATGACGGTCTTGCCCGTCTTGGGCGCGGCGACGATGAGGCCGCGCTGGCCCTTGCCGACGGGCGCGATCAGGTCCATGGCGCGCGTCGTCAGCTCCTGGCGCGTCGTCTCGAGGATGAGCCGCTGGTTGGGATGCAGCGGCGTCAGGTTGTCGAAGAAAGGCCGGTCGCGCAGCCCCTCGACGGGCACGCCGTTGACGGTCTTGACCTGGAGCAGCGCGAAGAACCGCTCGCCCTCCTTGGGGCCGCGGACGTTGCCCGACACCATGTCGCCCTTGCGCAGGCCGAACTTCTTGATCTGGGAGGGCGAGACGTAGATATCGTCGGGGCCGGGAAGATAGTTATAGCTGGCCGAGCGCAGGAACCCGAAGCCGTCCGGCAGTATCTCGAGCACGCCCTCGTCGTAGATGGCGCCGCTCTGCTTGGCCTGGCCTTCGAGGATCTTGGCGATCAGCTCCTGCTTGCGCAGGCCGTCGGTGCCTTCGAGCTTGAGTTCGCGGGCGGTCTTCTGCAGCTCGGCGACCGTCAGCTTCGCGAGCACGGGGACGTCGATCTGCTTCGACGGCGGCGCCGCCTGCGGTTGGGCGGCGGGGGCGGCGGGGGTGGCGGGTGTGTCCATTGGTCTCTCCTGCTTATCCACGGGCGATGAGCTCCCAAGCCCGGTAGTATTCGCGCACAAGCTTTAGAAAATCCTTCCGGCTGCCGCGGTTCGAGAGCACGACATCCGCGGCCGCCTCCTTGCGCCTCGCCGGCCATTGCGCGCGCATGCGCCGCAGGGACTCGGCGCGGCTCATGCCCCGGCGGGCCAACCGGCGCAGCGCCGCGTCGCGCGGAGCGCTGACCGTCACCGTCACATCGAATCGTCCGCCGAGCCCGGCCTCGAACAGCACCGGCGCGTCTACGACCGCGACCGGGGCCCGCGAGCGGCCGAGCAGCCGCAGCGCCTCGCGCAGGATCCTCGGATGGGTCGCCCGCTCCAGGCGCCTGCGGGCCTCCGGGTCGGAGAAGACCCGTCGCGCGAGCGCCGGGCGGTCCACCGACCCGTCGGCACGCAAAAAGCCGGGGCCGAAGTCCCGCCGGACGGCGCGGGCGATGGCGCCGCCTTTGGCCGAAAGGCGGTGGGCGAGCTCGTCGGCGCAGATCGTCGCGGCGCCGAGCCGTTGAAGTTCGGCCAAGGCCGTGCTCTTGCCCGCGCCCAAGGTGCCGGTCAAGCCGATCACTAACGGCCTTTTCCCCCCACCCCGACCCTCCCCCACAAGGGGGGAGGGAGAATGGAAGATTGCCTTAAGCATCCGTCCTCTTGCGCCTCTCGTGCTCGGCGTGGCGCCGCAGCACCTCGCGCTCCTCTTCGCTCAGAGAGTCCTTCCCGAGAGCGGAGATCTTGTCGAGGATGCGGTCGACTTCCTCCATCGGGTCGCCCGCGGGCGCCCGCTGGTCGCGCGCCCGGCGGCTGGGCCCCCGGTACGGCATCGGGTGCGCGATGCGCCCCACGCCGCCCAGCAGCTCCGACCAGAAGCCCGCGACCCGGATCTTCGCGATCCACCACCAGCGGATGTACAGGTAGCCGATCAGCATGCCCGCCAGATGGGCGAAGCGGGCGACGCCCGGCGTCGCGTGCGTCGCGCTGGCGAAGAACTCGATCAACCCGAAGAGGATCGCCATGTGCGCGGCCTTCACGGGGAAGAAGAAGTAGAGGTAGATGACGGCGTCCGGATACAGCATTGCGAAGGCGACGAGGAGGCCGTACACCGCGCCCGAGGCGCCGATGATCGGGTAGGCCGAGTTGGGCCCCAGAGCGACGCTCAATAGCCCCGCGCCGATGCCGCAGAGGAAGAAGTACTTGGTGAACTGGCGCGCTCCCCACTGGGCCTCGACCGGCATGCCGAACATCCACAGGGCGAAGAGATTGAACAGCAGGTGCATGAAGCTGCCGTGGATGAACAGGTAGGTGATCGGCTGCCAGACCCAGCGCGCGTGCACGACCTGAGCCGGCACCAGGCCGAACAGCCGGTAGAACTCCGGGCCCACGAGCTGGGCCAGGATGAAGCCCACGACGTTGGCGATGACGAGCGCCTTGATGGCCGCTGGCATCGAACGGAAATCGATCGGCGAATGCTGGAAGCTTCTTCCCATCAGGCCCTCTTCATCTCCTGCCAGTTCGGTCCGGCCTTCACGTCCACCACGACCGGAACTTTGAGCGTCACCGCCTCCTCCATCACCCGCTTGACCCAGGCGCCGAACTCTCCGGCGGCCTCCGCTGAGACCTCGAAGAGCAGCTCGTCATGGACCTGCAGGAGCATCCGTGCGTCGCGGAACTCCGCCGGAAGCTTGGATTTCGGGTCGCGCTGGGCTGCGCGGATATGGAGCATCGCCACCTTGATGATATCGGCGGAGGAGCCCTGGATGGGCGCATTGCCCGCCGCGCGCTCGTTGAACTGGCGCACCGCGGTATTCTTCGCGTTCACGTCCGGCAGGCGGCGGACCCGGCCCAGGATCGTCTTCACGCAGCCGCTCGCGCGCGCCTCCTCGAGGTTCTTCTGCCCCCATGCGGCGACCCCCGAGTAGCGGGCCTTGTAGGCGTCGATATACTCGCGCGCGGCGCCGGGCGTGATGCCCAGCTCCTGGCTCAGGCCGAAAGCCGTCTGCCCGTACACGATGCCGAAATTCACGGCTTTGGCGCGCCGGCGCATCTCGGCGTCCACCTTCGAAGGCTCCACGCCGAACACCTCGGAAGCGGTGCGCAGGTGGATGTCGGCGCCGGTCCGGAAGCTGTCCATCAGCACCGGGTCCTCGCAAAGATGGGCGAGCACCCGAAGGTCGATCTGAGAATAGTCGGCGGAGAGGAGCACCTTGCCCGCGGGCGCGACGAAGGCGCGGCGGATCTTCTGCCCGAGAGCGGAGCGCACCGGGATGTTCTGAAGGTTCGGCTCGAGGCTCGACAACCGCCCGGTGGCCGTCCCCGCCTGGTTGAACCGCGTGTGGACGCGGCCGTTGTTGTCGAGCCGGGCGAGCAAGGCGTCCACATAGGTGCCCTGGAGCTTGGAGATCTCGCGGTACTCGAGCACCTTCTCTGGGATCGGGTGCTGCTTGGCCAGGACCTGCAGCGTGTCCTCGTCGGTGGAAGGAGCGCCGCCCGGCGTCTTGCGCAGAGGAGCGAGGCCCAGGTCCTCGAACAGGAGCTTGCCCAGCTGCTTGGGCGAGTTGGGATTGAACTCGGCGCCGGCGAGCTGGTCGAGCTCTCCCTTCAGCTTGACCAAGGCGGCCGCAAAATCGACCTTCAGACCGCGCAGATAGGCGGCGTCAACGGCGATGCCCGCCTCCTCCATCTCCCACAGAAGATCGACGAGCGGCAGCTCGAGGTCTTCGTAGAGCTTCATGAGGCTGGCGTCAGAGAGCGCGGCCTTCAACCCTTTCTCGAGCGTCCAGACCAGCTGCGCCTGCCGGAGCGCCGCGCGCCCCGGAGATTCCTCGGCCAAGGCGCCGCCCCCGAAGGACTTCCAGACGCCGGCGAAATCGTATTTACCATGGCCGGGGTCGACGCACCAGGCGGCGAGCATCGTATCGAAGCGAGGACCGAACGCCTCGAGCCCCGCTTCCTTGAGAGGCGCGAGCAGGGCCTTCCAGTCATGAGCGACCTTGCGGCGCGTCGAGTCCGCGAAAAGCTTCCCAAGCGCGCCCCGGTGAGCGCTCGCTTCGTCGGGGCCGATGCGGCAAGAGGTCCCGTCGGGCAGGCTCAACGCGAACGCCCAGCAGCCGGTCAGCGGCAAACCGGGCTCGGCGTCGGACGGCTCCTCTGTCGTCGGGCAAAAAGCGATGGAGAAGTCGCCCGCCTTGGCGGCGGCTTCGAGCCAGACGCCCACGGCGACAGGCTCGATCACCGCCGGAGCTTGGGGCAAGGCGATGCTGACCGTCGTCCCCTCGGCCGCCTGCGGCGCCGGGCCCTCGGCGGAGGAGCCCGGCAGCAGCTCCTTGAGCAAAGAGACGAACTCGAAGCGCGCGAAGGTCTCTTGGACCTTCGCGGGCTCGGGGCGGCTGACGCGGCAATCGCCGGGGCCTCCATCGAGGGGGGTCTTGGCATCGAGCGCCAAGAGCTCTCGCCCCAAACGGACCGACTCCACGCTTTGACGCAAGGACTCGGCGGCGCGCTCCGGGATACCGGGGTCGCCCGCCTTGGCGGCCTCCAGGACCCGGTCGAGGCTGCCGAACTGCGCCAGGAGCTTGACCGCGCCGACCGGCCCGATGCCCGCGACGCCCTTGACGTTATCGGAAACGTCGCCGATGAGCGCGAGGTAATCGACGATCTGCGAAGGCGCGACCTTGTACTTGTCGGCGACCTTCTGCGCGTCCATCATCTCGCCCTTCGACTCGTTCCAGACGCGGACTTTGCCGCCGACGAGCTGGAGGGCGTCCTTGTCGCCGGTCACGAGCACCACGTCAAACCCCTTTTCGGCGCCGCTCTTGGCCAAGGTCGCCATGACGTCGTCGGCCTCGTAGCCCGCCACGCCGAAGCACTTGAACCCCATCGACTCGGCCAGGCCGCGCGCCTGCGCGAGCTGGCTGCGAAGGTCCTGGTCGGTCGGCTTGCGGGTGGCCTTGTACGCGGCGGATTTCTCGTGCCGGAACGTCTTGCCCGGCATGTCGAGGCAGACGGCCAGGAATTCCGGCTTCTCGCGCTTGAGGAGGCTGAGCAGCATGCGCGCGAAGCCGTAAAGAGCGCCCACCGGCTCGCCCTTCGAGTTCTTCAAAGGCGGCAAGGCGTGATAGGCGCGATGCAGGTAGGCGTGCGCGTCGATCAGATACAGCTTGCCCGTCTTCTCCGCGGCGGCTATCAAGATCCCTTCTCGTCCAGCATGCGTCGGATGTCCTGCTCCATCTCCTCGACCACGTCGTCTCCCGTGCCCATCCACCGGGCGCGGATGCGGCCCCTGCGGTCCACCAAGACCGTCGTCGGGACGGCACGCACCTTGTAAAGCTCCATCACCTGCTTGCCCTCGTCCACGACGACCGGGTAGCGCATCCCGTGCGCCCGGACGAAGGGCGGCACCTCTCCCGCGTCGTCGTCGACGCTCACGCCGACGATCTCGAGCCCTTGGGCCCGGTACCGGTCATCGAGCCGCTCGAGCCGAGGGATCGTCTCCTCGCAAGGCCCGCACCAAGTGGCCCAAAAGTCGAGCAGGACCACCTTGCCCTTGAGCGTCGAGAGCTTCAACGCCTTGCCCGTCAGCGCCCGGACCTCGAAATCGGGGGCCGGCGACATCAGCTTGTCCGAAGGCGCGCCGCACCCCGCCGCCGCGAGCCCGGCCGCCAGCGCCAGGAACCCGCCTAGGGCCCGGCTGCCCCGACCCGGGGCCCGGCTCGCGCCAGACGGCAAGCTACGCCGCGACCAAGGTGTCGAGGGTCTTCTTGATGTCGGCTTTCGAATGCACTCCGACCAGCTGCTCGACGACCTTGCCGCCCTTGAAAAAGAGCAAAGTGGGGATGGCCGCGATCTTGTAGCGGCTGGCGGCGTTGGGGTGGTCGTCGGTGTTCAGCTTGCCCACGCGGACCTTCCCGGTGTACTCCTTGGCGATCTCCTCGACGACGGGGGCCAGCATGCGGCAGGGGCCGCACCACGGCGCCCAGAAATCGACGAGCACCGGATCGGGGCTCTTCAGCACCTCTGTGTCGAAGCTGTCATCAGTCAACTGAATCTCGGCGGCCATGAGTTTCCTCCCGGAGGAAGGCGATGGATTCGGATTTTTGGGGGCGGACTACGACGGAAGAACGTCGCTAGCGGCTATGATAACAGTCCCCGCGCTTCGATGTCAAGCAGACGGGGCCTTGTTGAGCAGGTAGCTCACCTCCTCCCAAAGCACGTCGAGGTTCACGGGCTTGGACAGGTACGCGTCGGCGCCGGCCAGCAAGCCCTCGGCGCGATCGGCGGGCTCGGTGTAGCGGGCGGAAAGGAAGATGATCGGGACGTCCTTGAGCCGCGGCTGCCGCTTGAACCGGCGGCACAACTCGAAACCATGAGCATCCGGCAGCTGCACGTCCATGAGGATGAGCGAGGGCGCTTCGCCCTCCAGCGCCTTGGCCGCGTCCGCCCCGGTGGACACGCCGTGGACCTTCAGCTGCCTCAGGGCGAGGGTGTCGGTCAGCGTCTCGCGGAAATGGGCATCGTCTTCAATAACCAGTATCGTCGCCTGCATCGTCGTTGTCTCGTTCATTCGTCTAGACTAGAAAGTATAAGGGCGCCCGACGGTTTGTCATGGGTCGTAGGGCCTACGTTCTCAAACAGGTTCTGGCCCCGCCGGATGCGTCCGCCGGTACCACAGGTTGATCAAATACGGGGCAGCCAGCATCAGCACGAGGGCCGCGGCATAAGGTCCCGCCAGCCACCACAAAAGGGCCGGATAGGCCGCTCCGGCCATGGCGGATTTGACGAGGTAAGTGCCGCTCGAGATCGCGAGGCCGTACATGGCGGAGCTGATGCCCATCAGGCGCCCCATGAACTCGGGATGCTCCTGCTGCGCCTCGGTCATATATAAGGAACGCAGGACGTTCAAGCCGATCGTTTGAAGGAAGAAGACCGCGGCCACGCCCCCGAACAAGGCTGCCAACGACCCCGGAGCCGCCAAGAGGATGCCGAAAGCCGCGAAGGCGAGGGCGCTGATCTGGAGCAGACGCGAGTTCTTGAATTTGGTGGCCCAGACGCTGTTGAAGATGCTCGCGCCCAGCATGCCGGTGAACACGGCGGCGTTCCCGTAGCCGATCATCGCGTCGGAACCGTGGAGGAAGGTCCTTACGATGAGCGGCAAGAGGGTCAGGCGCAGGGGATAGACCAGGAAGATGCCGGCCAAGGTCAGGGCGAGCAACCCGAGAAGATACGGGCTCTTTCGCAGGATGCTGAACGATTCGCCGAAGCCGGCGGTGCTCTTCGGCGCCACCGCCGCCGTCTTGGGCATGAAGATCAAGTAGATGGGGATCACCACAAGCCCCTGGACCGCCGCATAGAGGAGGAACGTGCCCACCTGCCCGAGCAAGCTCACGACGAGGAAGCCTCCGGCGAGCGAGCTGACCGCTCCGACGCCGGCGAAGATGAGATCGAAGAGGGCGTTCGTCTTCTGGATCGCCTTCTTGTTGCCCCCCAGGATCTTGGGCACCAGCGACCCCTCGCCCACCATGATGGCGACCAGCATGAACTGCGCGATGACCGACAGCGGCACGAGCGTCGCGAGCGACATGAGCCCGGCGAACTTGAGGAACGCGGTGATCAGGGCGACCACGGTCAGCATCGCGGAGCCGCC
Source organism: Elusimicrobiota bacterium (assembly GCA_026388115.1). Taxonomy (GTDB): domain Bacteria; phylum Elusimicrobiota; class Elusimicrobia; order UBA1565; family JACRDR01; genus JAPLKK01. The sequence continues at coordinate 2,779 of JAPLKK010000240.1, read as the reverse complement.
GACCAGTATCTGGCGCGGCGAGAGCTTGTCGACCAACATGCCGTTGAGGAAGGAGAGCGGGATGCCCATGACCCCGCTGATCACGCCGAGTGTCGCGAAGCTCGCCATCCCGACAGTGCTGATAGCCATGCCGGCGAACGCGATGGTGAAAAGCGAGTATGCCGCGATGGAGAAGATCCGCGCCAAAGTGAACCCGTGGATGGTGCGTCGCGCCTCCGGGCTGATCTCGGGCTCCGGCGCAGGCGCCGGAACGGGCTCGGCGTCGGCGCGGGCCATGGCCGCGGAACGCGCCGCCGCGGCGAGCCGGCCGAAGCTGTTCTGCTTCCCTTGCTGCTGTTCCCCCTCTCCCGCGAAGCGGGAGAGGGCAGGGGTGAGGGCATATCCACCAAAACTTTGTTCCCCTTCTAGAATCCGTCTCGCCCATGCCTCGAGCTCTTCCGCCGGCATGGACTGCAGCCGCTCGGCCGAAACGCTCGCCAACTCCTTCTGCGCCCGCTGAAGGACCTGAGTGGCCGTTCCCTCTGGCTGGGCTGCCTGAGTCGCCGTCCTCCCTCTCCCGCGTTCGGGAGCGCCGTCGGCTTGATAAGCCTCCGGCACGGCGCCAGAGGAGAACGACCTCGGCGCCAGGGGCCGGGGTGAGGGCAGATCGTTCGAGGCTGAGCGCTGAAGGAGAATCTCGAGCTTGCGCGCTACCGCCTGGCCTTGCGCCAAGCCGACATCCGCATTCACCCTGCTCAGCGCGGCCGCGGGGGTGACCGCGCGGCTTTCGGCGGCGATGACTTGGCCGCCGGAAAGCGTCATCGCAGCGGGCGCGACGGTGATGACCGGCGTCGGCAGAAGGAGCGCAGGGGCTGCGACCGAGACGCCTGGCGCATTCTGCCCCGCCGCGAAAGAGCCTTGGATCAACGCGCCGAGCTGGCCGAGCGCCGTCGGCGCCCCGGGGACTTGAACCGGCGCCACCGTCACCTGCTGGCAGAAGGCGGCAGGAGCCCAAGACAGCGCGGCGAGGCAGACGAACGCGCGCAAAAGCCGGGATATCGCCATCACTCGCAGTATAAACGAAGGGCGACGCGGGGCCCTGAGCCCTGCGGGCAGGTTCCAGCCGCTACAATGCCCAACCCCGGTTGGGCCTTTAGGTCCTCCGTTGCCACATTTGTTATTGTGCGCCTTGGAAAATGCGCAAGACCTTGTGGGAGCCGTCGGGTTGGCCCGCCTTGCTTCTGGTGGCCGTCTTGACGGTCTGCGCCTATCTGCCCGCGCGCCGGGGAGGCTTCATCTGGGACGACGTGATGAACGTGTCGAACAACCCCGTGATGACCGAGGCCGGCGGCCTGCGCCGGATATGGGTGCCCGGAGGGACTCCGCAATACTACCCGGCGACGTACACGGCGTTCTGGGCGGAGCGGCGGCTGTTGGGCCTCGACACGCGCGGTTATCATGCGGTCAACGTCGCGCTGCACGTGGCGAACCTCATTCTCGTCTGGCTGGTGCTCAAGCGGCTGAAGGTCCGCGGGGCGCTGCTCGCCGCCGCCGTATTCGCCCTGCACCCGGTCCAAGTGGAAACCGTCGCCTGGATCACGGAGCTCAAGAACCTGCTCTCGACGCTCTTCTACTTGCTCGCGCTGCTCCAGTTCCTTCGTTTCGAGGAACGCGGAAGCCGCGGATGCTACGCCGGCTCCCTCGCGCTGTACCTGCTGGCGCTCCTCAACAAGACCGCCGTCTGCACGTTCCCTCTCGTCCTGCTGATCCTGCGCTGGAGAGACCGGGGAAAGCTCGTCCGACGCGACCTGCTCGAGACCGCGCCCTTCCTCGCTCTCTCGGCCGCGCTCGGCCTGGTCACCATCCACGTGGAAGGCGCCGGCGGGGAGTTCGCCCTTTCTCCTGTCGAACGCCTGCTCCTGGCCTGCCGCGCCCCATGGTTCTACGCGTCCAAGCTCGCCTGGCCCGCGGGACTCAGCTTCAATTACGACCGCTGGCGGTTCGACTCGTGCGCTCCAGGCCAGTGGGCTTGGGTCGCCTTATCCGGGGCGGCTGCCCTCGCCTGCTGGCGCTGGCGCCGGCGGCTCGGCAAGGACGCGCTCGCCGCCCTCGCCTTCTTCGTCCTCACGCTGGCGCCGGTGCTTGGATTCTTCGACGTGTTCTATTATCGCTACTCCTACGTCGCGGACCATTTCCAGTACCTCGCGAGCCTTGGACTGATCTGTCTTGCCGCCGGAGCTTGCACGAAGCTGATCGAGCGCGGCGGCGCGTCGCGGCGCCGCGCGGCCTTCGCGTGCGCCGGCGCCGCCGTCGCCCTTCTGTGGACCGCCACGTGGCGGCGCGCGCATGCCTTCCAGGATGTCGAGACGCTCTATCGCGACACGATCGCGAAGACGCCGGCCGCCTACATGGCGCAATCGAACCTCGCCAATATCCTGGCCGCGCGCGGCGAGCACCGGGAGGCCCTGCGGCACTATGCCGCCGCCCTGGCCGCCGACCCGCGCATCGCCGAGGTCCACACCAACATCGGCCATTCGCTCGAGAAGCTCGGCCGCCGCGACGAGGAGATCCGCCATTACCGCGAGGCGATCAAGCTCAAGCCCGGCTACGTGAACGCGCGCAACGACCTGGGCGTCGTCTTGTCGGCGCAAGGCCGCACCCTTGAGGCCGCCGGGCAATTCGAGGCCGCGCTCGCCGCCGACCCGCGCTCGATCGAGGCCCACGTCAACCTGGGCCATTGCCTGGAGCGCCTCGGGCGCCGCGATGAGGAGATCAGGCATTACCGCGAAGCGCTCAGGAT
>JAPLKK010000181.1:12429-13952 GCA_026388115.1 Elusimicrobiota bacterium | reverse complement strand
GCACTCGAGCACGAGGGCGAAGACGCCGGAGCCCTCGAGGACGCGGGCGTCGGTCAGCATCCTTTCGGCCTCCTGCGGCTTGCGGCCCTGGACCTTGTAGCCGCCGAGGCGGTTGATGGCTTGCGGGGTGAGCCCCAGGTGCCCCATGACCGGGATGTTCGCTTTGAGCATCTCCTTGATCACGGGCGCGACCTCGAGGCCGCCTTCCACCTTCACCGCCTCGGCGCCGCCCTCCTTGACGAGCAGGCCGGCGTTGCGCACCGCTTCCTTCGCGTCGAGCTCGTAGGACAGGTACGGCATGTCGGCGACGAGCAGGGCGCGCCGCACGCCGCGGCGGACCGCTTTGACGTGGTGGAGCATCTCCGCCACGGTGACGGGGATCGTGTTGTCGTAGCCGAGCTTGACGTTGCCGACGGAGTCGCCGACGAGGACGACGTCCACTCCCGCCTCGTCGAGCAGCGCCGCCGTCGGCGCGTCGTAGGCGGTGAGGGCGGTGATCTTGACGCCCTTCTGCTTCATCTCGGTGAGGCGGGTGGTGGTGACTTTATCCATGGTTGCGCCGGAGGGGAGACGGGCGAGCCCGTCGGCAGGAAATTAACATTTTGCGGCGGCCTCTTCAAACTCTCGCCTCTTCGATTCGATCCAGGACGGGCAGCGGGAACCCGCGGGATTTCCGGAATCAGAGTCCCCCGGCGTAACATCCCCGTTTCTTCCCGCAACACCCCTGTGAATTGACTGCGCGACGGCCTCTGCTAGACTGAAAAAGTCCCGGGGGTGCGACATGCGTTCATTCAAGACCGTCCTGGCGCCGGCGGCGCGCCGGCTGGCGCCGAAGCCCGTGCGAAGCCTCGAGGACCTATCCGCCTGAGCGAGCCCCCGCCTCACTGATTCACGGCGCCCTTCCGTCGGACGGCTCTATCTCTCCGGGTGGGAGCCGGACGGGCGGTCCGCGACGAGCGCTATCCTCTCGCTGCCGTCCAGCAGCACCAAGTGCTCCTTGGCGAGCTTGGACGAGGTGGAAGGATTCCAGAAGCGCGAGAGCTTGTAGTAGGGGACGGCTTGTTCGGATTCGATCTTGATCAAGTAGCCCCTGTGCTTGCGCGCGTAGGCCATGGCCATGTCCTTGTCCGGTGTCGTGAACTTGAAGAGGTTCCTCTTGTCGGTCAGGTCGTAGCGCCACCCGCTTGCCGCCAGGTTCCGCATCTCGCCGGCGCTGACTCCGCGGTAAAGCTCCGCCTTCTCCGCCCCCAGCAGCTTGAGGAAAAGCGACTTGAGCGGCGGGGTCTTGATGACCGTCCGGATGCACGCATTCTCGAAACCGTCGAAGACCCTGACGAGGCGATACATCGGGCCTCTCGACTTGAGCCGGGCCTCGGGGCTGTCGGGAGCGGGAGGGACATTGCGGGCGATCTTGACGGTCGCTCCGGGCGCGGGGTTGGTCGCGAAAGCCTCGGCGGCTTCGGACTCAGCCGCCCGCTGTCCGGCCGGCGCCGGCAGCGCGGCCATGACCGGGCCCGCGCCGG
>JAPLKK010000181.1:0-12359 GCA_026388115.1 Elusimicrobiota bacterium | reverse complement strand
GGGATTCCTGCTCCGCGCTGGGAGCGGAAACGGCCTTTGCCGCGGCCTGGATGTTCGCGCCCGAGACGGCCCTGCCCGCGCTCTTCGTCCAGCCGGGGCGCGCGCCATCGGATTTCCGCTCAGCCCGCGGGGGCCGGCACGGCTCTTCCTTTCCATCGCTTGCCTTGCCTGGCCGTTCCTTGGCGTCTCCTCGAAGTTGAGGCGCGCCGCAGTCTCGATCGGGGGGGGCATCCAGGCCGGAAACCGCCGGCGGAAGAAGCGAGCCGAGGAGCAGCGCCGCGGCGAGGGTTCTCGGGATCCGCATCGGGGAAAGTATATGTCCAGGACCTGGGGCGCGCAATGGCGCCGGGCGCATGAAGGACGGCTCAGTCAACGAAAGGTAAACGGAAGCCTAACGGCAACGCCACCTCTATGGCCTAGCATATCCATGAAGCCGCAGCGGAGGTGGGACATGACGATGAAAGCGTGCAGACGCCTGGCCGTGCTCGCCGCTCTTGCCGGGTGCCTTGCGCGCCCCGCGAGCGCGGAGATATTCGTGTCGACCACGACCCGGGCCATGATACTCGACCTCCAGCAGCTCGCCAAAGCGCAGGCGGACGCCGGCGGCATGGCCCTGCTCAGCCGCTTTTTCGACACCAGCCGGGGCTCGGTGTGGGGCGACGCCGTCGCGGTCTTCGCCGGCCCCCGCAAGCCCGCCGTCAGCCACGTCGCGGACCCGATCGTCAGGCCCATCGTGAACAAGATCGAGTCCAATTATCCGTACGTTCCCCCACAGGTCGTCATCCCTCAGGACACCTACCTGACCCCGGGTCAGCTTCGCGGCATGCAGGCGCGAGGGCAGCTCCAGACGAGCGACAGCAGGGTCACCACTACGGCGCAGCTGTATCCGCAGCAGCGGGGCGCGCTCAAGTACGTCGAGGACCACCCCGTCAAGGTCATGCCGTACTATCCGCCGACGCCGGCCGGCCAAATCACCAAGCGGGCTGACGGGATCATCGGAGGCTTGACCGACTTCGGCCGCCTCATCGTCGACCTGATCCGGCCGGGGAGTTCGCTCGGGCAGTGACTGGGACCCGCCGGATGACCTGTCGGCAGGCCCTTTCAGCGCCTTAGTCTATCGGACCGACGCGCTGCGAGGGAGCCTTCAGGGCTGCCAGCAGCTGCGTCACGGTTCTCGACTGCCCCGGGGGACGCAGGCCCGGTGACAGCTCGGCGAGCGCCGCGAGGACGAAGCGGCGCTCCAATGCCTGCGGGTGCGGCAGCGTGAGGAAGCGCCAGCGCGCGCGGCGGCCGCCGTAGAAGATGATGTCGATGTCGAGGGGGCGGGGACCCCAGCGCCTTCCGGGGCGGCGTCCCGCGAGGGCCTCGAGGCGCTTCAGCTCCGTCAGCAATCCCATCGGGCTCAGGCGCGTCGAAAGGAGCGCCCCGCAGTTGACGAAGTCCGGCTGCCGGAGGCGGTCCACCGGCGACGTCCGCAGCAATCGCGAGGTCTTCAGGAGCAGCGTGGCCGGCAGGCGGCGCAAGGCGCGAAGGGCGCGGCGGACGTTTTGCGGCGGGGAGCCCAGGTTCGAGCCGAGGACGAGCCAGGCTCGCGCCGGGCGGCGCTCCATCAGCCGGCTTTGGCCTGCTTGGCCGCCGCTTCGCGGTAGAGCCGGCGCAGTCCGAAGGCGACCACGACGGTCAGGACGAGCGCCGCGCAGTTGCCGAACCAGCCCTCGAAATCGCCCTGGGCGTACGACCCTTCATAGCCGAGGTCGGCGAGCGTGGCCTTTGTGAACAAGAGGCGGCCCGCCGCCCAACACTTGAGGAAGATGCCGCCTTCATAAACGAGGAGCGTCCAGAGCAGCCAGTAAAGGCAGCCCAGCGCCGCGATCGTGACGATCACGGCGCCCCCCAGATGCACGGGATCGTAGCCCGGCTCGCTCGGGTCGTCTTCACCGAACAGGTCGAGGACCGACTGCCAGGCTTTGGCGAGCGCGCTCATCCGAGCCTCAACAGATCCTGCATGCCGTAGAGCCCCGGCTTGCGGCCCTTGAGCCACAGAGCCGCCTCGAGCGCGCCGCGCGCGAACACGTCGCGCGAGTGGGCGCGGTGGATGAGTTCGATCCGTTCGTTCGGGCCCGCCAGCAGGAGCGTGTGGTCGCCGACGACGTCGCCCGCGCGCTCGCTGACGATCTGAGGATCTCTCGAGGAGCCGGCGCGGACGGCATCGGCCAAGCGCAGGGCCGTGCCGCTCGGCGCGTCCTTCTTCGCCGTGTGGTGCACATCGAGGATAGCCGGATCGAAGTTCGGCAAGGCGGCCGACGCGATGCGCGCCAGATGCAGCAGCACGTTCATGCCGAGCGAAAAGTTGGGCGAGGAGAGGACCGGGATCCGCTTGGCTGCGGAACGGACGGCGGCCTCCTGCGCGGGCGTGCGGCCGGTCGTCCCGGTCACGAACGGCTTGCGCGCGGCGGCCGCGAGCTTGGCGAAACGCGCCGACGCCTCGGCCGTCGAGAAATCAATCCATACGTCCGCTTTGGCGTCGCCGGCGCCGAGCTCTTTCTCGTTGATGACCGGGCATGGCGCCTGGGCGGCGCGGTTCTCCACGCCGGCGATCAACTTGAAGCGCGGGTCCGCCGCGGCCAGCGCCAGCACGCGGCTGCCCGTCTTCCCGGCCGCTCCGCAAACGATGATGCGCAATGTGTTCACGGGCGCATTATACCGATTTCGACGATGCCGTTGACCTCAGTCGTTCTGTGGGCCTATACTTGCGGGACTTAGCCAGGAGTCGCTCATGCTGAAGAAAGAGCAGGCTTTCGTCTTTTGCATCGGCGTGTTTCTATTCGGCGGCTGCGCGTTCAAGGCGGCGGTCAGAGGCGACGTCGATGCCCTGCGAAAGCAGTCGATCCAGGACCTGGATGAATGCAAGCTGTGCATGGCCGGCGTCCGGACTTCGGCGCTGGGCTGCGCGGCCGCCAACGGGCACGCCGACGCCGTCCGAGCGCTGCTGGAGATGGGCGCGAAACCCAACAACTGCCACGGCAACCCGTCAGGCGTGGGAGCATTCAGCCCGTTGGGTATGGCTCTGATGAACCACCAGCACGAGATCGTCGAGATCCTTCTGGACGCGGGAGCCGACCCGTCTTACAACGACGGAATGGGCAATCCCCTCGGGTATGCGGGCAACGACGAGCTCGAGGTATCGATGCTTTTGAAAAAGGGCGCCGACGTCAGCGGCGTCGGCGGCCTCAGCGGTCTGACCCCTCTGCAGGAAGCCGAGAAACTCGGATATTCGGACGTCCTCCCGTTGCTGCGCAAAGCCCAACGCTCGCAGGAGGCGGCGCTGGCGCCCGCCGTCGCCCCTGCCGCGGCGGCTGAGGCCGTCCCCGCGCCCGCCGTCGCCTCTCCCTGGTCTGACGTGGACGAACCCAAGTACCGCCTTGCGTCCCGGCCGAGCGATTTTGGCGTCATCGTGGGAGTGGAGAAATATTCCAACGGCCTGCCGGAAGCGCAGTTCGCCGAACGCGACGCGAAGGCGGTCAGGGCGCATCTTGTCGCCATGGGCGTGCCGGAGCGCAACATCAAGCTGCTTACCGGCGAACGCGCGACGAAAGGGCAGCTCGAGGCGTACCTGAAGGACTGGCTTCCGCGACTAGCGCGGACCGATGGCCGCGTCTTCTTCTACTTCTCCGGCCATGGCGCGCCGGACCCGAGCACCGGGGAAGCCTATCTCGTGCCCTTCGATGGTGATCCGTCGTACCTGGCGAGGACGGCCTTGCCTGTGAAGGAGTTGTACGCTTCGCTCAACGCGTTGAAGGCGCGGCGCGTGATCGTGGCTCTCGACTCCTGCTTCTCCGGCGCGGGCGGCCGCTCGGTGCTGCCGCAAGGGGCGCGGCCGCTGGTGACTCACGTGGACCGCGGTGTGCCCGAGAACGGCAATATCGTCTTGTTCGCGGCCGCCTCCGGCAGCGAGATCACCTCCACGCTCCAGGAACAGTCGCACGGCGCGTTCACCTACTATTTTCTCAAAGGGCTGGGAGGCGACGCCAAGGATGCGTCCGGCGCGGTCACGGGGCAGGCGCTGTATCGTTTCCTGAAACCCAAAGTCCAAGACGCCGCGGCTCGGCAAAACCGCGATCAGACTCCGGTGCTCGAGGGTCCCGCTAGCGACGAGCTGACCCGCTTCTGACGGGAGAAGTTGGTGGCCCTAACGATCCTAGCCGATAGACGATAGGGCCTGCGACCTGACCCCGGCGGGACTCGAACCCGCGACACCCCGCTTAAAAGGCGGGTGCTCTACCACTGAGCTACGGGGTCTGGAGCGCTGAGTATACAAAAGAAATTCCAAACGCCGGCGGTGGATGCGGGGAGACGATCTGACTTATGAACCCTCACCCCTGCCCTCTCCCGCTTCGCGGGAGAGGGGGAACGGCGCTTATGCGCAGAAAGTCCAAAGTGGAGCAGTCGAGGTCTCGCTAGAATCAACGGGCGGCTTTGAATTCCTGCTGGGCGCCGCGCTCCCATTCGGGGCGCGACTTGGACTCGGCGACGGCGTAGCCGATGCGGAACATCGCCTGGGCGTCCTGCGCCATGCCGCGCAGGTCCCAGCCTTGCTTCACCTCGTCGGTCGGCTTGTGATAGTCGTTCGTGATGTACTCCTCGCGCTTGCGCCGGCCGAAGCCCTGCAGTTCGCCGATCACGTACATGCCCGGTCCGAGGTCCAGGGCCGGCACGCCGGCTCTCGCGAACGGGAAGTGGTCGGAGCGGAAGAAGCTCCCCTTCTCCGGCATCGGGTCGCCGAGCAGCTCCCGGTGCTGTGCCTCCGCGACGCCCTCCGCGACGCGGCCGAGCGTCGTGAGGTCGAGGCCGTTCAGGCGCAGGTCGGTCGTCACCCCCCACGCGTTGAGGGACTCGAAGTTCAGGTCCGCGACCGTGTCGGCGAGCGGATAGAGGGGATGAAGAGTGTAGTATTCGGCGCCGAGCAGCCCCTTCTCCTCCGCCGTCGTCGCCAGGAACAGGATCGAGCGCGCCGGAGCTTTCGGCAGGCGTTGGAACGCGGCCGCGACCTCCAGGAACGCCGCCACTCCGGAAGCGTTGTCCACCGCGCCGTGGTAGATGCCTCTGTCATCCTTTCCGAGGTGGTCCCAGTGCGCGGTATAGACGACGAACTCGTCCTTCCGCTTCGGATCCGAGCCCGGGATCTTCGCGACGACGTTGGGCGATTCGATCTCGCGGAACGTGTTCTCCACCCGCGCGTCGAACGCGACCCCGAGCGGCCCCGGCTTGAAGCCGCGGTCGAGGGCGGCCGCCTTCATGTCGTAGAAGTCCTTTCCGGCCAACGAGAAGAGCGCCTTGGCCGTGTCGAGGCTCAGCCAGCCCTCGACCGCGACGCGGCCGGCGCTCGAGCCTCGCAGCTCGAACTGCTCCTGGCCGAAAGAGCCGGACAATACTCCATAAGGATAGCCTGCGGCGTCGGTCTCGTGGACGATCAGCACGGCCGCGGCGCCGAGCTTGGCCGCGATCTCGTACTTGTACGTCCAACGGCCGTAATACGTCATCGCCCGCCCCTTGAACATGCTCTCATCGAGCTCCATCGGGTGCTTGCGGTCCGGGATCGGCGGGTCGTTGATGAGCATCACGAGCGTCTTGCCGCACGCGTCGAGGCCTTTGTAGTCGTCCCAGCGGTACTCGGGAGCCTTGATGCCGTAGCCGACGAAGACCAGCTCGCTGGCCGTCACCGCCGTCTCGGTGGACGCGTGCCGCGACATCGCGACGAACTCGGAAGGGAACTTCGGGCGGAGCACGTCGTCGCCCCTGCGGAACGCGGCCTCCGGCCGGCTCGTGAAGCCGAAGAGCGGCACCGTCTGGCGGTACGTCCCGTCGGGATTGCCGGGGAGGAGGCCCATCGCCTTCAAGCGCGTCGACAGCCAGGCGACCGTCTTCTCCTCGCCGCGCGTGCCCGGAGCCCGGCCCTCGTAAGCGTCGCCGCTCAGCTCGCGGATCGTGCCCAGGATCGGCACGTCGCCGATGCTGTTGGCCGCTCCCTCGACCATCAGGTCCGGCTTGCGGCCGCCGCAGAGCGCCGCGATCATCGCGATAGCGGCGCAAACGCGCATCATTCTCATGGGGGCAGTTTAGTAAACTCGTGCCGGTGCCGCCGACTCCTTGGGCTGAAGAGCTGCGCAAGCTGTTCCCGAACGCGCGCCTGGTGGAGCCTCTCGCCCAGCACACCACTTTTCATATTGGCGGCCCCGCCGACGTTTTCATCGCCGTCGAAGATGAGGAACGCCTGGGCGCCTTGCTGCGCTTCGCCAAAGAGCGCGCCTTGCCGTCCTTCCTCATTGGCCGCGGCTCCAACCTGCTCGTGCGCGACGGCGGGATCCGGGGCGTCGTGCTCCGCCTCGAGGGCGAGTTCGAGCGCATCGAATTCCTCGAGGGCGCTCGCGTGCGGGCGGGAGCGGCCGCGCCCTTGCCGCGGCTCGTGATGGCCTGCGCCGAGCGCGGGCTCGCCGGCGCCGAGCCGCTCGCCGGCGTGCCGGGCACGGTGGGCGGCGGCCTCGTGATGAACGCGGGCACGCGCGAGGGCGAGATCGGCGCGCTCACCCGGCGCGTGCGGATCTTCGATCCGGAGCGGCTGGAAGGCCGCTGGCTGGAGGCGCCGGAGCTTTTGTTCTCGTACCGTCGCAGCAACCTCGCCGGCTCGATGATTCTCGTCGGAGAACTCGTGTTGAAAGCAGGGGAGAAACGTGATATACTCCGACGCGTTCAAGAGCAGCAGCAACGACGTCTTCGCACTCAGCCGATCCATACCTTCAACGTGGGCTCCGTCTTCAAGAATCCTCCGGGTCATTTCGCCGCGAAGCTGATCGAGGAGGCGGGCCTGAAGGGGCTCCGACAGGGCGGCGCGAAGGTCTCCGAACTCCATGCCAATTTCATCGAGAACGACAAGGGCGCCAGCGCGGCCGACGTGCTGGCGCTGATCGAGGCCGTGCGCGGGAAGGTCCGCGAGCGCTCCGGCGTCGCCCTGGAGCTCGAGGTCAAGGTGGTCGGTGAGGCGTAGGATCCGCGTCGTGGCCCGTCCTCATGAGAGGCGTGCGCGTCGTGCGCGAACGGCGACCTTCCTCGCCCTCGCCGTCGGCGCCGCCGCCGTCGTCTTCGCGGCCCGCCGCGTGCCGCGCGAGGCCCTCAGGCCCGGTCACTGGCTGGCGAAGCTGCCCGCGCCCGCTTTCCTGCGCGTCGAGCGCGTCTCGGCGGCGGGGCTGCCGCCGGCGGCGCAGGCGCTCGTCGACGCGGCGCTGGCGCCGCGCGCGGGCCGCACCTGGCTTCCCGGCGCGCCGACCTGGACCGAGAGGGAGCTCCTTGAGCGCTTCCCGTTCCTGGAGGCGGCCAACCCTTCGCGCGATTGGCGCGGGCGCTCGGTGACCTTTTACGCGATCCTGCGGATGCCGGTCGCGCGCGTCGTGCGGCGCGGCAAGTCTCCCGCCTGGCTCGGCGAGAGCGGCGCGGTGTTCGAGGCGCCCGAGGGAACCTACCCTCCGATGGCGTTGCCCGAAGTGGACCTAGGCGAGCCCGGCGATACCCGCTTGCCGGCCCTCTCCGATTTCCTGGCGGCGGCCTCGCGCGGGCTTCCGGCCAAGCCGACGCGCATCGTCCGCGTGGAGGGCGGCTGGTCGATCGAGACCGCCGACGGCACCAAGCTCGAATGGGGAACGCTCGATTGGACGCAGGAGAAGCTGACGCGCCTCTCGCAGGTGCTGGGGGACGCGGGCCGGCGCTTCGGCTCGGGCCTGACGGCCGACCTGCGCTACTTTGAGGACGGGAAGATCCTGGTGCGGCCGGCCCGCGTGGACCCCGCGGTCGCGATGAGGGCGAGGAACTGATGGCGAATACCGACGTCTTGGCGGGCCTGGACATGGGGAGCGGGAGGGTGACCTGCGTCATCGGCGCCCCGGATCCCGAGACCGGCATCGTCCGAGCCTTGGCGGGAGCCGTGGCTCCCTGCCGCGGGCTCAAGGGCGGCGTAGTGACCAACATCCCCGAGGCGGCCCGCGCGGTGACGGAGGCGATCGAGAAGGCGGAGAAGGCCTGCAATCAGCGCGTCGGCGGCGTTTATCTCGGCGTGCGCGGCGCTCATCTCGAGTCGCTCAACAGCCGCGGCCGCTACAACATCGCGCGGACCGACAAGCAGATCACGCAGGAGGACGTCGCCGCCGTCATCGAGAACGCCAAGGCGATGCCGATCTCCAGCGACCGCGAGATCCTGCACGTGCTGCCGCAAGGCTTCGGGCTCGACCGCCAGCGCGGCGTGCCGAACCCCATCGGCATGGAGGGGGCTCTCCTCGAGGTCGAGGTCCACGTCATCACCGCGTCCACCTCCCACTTGAACAACCTCGTCAAGGCCGTGGCCCAGGCGGGCTTCGACGTCATCGAGCCCATCTACGGCCTGCTGGCGCTCAGCGAGGTCGCGGCCGCGCCGGACGAGCGCGACATGGGCGTGCTGGTCATCGATTTCGGCGGGCAGAGCGTGTCGATCGGCATCTACTCGGAAGGCTGGATCCGCTTCTCGAAGGACATCGCCGTCGGCGCCGATTTCATCACCAGCGACATCGCGCGCGGCCTCGGCACCTCGATGCCGACCGCGGAGAGGCTCAAGATCGAGCACGGCGGGGCGCACCCCCGGCTCGTCAACGGCGACCACGAGGTCGATTATCCGCTCATGGACGGCCGGACGTTGCGCAAGGTCAAGACCAGCACGATGATGGAGTTCATCCTGCCGCGCGTCGAGCAGATCTTCACGGTGCTGGCCGACGAGGTGACCAACTCCGGCTTCGCCGACGTGCCGATCAACGCGGTCCTCACGGGAGGGGGCGCGCAGCTCAAGGGAATGCTCGAGGCGGCCGAGCAGGTGCTCGGCGTCTCATCGGTCAGGCTCGGCCTGCCGAACCCGGAGCTGGTCTCTGCGCCGGAGCCGCTGCTCACCCCGGCGTACGCGACGGCGCTCGGCCTGCTGGTCTATCCGCAGTCGCAGGCTCCCTGGGCGCCGCCCTTCGGCGCGGGGCGCAAGGCGGCCGGCCTGGTGCGCAAGGCCAAATCCTTCTTCGAGGACTTGTTCTGATGATCCGCATCCGCGCCTCAGAGGATTTGCGCGAGCTGCGCGCGACCATCAAGGTCATCGGCCTCGGCGGGGCCGGCGGCAACGCCGTCAACCGCATGGTCGAGGCCGGCCTCAAGGATGTCGAGCTGATTGCCGCCAACACCGACGCGCAGGCCCTGCGCCACAACAAGGCGCCGATGCGCATCCAGATGGGAGAGAACCTGACCGGCGGCCTCGGCGTCGGCGGCGACCCGTCGAAAGCGCGCGAGGCGGCGCTGGAGTCCAGCGAGCAGCTGCGCGAGATCCTGCTCGGCTCCGACCTCGTCTTCATCACGGCCGGCATGGGAGGCGGCACGGGCACCGGCGCGGCGCCCGTCGTGGCCCAGCTCTCGCGCGAGTCGAAGGCGCTGACCGTCGGCGTCGTGACGCGCCCCTTCAAGTTCGAGGGCCGCGTGCGCGAGCTGCAGGCCGAGAACGGCATCAAGGAGCTGCGCCAGCACGTCGACACCCTTCTGATCATCCCCAACGACAGCCTTTTCGAAGTGACGGGAGACCGGACGCCGGCGCTCGAGGCCTTCCGGAAGGCCGACGACGTCCTGCGCCAGGCCATCCAGAGCATCTCGGACGTCATCACGATGCCCGGCGCGATCAACGTGGACATGAACGACATCCGCGCGATCATGGCCGACGCCGGCGAGGCGCACATGGGCGTCGGCACCGGCGCCGGGCCCAACCGCGCCATGGACGCGGCCAAGGCGGCGATCGCCTCGCCGCTGTTGGAGAACGTCTCGATCGACGGCGCGCGCGGCATGCTCGTCAACATCGTGGGCGATCACCGGATGACCCTCGCCGAGATCAAGGAGGCGATGGAGTTCATCAAGTCCAAGGGCAGCCCCGAGGCCAAGATCAAGTTCGGCCAGGCCTACAACGACACGATGGGCGAGCAGCTGAGCATCACCGTCATCGCCACCGGTTTTCCAGCGCGCCGCGAAAAGGCGGCGCGCCAGGGGCTCTCGCCGGGCCGGAAGCTCGGGCCGCTGGATCCCCTCGAGCCCCAGGACGCGCCGGGGCGCGCGCGCGTCGTCGATGATTGGTCGAAGCCGGCCTTTCTGCATTTCAAAGTGAGGAAACTCAAGATCTAATGGACCTTCAAACTCTGCTGCAGTCGATGGTGAACAAGCGGGCCAGCGACCTGCACATCCGCTCCAACGGGCCCGCCTATCTGCGCGTCGACGGGGACCTGCAGCAGGTCAGCCCGGACGTCATCGCCGGCCCCGAGGTCGAGGCGATGCTCAAGCAGGTGATCACGCCTCGGGCCAAGAAGATCTACGAGGCGAACGGCGAGGCCGACTTCTCCTTCCAGGCCGGAGAGGTGGCGCGCTTCCGCGTCAACGCCTTCCGGCAGCGTCAGCAGCTGTGCATGGCGGTCCGCCTGATCAGCATGCGCATCCCCACGATGGAGGAGCTGCACCTTCCCGTGGCCACGATGCGCAAGATCTCCGACAACGGCCGCGGCCTGATCCTGGTGACCGGCGTCACGGGCTCCGGCAAGTCCTCGACGTTGGCCTCGATGGTGGACTACATCAACGCGAACCGTCCCGAGCACATCATCACCATCGAGGATCCGATCGAGTTCGTGCACAAGGACAAGAAGGCCATCGTCAGCCAGCGCGAGCTCGGCGAGGACATCACCAGCTTCGCCGAGTCGTTGAAGATGGCGATGCGCCAGGACCCCGACGTCATCCTCATCGGCGAGCTGCGCGACCTCGAGACGGTCTCGGCGGCGCTCACGGCGGCCCAGACGGGCCATTTGGTCTTCGCCACGCTCCATACCATCGACGCCATCCAGACCATCGCCCGCATCATCGACCTGTATCCGCCGCACCAGCAGGCGTTGATCCGCATCCAGCTGGCCGACAGCCTGAGGGCCGTCGTGAGCCAGCGGCTGCTCCCGAGCCTCAAGGGCGGGCGCATCCCGGCCATCGAGATCCTGATCGCCACCGCGCACGTGAAGAAGCAGATCGAGGACAACAAATCTCAGGGCATCACCGAGGCGCTCGCCAAGGGCGCCTTCTACGGCATGCAGACCTTCAACCAGTCCTTGGTGAAGCTCTACAAAGAGGGCTTGGTTGCGGAGGAGGAGGTCCTGAACGCCGCGTCGAATCCCGACGACGTCAAGTTGGCGATGCGCGGCATCGAGCAGGAAGTGAAGAGCAGCCAGTAGCGCGGTTTTAATTGCTAACCTTAGGGGTGGAATATGTTCGCTGAAGGCTATATCGGCATCGCGGGAACGATCGGGGTCGGGAAGTCCACGTTGACGGTGGATCTGGCGCGCACGCTCAATTTCGAGCCCATCCTGGAGGAGGTGGACGGCAACCCCTACCTCGAGGGATTTTACGGGGACATGAAGAAGTTCGGGACGATGATGCAGGTCTGGCTGCTCAACCACCGCTTTCGCCAGCACCGCGAGTTCGTCACCCGCATCAGCCTCGGCAAGATCCGCGGCGTGGTCCAGGACCGCACCATCTGGGAGGACACGATCTTCGCGCGCATGCTCAACGAGCACCCCGACAAGATCATCACGGACCTCGACTACAACACCTATCTCGACCTCTTCGACAACATGGTCCTGCGCGAGCTGGTCTTCCCGCAGCTGCTGATCTATCTCGACGTGAAGCCCGAGACCGCCATCGAGCGCATCAAGCGGCGCGGCCGCGTGATGGAGCAGACCATCTCGCTCGACTACCTGCGGATGCTCAAGGCGAACTACGAACAGTTCATCCAGGAGATGCAGGACGCCGGCGTGCGCATCCTGCGCCTGCCGTGGGAGAACTTCCCGCCGATCTCCGAGGTGGCGCGGCTGGTCCACGAGTACTCGCTCAAGCCTTCGAGCTTCACCAAGTGGGTGCGGCCGCTGCGCCGCACCCGCGCCGACCAAGAGAGGATGGAGCGTGAGCGGATCGCCCGCGAGGCTTCGGCGGCGGCCGCGCATCACGATGCCCCGAGCCCCGTTGCTTGAGACGTCCGGTTGGACGAAGGCCGGCCCGCTGCACGTCGAGCCGCGCCTGACGGCCCTGGGCTTGCGCCACGGCCGCGAGCATACAGCGGCGCACGCCTTCCAGGTCGCGCCCGGCCTTGAGGCGCGCATCCGGCAGACTGAACTGGGTGCTCACGTTTTCGCTTCCGCCGCCCTTCATGATGAGCCGGATGGCCACTGTCCGGCGCGGAGCGAACTCAATATGGATCACCGGCGCGCCGGCGCCGAGATTATGCGCGCAGGAAC
>JAPLKK010000196.1 GCA_026388115.1 Elusimicrobiota bacterium | reverse complement strand
ATGTCCCGGCTATTATCTCCATGACGACGGAGGGGACCAGAACCTTCTGCGCAGGCTCAGGCTCGCGGTGGGGGCCAAGCATCAGCTGGCCCAGAAGCGGGTCCCGGCCTTGGCCTCCTCCGGCGACGGGCTCCTCGGGCGGTTCCAGGGCCTGCTCCAGCGGCCCGAGTTCGCGCCGGCTTCCGGCGCGCTGCACGAGCTCGCCGGAGGCGAGACGGTCCATGAAGCGGACATGCAGGGGGCTCTGGCCCAGACCCGCGGCATGCGGCCGGAGGAGGCCGCCAAGAGGCTCGCCGAGTTGGACGCGTCCGGTCAGACCGCGGGGCACCTGGGCTGGGCCATGCTGCTGAGCATCCGCAGCCAGGGCTTCGTCCCCCGGGAGGCGGCGTACCACTATTCGCCCCAGGGCAACGGCGGCGGCTCCACGAAATGGATCGGCGTGGACACCGAGGACGGCCGCCGCTACCTGCTGGACCTCGAAGAGGTCTCCCGGACCGGACAGGGCCTGAAGCTGCTCGTGACCCGGAACGGCCGCGAGGTGGCGTCCGCCTCCGGGGGCGGGGTGGAGACCTTGGTCCGGTCCGGCGAAGGCCAGGAGGACGTCGCCGGGGTTGCGGGCAGCGCGCTCAAACAGATCGAGGGCAGCTTATTCCAAGCCTGGTCAGGCGGCGGCGCCGAAACAGCCTCGCCCCGGCCCCAGGCCGCCGCGCTCTACGCCGGAGACCAGACCGCGCGCTATCGCGAGCTCATCGAGAAGTACGCGCACGAGAACGGCGTCCACCCGAGCCTGGCCCACGCGGTCATGCGGCGGGAGAACCCATGGGGAAACAACCGCGTCGCTTCGCCGGCGGGCGCCATCGGGCTCATGCAGCTCATGCCCGACACAGCCAAGCGCTTCAACGTGGACGCCAACGATCCGGAGCAGAACATCAAGGGCGGCATCGAGTACCTGGGGTTCCTGCAGAGCCATTACAAGGGCAACCTTCCCCTGGTCATCGCGGCCTATAACGCGGGAGAGGGCGCGGTCGACGGGGCCGGCGGCATCCCGAACTACCCGGAAACCGTCTTCTACGTGGCCAACGTCTCCAACAACTACTACTGGCTCACGGGCCGCAAGCTCGCCTACGAACCCTTCCTCTCCGAGAAGGCGCGCACCTGGGTCGAGGGCGTCAAGGCCTACTAGGGCTCTCCCCGCGCGTCGCGGACCCGAACTCGCCGTCCCCGGACCTCGGACCCATGCGGCCGAGGCCCGTCCGGCCCATGCGCGGAGGCCCGGGGATGAATACAATGTAATACGCTGTTTTATAAGCGCATCGCATAGCAACCATGGCGGGCGGCATGAAATACCTGGGGCTCTTGGGAACGCGCGGAGCCGGTGGGCGGCGGCGACGGGCCGCCGCCGCGCCGTTCGTCCTCGCCCTGGCGGCGGTCCTCGCGCCCATCGCGCTCTCCTTCGCCGCCCCCCCGGACCTCGAGGCCCTGCGGTCGATGACCGGCGATGCCAAGGACCCCGCCTTGAGCGCGCCGGCACAGCCGCCCATCCATCTGCGCAAGGAATGGGGCGCCCTGGCCGCGTCCTGGGACGAGGACGAACCGAAGGTCCGCGTCATCGTCCACCACACCGGATTCCTGGTCACGCCGGAGATGACGGCCCTCAGCGGCGCGCAGGCGCTCGCGGCCGTCAAGGGGCAGCTCCAGGGCATCCAGCAGATGCACATGAAGGACCCGGCCTTCCACATGGTCGATATCGCCTACCACTATCTCATCGACTGGGAAGGCGGCATCTGGGAGGGCCGCCCGCCCTGGGCCTTGGGCGCGCACACCTACGACAACAACCCGGGGAGCCTCGGCGTCTGCCTGCTGGGGAACTTCACGCTCCAGCGTCCGACCCGGGCCCAGCTCGCCGCCCTTCTGGCGCTGACGGACTGGTTGACCTGGAAGCAAGGGATCCCACCGCAGAAGATCTTCGGGCACCGGGACATGCCGGGCAACCAGAGCGACGAATGCCCGGGCTACTATCTCCATGCCGACGGAGGGGATCAGAACCCCCTGCGCAAGGTCAGGCTCGCCATCCTGGACAAGCGCCAGCTGGCCCAGAGGCGAATCGAAGTCGCCGCGGCTCCGGCGATCCTCGGGAGGCTGCAGGCCCTGATGCGGGAGTTCCCTGCCGGGGCTCCGGCCGCACGCCCTTAGGGACGGCGCGTGACCATCCGCAAGGCCCTCACCCGGGCTGTGACTGCGGCGCTCCTCCTCGCGGTCACCGGGCCCCGGAGCCGCGAAGTCCTGGCGCAGACCGTCGGGGCGCATGCCCCGGCCGCCTCCGCCGTGCCGGTCTCGCTCCCCATGGGGCCGGTGAGCGGCCCCGCTCCCTCGGCCCCGGGCCTATCGCTCCCGGCGCCCGCAAGCCCGGCCGCGAGCCTCTCCCTGCCGTTTCTTCTCCCGGCCCTTCGCATCCGAGCGCCGCTGGCCGGAGCCGAGGCCGCCGCCACGCCCCTGGCTTCCGCCGCGGAGCCGGCGCCCGAGAGCGTCCTCGTCCCCGCCGAGAGGGCCCTCGCGGCGCCCGCCCAGGAGAAGGCGGCGCCGCCGCTCATCGTCAGCGCCCGCAGCCAGATCCGGGCCCTGCTGGAGGGGATCCGCACCGGAGGCGTCTGGGATGAGCTGGACGGCCTGGAGCGGACGGCCTTCTCCGGCGGCCCCGACTCCGTCCCGGCCGAGTCCGCCCGCGCCGCACCGCGCAACGGCGGCATCCCCGGCAATCTCACCAAAGCGCCGCCTCGGTTGTCGGGCGTCTTCGCAGACGTCGCGCCCCAAGGCCAAGCGGCCGAGGATGTCGTGAAGGCCTTCCGGCTGCCCCTCAAGATCCCTCCCGCCGACCCGGAGGCGGTCCGGCAGGCGGCCGACGGCTTCGGATCGATCCTGCTGGACACGCGTCGCCGCGGCCGCGCCGGACTGGGCGACGCGGGCGCCTACTACCTGACCGCGCTCGACTTGCGGCGCCGGGTCGGCTACCAGGGGAGGATCGTCGTCATCGTCGATCCGGAATCGGCGAGCATCCTCGAACGCATGGCCGGGAAACCGTTGACCTCGATCGCCCAGGACCTCGGCGATACGGTCTTCTACGACGCCGAGCGCGACCGCGCCGCGCTGGCGAGCATGCCCGACGCCGGCCTCTATCTGAACCTGACCAGCTCCAGCGGCGAGGAGGCGTATCGGATGGACTTCGGCGTGCGGCTCGACGGCGAAGCCCCCGGCCCGCGCCTAAGCCTTCCGGTGGGACCGAAGACCGTCCGTTTCACCCAGACGGTCCTCGGCCGCACCGACGCGCCCGTGGAGATGCCGCACGGCGGCGGAGGCGTCGGCTCGTTCCAGTTCTCGCTGGGCGCAGCCGGGCTGAGGGACGACGAGATCGGCATCTACCGGGACCCGGTGGCCTTTTCTTTGCGGGACAAGACGCCGGCTGAAGTCCGCGCGTTCCTGGACTCCGCGCTGGACCGCATGCCCTCCGGCCCGGGACGGGACGCCGTGCGGCGGATCGCCGGCGGGACGCGTCTGCGCGGGGCGCGCCGCGCTCTGGCCTACGGATTGAGTTCCGCCGCGCAAAAGGGGCACCTCGATAGCTACCTGCGGGGGCTCGGCCGGGCGGCCGCTCGGGGTGCAAGTTTCACTTTGATGACCCCCTCCGAGGTCAAGCTCGAGGACTTCTCTCCCGACGTCCGCGCGCGCCTGCGCATCTACGAAGCCGGATCCGCTCTGCCGGAAAGGGCGGAGCCGGGAACGGTCGCCTTGGTGAAGGTCGGCCTCCTCACGCACGAGGCGTTCACGGCGCTGATCGCCTTCTCCGAGATCCCGCCTGTCGTGGCGGGCGACAGCGCCCTCAGTGCCGCCGTCGCCATCGGCAAGCCCTTCGTGATGACTCAAGTCCCCTGGAACGAGGCGAACGTCCGCAACGTCGCCGCCTTGCTGCGGCGCCAGGACCCGGCCCGATCCCGCTGGATCGACGAGCTGGCCCAGAGCCGCCTGGAAGGGGCCCTGTCCGCGTCCCGGCTCCGCGCGGCGTTCAAGGGCCTGATGCCGCGGACAAAGGCGCTGACCGACTCCCTGCTCCTGGCCGCCCGCGCCGCCGCCCGGCGCGCTGAGGAAGCCCCTCCCACCCGCGCCGAGGTCCTCTCTCTGCCCGGCTTCGCCCAGCGCTTCGCCGCCGTGGCGCGCGCCTCCGCTTCCGGAGGGGACGACGCGGTACGCGCGCTCATCGAGGGCTTCGAGAAAGGCCGCTCCCACGACAAGCACTTCATGCACGCGGTGATTTCCGCGGGCCTTATCGACCGGCGCGCGCTGGCCAGCCCTCGCTTCGCGCGGTACGTCCGCGAGAAGCTGCTGCTCTCAGAGGATCCCCTCGACCGGCTCGCGGGCATCTTCGCCGTCGGCCGCAGCCACCCTCGGGACGCCGTCGCGATCCTGTCGGGCTGCCTCGGCGACCGCGAGCAATTCCTTCGGGCCTACGTGATCGGCGAGCTTGGGCGCATCGGCACGCCGGAGGCCCTGGCTGTCATCGCCGCCAAAGGCCTCAAGAGCGGAGAGACCTACCTTTGGAACGTCTCCTACCGCACTCTTCTCGTGCGCGACGAATCGTTCAAGCGCGATTACCGCAGACTCAAGGCGGACCTCCCCCCCCAGGGGGTCCCCTTCCTGCTGGGGATGCACGACACGACCTACCAGCCCTCCAGCGTCGACCTGACCGACGAGTTCCTCCGCGTCCTGGCCGAGATGTACTTCGAACACCCCACGCAGGCGGTCCGCAACTACATCGAGGATTTCTACAATCGCTGGGCTCCGACGTCGGCGCTGCGGCCGCGTCTAGACGCCATATTCGCGAAGGTGATAACCGACTGGAATAGTCGGCTGGATCCCGCCCGACGGCCTTCCGGCCGTTAGCCGGCAGGCCCGAAAGACGGCGCCCGTCCCCCTGCGGCAAAGCTGGGTCCTGAGTCCCAGGACCCGAGGGGCTGATTGCCCCTGATAGACCGGGCCACGGATGAATACAATGTAATACGTTGTTTTGCAGAAGCATCGCATTGCAGCCCCGGGAAGCGGCCGGGTATCTTTGACGCGATACTGAGGATTGATTCATGATCTACCTGCCCCTTGCCCTCGCGGCGGCCCTCTCGCCCGTCGCGCTCTCGTTCGCCGAGACCCCGGATTTCGAGGCCCTGCGGTCCATGACAGGAGCCGAGGCCCTCGGGCCCGGCCTGTCCCGGCTGCAGGCTCGCAAGGGCGCGCCCGCGGCGTGCGCCGACGCCGATCCGTTCGCCATCACGGGCGCGAACCTGAAGACCGGCGAGTGCGCCGATCTGTCGGAGTTCCGGGTCGTCAACTACCTCGAAGGCAGGCCGAACGGCTACCTGGCGCAGACGAATTCGTACGACGCGTTCGCCTGGGCTCACGGCTTCAAGACCGACGTGCCGCGCTTTGCAAGCTATCCCATCGTCGCGAACCTCAAGCACGAAGGGCGGTTCTGGCTCGCCCAGCTGGACCTGCGCCATGTCCAGGCGGTCTATTTCCAGGTCGAGGAGTTCAAGATCGCCGTCCCGCAGGACAAGCTCCACGACCCGGCGATCCAGGCGCTCCTAGGCGCTGCCGGCGAGGAGGCGGAGCGCCTGGGCCCGGCCGCCCTGCCCGACCCGCTGCGCGCGGATATCGCCGCCTCCTTGCGCGGGGTGGCTCAAAGCGGGGCCTATACGGCCGCGCACGGACAGCTTCGCGTGGATTTCGCCTCGCCGATCCCGCTGGCGTCACAGGACGGCGCTCCGGCGCACTCCAGCGTCCGCTCGGTCGTCTTCTCCATCCACGCGGTCGCAAAGGCTTACGACCCGATCAAGGGGATGCAGGACGAGTACCCCCTGGCGTTGGGAGCGTATTCGGCCCGCGAGAAATTCGTCGGCTCGGTGCTCGAGAAGAAGAACGCGTTCCGGCAATACAGGCTGAACCTCTCTCCCGGGGACCTCGAGGAGCTCGTCACCCTCTATCTCAAGAGCGCCGAGCGCCTGTTCCGCGAGAGGCCCTACAACACGCTCTCCGCGAACTGCGGGAGCCTGTGGTTTGAGACCGCCGACCAGGCCTTCATGCTCCGCGAGCATCCCGACGTGGTCCAGCGGGCCAAGGACGACGCCGCAGCGTCGCTAGGCCGCAGCTACCCCAAGTACGCCCAGTACGCGCTCGCGGCCTACGGCTGGCTGTCGAACCCGCGCGACCTCGCCGGCGAACCCTGGACCGAGCTCCCGTCCCCCTGAGGCGGGCGCGCTACTTCTTGGTCAGGACGTAGGTGACCCTGAGGACCGGCTCTTCCTTGGCCTCGGCCTTGTACTTGTTGGGAGACTGCTTCACGTCGAAGGACAAAGAGCCCCCGAACAGGCAGACCTCGAAGACCTCTTTCGGCCCGGGCGCTTGACGCTCGGGGATAAGGATCTTCACGGTCCGGACGTCGGCGCGCATGAGGGTCCGGCGGGGGAAGCAGATCGGGCCCGACCCCGGCATGCACTCCTCCAGCCAGGTCTCGCTGCGCAGGTCCTGCTCCTTGGACTCGGCGGGGGTGTCCACGTCGAAGACGAACTTCTTGCAGTCCATGGTGGTCTGGAAGCCGCCCCAGGCCAGCGCCTGCGTCGAGTACGGCTGGGCGGCGGCGTCTTTCTTGGCCTGCCGGAGGACGGCCGGGATGTCGGCGGCGGCTCTCTCCACCGTGAGGGGTTCCTCGGCGCGGCAGACCGCCGAAAGAGCCAGGACGAACAGGAAAGGCGACAATCTCATCTTCCCTCCATTAAAACATCTAAAACAGTGTATTACATTGTTTTAGAGATGTCATGCGCAACAGCGCACAGCGCAGCCTGTATCCCGGCAGGCGCTTAGAGGGTCAGCTCGAGCCAGCCGCCGAAGTCCGGCGCGCCCGCGGGCCAGGCGGCCGCTCCTTCGACAGGAGCGCGGCCATGCTTCGCGAGATGCTGGACCGCCTTGATCACTCCCGCGTGGGTGAGCCAGACGGCCTCGCCGAGCGGCCGCATCTCGTCGAGCGCGTCCGCTACGCGCGCCACGAGCCGGCCGACGGATTCCCCCCCGCCGCAGCGGTAGCCGTTGAAATCGGCGGTCCAGCGGCCGAGCTCCTCCCGGGGTATCTCGGCCCAAGGCACGCCCTCCCAGGCGCCGAAGTCCATCTCGTCGAGGCGGGGGTCGGTCTCCGGACGGAGGTCCGGGCGCAAGTCCGCCAGCGCCTGCGCCAGCCGCTGGGCGCGGCTCCGGGAGGACACGCGCGTCGCCAGCCCCGGCGGCAGCGCTGCGGCGAGAGCCCCGGCCGAGGCCTCGGCGGAGCCTGCTACGGGCTCGACGTCCAGCTTCCCGTAGCAGCGGCTCAGCTCGATCTGCGGCCGCGCGTGGCGGACCAACCAGAGCTTCACTGCGCCGCCAGGAGCCCCAGGTAGAAGCAGAGCTCGCACACCTGCTGGGTCGCCCCGAGGGCGTCGCCCGTGAAACCCTGCAGCCGGCGCGCGAGCAGGCGCCGCATCCAGGCGAGTCCGAGAAGGCCGCCCGCGACGGCGCTCAGCCATTGCCAGCCCGGCCGGCACGCGACGACGAGAGCCATCGCGACGCCCCACCAGGCTGACGCCACGGCGAGGCCGTCGAGACCGATGCTGTCGGCGAGCGGCTTCGCCTTCGAGCGGGAAAGGTCGCCCACGTACGGCAGGGTGCGGATGACGAGCAGCGGCATCCACCGTGAACTGACATGGGCCGCGAAGAGCGCCAAGATCGCCAGGCCGGCGCCTTTCTGCGCGAGAGCGGCGAGCAGGGAGAGCTTTCCGGCCAGCGCGAGTACGAGGGCGAGCGCGCCGTAGGAGCCGATGCGCGGGTCCTTCATGATCTCGAGCGCGCGCTCGCGGTCCATCGCGCCGCCGAGGCCGTCGGCCAGGTCGGCCAGGCCGTCCTCGTGGAAGGCGCCGGTCAGGAGCACGCCGAGCGTCGTGCTCAGGAACGCGGCGACCCAGGGCGTCGCGCCCCCCCTGGGCAGGACCATGCAGGCGACCGAGAAGCAGACCGCCGTGAGGCCGCCGACCACCCAGCCGACGCCGGGGAAATGCGCCGCGCTGGCGCGCAGCTTGGCGTCGTCGAAGGCGACCCACTCGGCCAGGGCGCCGGTGACCGGGATGCGCGTGAAGAACTGCACGGCGACGAGGAAGCGACGGAGATGGTCCATGCCTTTGCGCGCCGGGACCGCCTCAGCGGTCGGCCGGCTCCTCCCTGCGGGACACGCCCGCGGATTCGAAGCTCGCCATCTCCCTCAGGACGGCGCAGGCGGAGACGAGCAGCGGCCACGCCAGAGCCGCGCCGGAGCCCTCGCCGAGGCGCATGCCGAGGTCGAGGAGCGGGCGGGCCTCGAGCTCGTCGAGCATCAGGCCGTGGCCCCGCTCGCCCGAGCGGTGGGCGAAGACGCAGCGCTGCAGGACGAGGGGCCGCAGCCGCGCCGCGACCAGCACCGCGGAGCCCGCGATGAACCCGTCCACCACGATCACCCGGTCCTCCGCGGCCGCCTGAAGGGCGGCGCCGGCCATCGTGGCGATCTCGAAGCCGCCGAAGGCGGCCAGGACCTCCAGCGGAGCGCGCGCCGCCGAGTGACGCGCGAGGACGCGCCGCAGGATCCCGGTCTTGCGCGCGACCGAGGCCGGGTCGAGGCCGGTGCCGGCGCCGGTGCAGTCGGCGATGTCCCGGCCCGACAGGCGGGAAAGCATCAGGGACGCGGCCGACGTGTTGCCGATGCCCATCTCCCCGAGGAGCAACGCGTTGCCGGGCAGCCCCCGCACCAGCTCCATCCCGTTGCGCAGGGCGGCGTCCCGCTGCGCCGGAGTCATCGCCGGCCCTTCAAGCGCGTCGGCTGTCCCCGGCGCGACCTTCAGGATCCGCAGGCCGGCGCGCGGCGGGAACTCGTGACGCACGCCGCAGTCCACGACCGTCACCCGGATGCCGTGCTGGCGGGCGAGGACGCTGACGGCGGCGCCGCCGGCGAGGAAGTTCTCCACCATCTGCCACGTCACGTCGCTCGGATAGGCCGAGACGCCGCGGGCCGCCACGCCGTGGTCGCCGGCGCACAGGACGAGCTGCGGCTGGCGCAAGACGGGCGCGTCGCTCTTCAGGATCAGACCGATGCGCAGGGCCAGGTCCTCGAGCCGGCCGAGCGAGCCGAGCGGCTTGGTCTTGCCGTCGAGCTTGCGCTGGAGGGCCGCCGCGAATGCGTCGTTGCGCAGGTCCGAGGGTGCCGGGATCGTCATATCCGCTCCCTTGTCGCCGAGCATGGAGAGCATGGGACCGATGTTAGCAAGGAAGCGCCTCCGCTAGAAACCGCAGCGCCCCAATCGGGCGTAGTGTCCGAGGACGGCGTCCGCGTAGCTCCGAGCGGTCTGGGAGCCGTTGTAGTGATAGGCGAGGGTCCAAAGGTCGCTGGACGCGCTCGTATCCGTCGCGAGGACGCGCAGCCCGTAGCCGAGGTTCGTCAAGACGTTGTGCGTGATGCCTCTCCAGCGCGAGTCGCCGGCGTCGAGCCGCGAGCCGTCGGGCGTGATGGCGGTGATCACCTGGACCATCCCGATGCCGTTGCAGGTGCCGTAGGCGCAGGTGTCGCGGAGGGTCCCGAGGTCGGTCTCCTGGACCGCGATCGCCATGAAGAGCCGGACGGCGTCCAGCCCGCGGTCCAAGGCCCACCGACGCAGCTGCAGCGCTTCCGGGAGGGAAGACTGGTTCACGACCTTGTCGAAGCAAGGCCTGAGGGCGACGGCGCGCGAGCAGCGGTCCAGGACGCGATAGTTCGGGTTCCCGAGCAGCGTCTCGCCCTCGCTCCTGTCGGCATAGCGCTCGGCTCGGCCGTGGAAAGAGTCCCAGGTCGTGTAGTCGGCGGTGCCGGGGGCCTCTTCCCAGAATTTCTCGCAGATGCGCACGCCAGCGCCGAGGCTCTCCGGAGCCACGTGAGGGACGTAGACGTATCCCTCCTTCGCCGCGCAGCCGGGCGGCCTGACGGCGAGCTTGATGAACACATAGGAGCCGTGGACGAAGTCCGGAGCCTTCGCCAACTCCAGGCTCATCCTCGGGTGGAGGTCGCACACGGAGTGCCCAGGCTGAGGCTCGTCCTTGAGCAAGGTGGGACGGTCGCCGATCTTCAAGACCGGCTTCTCCGGCTCGGGCACCGCGGCCGTGGCCAAGGCCGGTAAGTCCTGCGACTCGAAGAGACCGGCGCGGCCGGGGGCGGCCGTCAGCACGGCCAAGCCCAGCACGGCGAACGCTCCGATCGCCACAGGGATATTTCAGCCGTTCCAGGCCTCACTGATAAGGGCCGGAGAGGCCCTAATCACCTGGGACGAAGGGCCTTTGTCGTCGTCCGCTGCAGGCCTTCACAGACTGGGCCGCCACTTTCGCAGACAAGAGAAATGCGCTCGTCGTTAGGGCGCTCTTCTCTTTTCCATCTAATTGAGTCTCTGCCGGAATCGGCGGTAGCTCGTCGCTGCCACGACCACGGCCATGATGCCGAGCACCGACAGGTTGTAGGCGAAGACCTGGCCATTTCCGCCCTTGAGCATGATGTCGCGCATGAGCGTCACGAAATACTTGAGGGGATTGAGCTGCGCCACCCACAGGATGGCCGACGGCATATTCTCGATCGGGAACATGAGCCCGGACATGAGCACGGCCGGGAACAAGAACAGGAAGCTGCCCAGCATGGCCTGCTGTTGGTTG
Source organism: Elusimicrobiota bacterium (assembly GCA_026388115.1). Classification (GTDB taxonomy): domain Bacteria; phylum Elusimicrobiota; class Elusimicrobia; order UBA1565; family JACRDR01; genus JAPLKK01. Next base: position 2,136 of record JAPLKK010000196.1, on the reverse strand, counting down.
GCCGATATGGTCGAGACCAAGGTCCCCACCCCCACCGTGGTGGCGACGAAGAAAACCGTGGCCAAGGCCAGCATCCACAACGGACCCCGGATAGGCACGCTGAAAATGATCACGGCCGCGGCCAGGACCAGGATCGCGTCGGCCAGGCCCAGGAGGAAATAAGGGATGGTCTTTCCGAGCAGGATCTCCCAGGTCCGCAGCGGGGCGGCCAGGATGGTCTCGAAGGTGCCCAGTTCCTTCTCCTTGGCCAAAGACATGCTGGTCAGGATGATGGTGACGAGGCATAGGATCATGCCCATGACGCCGGGAACCATGAAGAGAGAGGATTCCATGGCCGGGTTGTAGAGGATGCGCACGTCGAGAGAAAGGCCCGGCTGGGGCGCTCCGGGGCGACGGTCCGGCGCGGTCGCTTGCGCGATGATGGCGGTCGCGTAGGACTCGATGCTGCGGGCCTTGGTGGCGTTGGCGGCGTTGACGAGGAGCTGCAGGGCGGCCGGCCCGCGCCCCAAGGCCTTGGTCAGGCCGCCGGTCGGGGCGACCAAGACCGCATCCGCAACGCCCGCGGCGATGAGCTGGTAAGGATCCCGGCCGTCGCCGGCCGCCGGCACGAACCAGCCGGACGCGTAGAACCGGTCCACCAACCGGCGGGCGGCAGCGTCCGACGGCGCATGGACCGCGGCCAAGCGTATGCCGCGGATCTCGGTCGAGATGGCCAGGCCGAACATGGCCATCTGGATCATGGGCAGGACGAAGATGACGAGCCGCATGCGCGGGTCGCGCAGGCTCTGGCTGAGTTCCTTGCGGATGAAGGCCAGGATGGTCCTGTTCATGGCTCCAAGTCCTTCTTGAAGCGTTTCGCGGCCATGGCCAGCAGGAAAGCCGCGATGACGCTTAGCCCGAAGATGGGCCCGGCAAGGTCCATCGCTCCGGAACCCTGGAGAAAGACGCCGCGCGATATCGCCATGAACCATCTTTGGGAGAGGATGGAGGTGAAGTGCTGGAAGAAGACCGGCATGCTCTCGATGGGGAAGACGAACCCGGAGAGGAGCAGCGAGGGCAACAGGCCCGTTATGATGGAGAGCTGCATGGCGGCAGAGCAGGAAGTAGAGCAGATGGCTGCCGCGGAAGGGCACTCCGAAGCCCAGCCGCGCCACGAGATAGATGAACACCGCTCCGACCAAGCCCAGCGCCAGGTAGGGCGTGAGCTTGCCCAGAATGATCTCCGCGGGCCGGACCGGCGTGGAGAGGAGGAGTTCCATGGAGCCGTTCTCCCATTCCCGCGCCACGGTCAACGCGGTCAGCATGATGGACAACAAGCCCATGACGATGACGGCAAGGCCCGGGATCACGAACCAGCGGGTATTGAGCTCGTGATTGTAGAGGAATCGCGTGGAAAGAGTGACGTGCTCGGCCGGACCGTCCTGCGTGAGCCGACGTTGGGCGGCCCGAAGTATGCCCGGCAAATAACCGAGGATGGCGCTGGCGCGGGTGTTGTCGGCCCCGTCCAGGACGAATTGCGCTTGCGCGGTCCGCCCGCCCCGAAGGCGGCTTGCGAAGTCGGGCTTGATCAGAAGGACGCCGCTGGCGCGCTGGGTATCGAGCTCGCGCAGGACCCCGCTGCCCGGGACCGGCTCGACGACCCGGAAATACCCCGAACTCGCGAAGATCTCCGCGAACTGCCGCGAGACCCTGGACTTGTCCGAGTCGCGGACCACGAGCGTGATATCGCGGACATCGAAGTCGATGGCGAAGCCGAAGAACACGACCAGGACCAGGGGCAGGCCCAGGGCCAGCGCCAGAGTGAAGGGATCGCGCAGGATGTGGCGGACTTCCTTGCGGGCGATGGCAAGAGCCCGGCCCGGGGCGAAGTCGAGGCTCATCGCTCCCCCCCTTCCACCAAACGGATGAAGACGTCCTCAAGAGACGGCGCGATCCGCCGGTGGGAGAGCCCGGCGGGGAGGACCGCCGCAAGGCTCTTCCAGGCGGCCTCGTCTTTGAGGCTCAGGTGCCAGCGCATGCCGTAGGGCTGGACCGACAGGACCCCTTCGCGACGAGAGAGATCGGAGACGAAGCCGCGGTCTTGGGCCGTCACCTCCATCATCGGCCCGGGGAAGGCCTGGGCCTTCAGCGCCTGGG
>JAPLKK010000111.1 GCA_026388115.1 Elusimicrobiota bacterium | reverse complement strand
CATCCTTCAACGCCTGGGCATTGAGCTGCCGCGGAGGATGCGGATTCCGGCGCCCTTGGTGCCCCAAATGTAGTGCCAACTTCCGACCCCGGATGCTGGATTTCCCAGCACTATTCCGGGCTTACTGCGGAAGTCGGGCTAGCGTCGATGCGAATGAAACGGCCGCGAAAGCGTTCTCACGCAATCGCGGCCGTCCTTCTTAAAGTGGGGTGACCGACGGGGCTCGAACCCGCAACCTTCTGGGCCACAGCCAGACGCTCTGCCTATTGAGCTACGGCCACCACGCGCGGCTATTCTAGCTTTTGCCGCCGCCCGGCGGCAAATCAGCCTACCCCTCGGCCGAGTCGGCCACGGCGGCCGCGATGTCGAGGATCTCGCGGAGCTCGGATTCCCTCGCCGACGGCACCGAGACATCCACGCGCCCGCCCGAAGCCAGCAGATGGACGCCCTCCAGCGCGACGAGCCTGCGGCGGATGGCGGGATCGGCGGCGAGCCGCCCGCTTTCCTCCGGCGTCGCGCGCACCAGCAGCCGACGCGAGAACTCAGGGTCTTCCGGAAACTCCACGCGGTCGGGCACGACCATCCCGGAGGAGCGCTCGATCCGCTCCCGCTCTCCGATCTCGATGCGGACCATGGCGGCCGCAGAGAAGCGCACGCTGGCCACCACGCGGCCGCCCTCGGTGAGCACGGCCGCCTCGCGGCCGCGCCAAGAGCCGCGCAGAGAGGGGGGAGCGGGAGAGTACTGAAGTTCCAGCGGACCGGCGAGCCTCGGCCACAGAAGCTCCGGCTTCTTGCCGCGGGCCTCGCGCCACAGATACCACAAGACCGGTGTCGCCACCAGCAGCAGGATGATCAGCACGCGCAGAGGTTCCATGGCCGTAAATCATAACCTTATGGCCGGCTCGTTTTCCAGGTCTGGGCCCTTTGGCCCCATCCGCCTGGGGCCCCCCGGCCCTCGTTATTGGCGGCGGCGCCGTCAATAATATAGACCGTGATACGCTTATTGGCCGCTTTATCGCTCGCCGTCCTGCCTGCATTCGCCGCACCGGCGCGGGCCGCCCGCTCCGCCCCGGCCTCTCGCCCGCGGGATACCACGAAGGCGCTCATCGCCGAAGGCCTGAAAAGCATGAAAGGCCGGTCGGTGAACACCGCCATCGCCGCCTTCAAGACCGCCGTCCAGGCCGACCCGGGCTCGGCCGAGGCCGCCTTCCAGCTCGGCAACGCCTATTTCGAGCGGGGATTCGCCCGAGGCACCCCGGATACCGCCGACAAAGCCGACGCCCAGCGGGCGGTCGAGTCGTACCAGACCGCGCTCGCCATCGACCCGAAGCTCGGCGAGGTCTCGGAGCCCTTCTTGCTGCGCCACGGCATGGCCCAATGCTACGAGACGCTGGGGCGGCTGGACGAGGCGGTCGAGCAGACCCGCCTCGCCGCCAAGGCCGCGCCGCGCAACCCGATGCCGCCCTTGTATCTGGCGGAGATAGAGCTGCGGCGCGGCGACTCCCGGCATTCGGCCGAGAGCCTGCTGGACGCCATCGAGCGGGCGCGCAAGATCCACACCTACGCCGCGCTCAGCCGCCTCGTCCGCCGCCATCCCCAGTTCGCCGCGCTCGCCCAGGCGCCGCGCACGGAAATCATCCTTCACGACTACGACGACGTCGAGACGGGCGCCCTCACCGTCGCCTCGGCCCGCGAGCGCGCCGAGGAACGCATCGCGATGCGCGACTCTCTCAACGATCAGCCCCGCGGCGCCGCCGCTCAGGCCCAGGCCCGCCTTTTGGCCGCGCCCCCGGTGGACAACCGGGTGCTCGGCCTGATCGAGTCCGCCGACGGGGACTTCAAGTGGCGCAAGTACCGCAGCGCGCTGGCAGGCTACCGGGCCGCCTTCGAGACCGACCGCCGCCGGGGCACCCTGACAGGCGCCGAGCGAGCCCGCATCCTCGAGAACGTCGGCGTGGCCTATCGCCAGCTCGGCCAGGCGGACGAGGCGGTGACGATGCTCCAGCGCTCCATCCAGGAGGTTCCGCAGAGCTCCTCAGCCTACTATCAGCTCGCGCTCGCCCAGTCCGCCGCCGGCCGCTTCCTGGAAGCGATGAACGCGCTCGATCTTTCTCTGCGCAATGCTCCCAACATCGCGGGCCTGCGCAAGACCCTCATTTTGGCCCGCACCGAACCCGAGCTGGACGCCATGCGCGACATGCCCGGCTTCAACCAGATACTGGACCAGCACTCTCATCGCGCCCGGATCGCGCCCCGCCCCTAACCCTAGGGGTAACCCTCATTTTTCCGAGGCGTTGCGCGAAATATGCTAAACTAGAGCATCCTCTTTTTTGAGGGTCGCCGATGGCGTTTTCCCAAAAAGAAGCCCCGAATTGCGACTGGTGCGCGCACCGGTCGAATTGTTTCTTCGACCTCCTGAAGGGCCAGGAGGACCGCCAAGCGTGGAAGGAGATGCGCGTCGCCAACCGCTTCAAGGCCGGCGAGGTGATCTTCTACGAAGGCGACAGGCCCCGGTCCGTCTTCGTCGTCTGCACGGGCAACGTCAAGGTCTACAAATCCAGCCGCTCCGGCCAGCAGCTGGTCACCCGCATCGAGAGACCCGGCGACCTGCTGGGCCATCTGGCGATCCTGGCGGGCGGCTCCGTCTACGAGGGGACCGGCGAGGCGATGGAAGAATCCGTCGTCTCCATGATGGACCAAATGGTCTTCACGGAGTTCCTCCTGAAGCACCCGAGCGCGGCCTTGGCGCTGCTGGGCGCCGTCGCCAAGGACGTGCGGCGCGGCGAGGAAAAAGCACGGGACATCGCCTTCAAGCCGGCCCGCTCGCGCCTGGCCAACACCCTGCTCGACCTTGCGAGGACCCCCAAAGACAAGACGAAGCCGACGGTGAGCGGCGTCAAGCGCAAGGACTTGGCCGAGATGTCGGGCCTCACCATCGAGACCACGGTCCGCCTGGTCAAGGATTTCGAGAAGCGCTCCCTCCTGAAGAAGCAGGGCAAAGACCTCGTCATCACCGACGAGGCCAACCTCAAGTCCATCGCCGATCGGTTCTGATTCCGCCGCCGGCGGATCGCCGTTGACTGCGCTCATTGATCTGCGTCAATAACGGTCATTGACGAGCATCATCGAGAAAAACGCCCGCCGCTGGCATAATGTCTCCAGAAGCACGGAGAGACTGAAATGTTCGATTTGATCCTCATCGCAGCGCTGGGCTCCTTCGGAGCCTCCACCCAACAGCCGGCCGTTTGCCGCGAAGCGGCGCCCATCCTCGTGGCCCAGTTCCGCCCCTGCGTGTGGCCCAACAAGTGCGCGGCCGAAGAGGTCGCCGTCGCCCCGGTCCAACCCTGCGTGTGGCCCAACCTGTGCTCGGCACAGACCCCGACCGTCGCTCAGTTCCGCCCCTGCGTGTGGCCCAACAAGTGCGCCGTGGAGACGCCCGCGGTCGCCCAGTTCCAGTCTTGCGTTTGGCCGCACAAGTGCAGCTCGGCCGCGGACGCATTCTCGATCTAGCTTAAACCAGCCGTTCTGAAAGACCCCCAGGCTCCTGCCGGGGGTCTTTGCTTTACAGCGTGCCGAACAGGCGGTCGCCGGCGTCGCCGAGGCCGGGAACGATGTAGCCGTGTTGGTTGAGGGTGGGGTCGATGGCCGCCGTCACGATGCGGACATCCGGATGCTCGCGCTGGATGCGGCGCACCCCGGCTCTGGCGGCCAGAAGAGACAAAAGAGTGATGCGCGAGGCGCCGTCGGTCTTCAGGATGCGGATCGCCTCGACTGCCGAGCCGCCGGTGGCCAGCATGGGATCGAGGAGCAGGACGAAGCTCTTGTCCAAGTCCTTCGGCAGACGCACATAATAACGGACCGGGTTCAGCGTCTCCTCGTTGCGGTAAAGGCCGATATGGCCGATCAGCGCCTCCGGCACCAGCTGCAGCAGCCCCGGAAGCATGCCGAGCCCGGCCCTCAATATGGCGACGAAGACGACCGGCTGGTCCACCACCTTCGCCTGGGCGGCCTTGAGAGGGGTATGGACGGTCACGGGCCGGGTCGCGAGGCCGGCCAAAGCCTCGACGCCCATGATCGCCGACGCGTTGGCCAGCGCGGCTCGGAACTGCTCGTGGCTGGTGCCCTTGTCGCGCAGCCGGGCGAGGTCCGCCTGGACCAGAGGGTGGTCGCAAACGCTGACTTTGGCGCTCACCGGATGACCTCCCGTACGACGGGCGGCAGCTTGGGCTTTCGCGCGCCCGCCTCGAAGGAGGCGGAGAACGCCTGCACCGCGCCCTCGGCGCGCGAGCGGTCCTCGGCGAAGAGCCGGGCCACGATCTCGTTCTTCTCCACGGGGTCGCCCAGCTTCTTCTCGAGCCGTATGCCCGCGCCGTAGTCGATGGCGTCCTCCATCCGGCTGCGGCCCGCCCCCAGCGCCACGGCCGCCACGCCGACGCCGCGCGCGTCGAGCTTGGTCACAAAGCCGGACTTCTGAGAGCGCACCACCGCGACCTCGGGGGAAGAGGGGAACACCTTGTCCGGCTCGTCCATCACCCGCGGGTCGCCGCCTTGGGCCCTGATCATGGCCCGCAGGCGCTCGGCGGCGGCGCCGGAGCGGATGAGGCCCTCGAGCCGGCGCGCCCCGGCCTCCCAATCCTTCGCCTTGCCGGCCAGGGCCACCATCCAGCCGCCCAAGGCCAGGGTCAGCTCGACGTAATCGCCGGCCGTGCAGTCTCCCTGCAGGACCTCGATGGCCTGGCGCATCTCGAGGGCGTTGCCGACGACGCGGCCGAGAGGCTGGTCCATGCCGGTGACGAGTCCCACGCACTTCAGGTCGAGCTTCTTGGCGGTGCTGACCAGCTTCTTGCCGAGCTTGAGCGCGGAAGCCTTGTCGCGGAAGATGGCGCCCGAGCCGCACTTGATATCGAGCACGAGGGCGTCCAGGTCCTCGGCCACTTTCTTGGAGAGGATGCTCCCGACGATGAGAGGCTGGGACTGGACCGTGGCGGTCGCGTCGCGCAAGGCGTACAGCTTGCGGTCGGCCGGCGCCAAGTCCGCCGTCTGGCCGAACATGCACACGCCGATGGAGGCGAGCTGCTTCTTGACGAGGTCCGGCTCGATGCGGACCTTGAAGCCGGGGACGGACTCGAGCTTATCGAGAGTGCCGCCGGTATGGCCGAGGCCGCGGCCGGACATCATGGGCACGACCAGATCCGCCGCGGCGACCAGCGGCGCCAGCGCCAGCGAGATGCCGTCGCCCACGCCGCCGGTGGAGTGCTTGTCCACCTTCGGCGCGGCGAGGGAGGAAAGATCGAGCGGGCGGCCGGACTTGGCCATCGCGCGCGTCCATTCGACCGTCTCGGCTTCCGTCATGCCGCGGCAGACGACGGCCATGAGCCAGGCGGAGAGCTGATAGTCGGGGACCTGCGAGGGAGCGCCGCCCCCCTGCGAGGACGAGCCGGCTCCGTCGCCGTTGCCGCCCGCGGCGGCGGAGGCGATGAATTCCAGCTCCTCGGGCGTGTGTGAGCCGCCGTCGCGCTTCTTGGCGATGAGGTCGAGGAGCCTCACAGGCGTTGGAGGAGGTCGTCGAACAGCACGCCCAGGCGCTTGGAGAACCGGCTGCCCAGGTCCAGGACTTCCTGGTGCGAAAGGTTGTCGTTGGTGAGCCCCGAGGCGAAGTTCGAGATCCAGCTGATCGCCAAGAGCCGCACCCCCATCTGCCGCGCCACGATCGCCTCGGGCACCAGCGACATGCCGACGACGTCCCCGCCGAGGTGGCGGAAGGCGCGGATCTCGGCGGGCGTCTCATAGGACGGTCCGCCGACCGCGGTGTAGACGCCCTCATGAACGGGGATGCCGCGCTTCTTGCACAGCTGCTTCGTCAGCTTGCGCAGGCCGGGGTCGTAGGCGTTGCGCAGGTCCGGGAACATCTCGCCGAACTCCTCCTCGTGGAAGGCGCGCAGCGGGTTGCGGCCCATGAAGTTCATGTGGTCGGTGATCATCACGATGTCGCCCGGCTTGTAATCCTTGCGCAGCGAGCCGACGGCGGTCGTGAGGATGAGGGTCTTCATCCCGAGGTACTCGAAGACGCGGACCGGCATGGCGATCGACTCCATCGAGTGGCCTTCGTAATAATGGAAGCGGCCCTGCATGACGGCGATGCCCCCATAAGGCGTCTCGCCGAGGAGCATCTTGCCCTCGTGGCCCTTGACGGTCGTGCGGGGGAAACCGGGGATCTTCGAGTACGGGATGACGACCACCTTCTTCATCTTGGGGATCGCCTGCCCAAGGCCGCTGCCGAGCACGATGCCGACGGTGGGTTTGACGCGGGAGCGCGAGCGGATGTAATCGGCGGCCCGGCGGATGGAGTGGATGTAAGTCTGGACGTGCATCGATTCGCCCCCTCGTGGTGTGACGAGAATTCTACTCTAATCGTCCCCGGCCTGCAACGCCGTTCTCCCTCTCCCGAGGTTCGGGAACAGATGGAATGGACAAGGCGGCCTAGACTATAATGATGAGCTGGAAGGCCACGAGCGGCCGGGAGAGTGTGATGCGTTCATTGCTGGTCGTCGGGGCCGTGGCCCTCGCCTTATCCGTTCCAGCGCTTCGGCGCGCAACCGCCCAGACGGCTCCCCTTCATTACGGCGACCCACCGGTGGTCCTCGTCGGCACGCTCGCGACCGAGGTGTTCTATGGGCCTCCCAGCTATGGCGAGAACCCGGCGACGGACGCCAAGGAGAAGCCTTTCATCCTGACTTTGAATTCGCCTGTCGACGTCAAGGCCGGCGCCGACGACCAGGCGGAAAAGAACGTCAAGAAGGTGACGCTGGTCTTCGATCCCGCCGAAGTGTCGATGAAGCCCTTCCTAGGGAAGAAGGTCCAGGTGAAAGGGACGCTTTTCCATTCCTTCAACGGCCATCACCACACGCCGGTGTTGATCGACGTCCAAAAGATCCACGCTACGGAGAACTGACCGTCCGCTAGAACCCGGGCCGAACCAGCCGCCTCTCAGGAACACGCCCTCGCCCCACAAGTAATCCTTCCATCGCTTGCTTTTTTTGGGCTGAAGAAAATGTAAGTGGCGATCGAAGGCTCTTTTGCCGCATAAAGTCTTCAGATGGCAGCAAGAGAGGAACGGTACACGAAAATGAAAAACACCGCGCTGGTCATGATCGCAGGGCTGGCAACGATACTCCTTTCCACTGAGAGCCGGGCAGCGAGCGTCAAGCCCGACATGGTGGTCAAATGCCGCGACGGCCAGTACAAGCCGAAGGGCTGCTGCAAGGAGAACAAAACGGCGGCGGCGCAACTGACCGCCATGAAAGGCATCCAAAGCGACGCCTGCAAGGGCACATTCTCCCACAAGGACCTCGGGAAGAAGCTCGAAGACCTCGCGAACGCGGAGGAAACATCCGCGGACGGCGACAAGGCGACGAAAGCCACAAAATGCGGAAAGACGTGCATCCAATACGATGACGGCGAGCAGCGCAGCGGCGGCACCCGCGCCTGGCGCAACAACAATCCGGGCAACATCGAGTACGGCCAGTTCGCCAGGGATCACGGCGCGATCGGCACCGACGGCCGCTTCGCGGTGTTCCCCGACGAACAGACCGGGTCTGATGCGATGCAGAGCCTGCTCCAGGACAAGTACGGCAACAAATCCATCTCCCAGATGGTCTACCGGTACGCTCCGCCGGGAGAGAACGACAGCGCGGGCTATGCCAACTCCGTCGCCAGGGCAGCGGGCGTCTCAAGCGGCACGAAGATCAACACCCTATCCGACAGCCAGTTCACCGGACTGGTGAAGGGCATGAAGCGCATCGAGGGATGGAGAGTCGGACGGGTCGTGTACAACTAGAAATGAACAAGATCACTTGGACCATGAAGGCGAGCAGGAAGGCCGAAGGCGGCCGGGAGGGCGCGATGCGCTCACTATTGATGGTCGGGGCTGTGGCCCTTGCGGTATCCGTTCCAGCGCTTCGGTGCGTAAGCGCCCAGACGGCTCCCCTTCATTACGGCGATCCGCCGGTGGTCCTCGTCGGCACGCTCGCGACCGAGGTGTTCTATGGGCCTCCCGGCTATGGCGAGAACCCGACGCTGGACGCCAAGGAGAAACCGTTCATGATCGATGTGAAGTCCGTCCACCCTCAGGCGACCGACGGCCTCCGCCCCGACGACGGGAAGGTACGGGCGGAGGTCGGGCAAGTCAAGACGAAAGTGGGTGCAGGCGTCCAGGCTCCGAATTATGACGGGAGCGGAGACCCGGCCACCCGCAAAGATCCCCGCTAAGAGCACCCAAGCCCGAGTCGGAGCCGGAAGAGTTTTGTACAATCCGGCCCCATGACATCCGCCGCTGGGACAAAGCTCACCGCGCAGGACTTCAAGAAGCTCGCGCGGGAGTTCCGCGTCGACATCATCAAGATGATCTCGGAAGCCGGCTCCGGCCACCCGGGCGGCTCGCTCTCGGCGATCGATTTCCTGACGGTGCTGTATTTCGGAGGGCACCTGCGCGTCGACCCCGAGCGTCCCGACGACCCGGGCCGCGACCGGTTCATCCTCTCGAAAGGACACTGCGTCCCGGCGCTCTACTGCGTGCTGGCCCACCGCGGCTTCTTCCCCGCCTCGGAGCTCATGACCCTGCGCAAGTTCGGCTCGCGCCTGCAGGGCCACCCGGACAAGCGGCGGCTGCCCTGTCTCGAGGCGAACACCGGCTCGTTGGGCCAGGGGCTCTCCATCGCCGTCGGCATGGCGCTCGCCGCCAAGCTGGATGTGGCGCCCTGGCGCGTCGTGTGCATGACGGGCGACGGCGAGCTCCAGGAAGGGCAGAATTGGGAGGCGGCCATGAGCGCTCCCAAGTTCCGCCTGGACAACCTGCTCTGGGTGGTGGACTTCAACCAGGTCCAGCAGGAAGGCACGACCAAGCAGCAGATGGACTTGGAGCCGATCAGGGCGAAGATCGAGGCCTTCAACTGGCAGGTGCAGGACATCGACGGCCACGACCACGCCGCCATCGACCAAGCGCTGACGCGCGCCGAGGAAGGACGCGGGAAGCCGCAGGCCATCATCCTGCGCACGATCAAAGGCAAGGGCGTGTCCTGGATGGAGCTGCAGCCCGCCTGGCACGGCAAGGCGCCGAAGAAAGACGAGGCGGAGAAGGCGATCAAAGAGATCCTGGCGGGGGGGGAATAATGGCTTCCGCCGCCTCGGGCGCCACGCGCGACGCCTTCGGCGAGAAGCTCGCCGAGCTGGGCTCGACCGAGCCGCGCCTCGTCGTCCTGGACGCCGACCTCGGCGGCTCGACGCGGACCACCGCCTTCATGAAGAAGTTCCCCGAGCGGCATTTCGAGGTCGGCATCGCGGAGCAGAACCTCATCGGCATCTCGGCCGGCATGGCGCTGGCGGGCAAGATCCCGGTGGCGACCTCGTTCGCGTGCTTCTTGACCGGCCGGCTCGAGGTCATCCGCGTGGCCGTCGCCTACAACCAAGCCAACGTGAAGCTGGTCGGCACGCACGCCGGCATCGGCATCGGCGACGACGGGCCGAGCCAGATGGGACTCGAGGACATCGCCGCGATGCGCGCGCTGCCCGGCATGACGGTGCTCCAGCCCGCCGACGGACCGGAGACGCATCAAGCCGTGGAATGGATGGTCCGCCACCGCGGCCCGGTCTACCTGCGCCTCACGCGCCAGAACGTGGAGCGGGTGCACGGCGACGATTACCGCTGGCGGTACGGCAAGCTCGACTGCCTCTGGAAGCCGGCCCAGACGCCGCCGAAGCATCAGGCCGCGGTGCTGGCCACCGGCGGCGTGTGCGCCAACGCGGTGCAGGCGGCGAAGGACCTGGAAGCGCGCGGCTTCAAGGTCCAGGTCTACAACGTCCACACCCTCCAGCCCATCGACGTCGCCGGCGTGGCCGCCGCCGCGGCCTCTTCGACCCGCATCGTCACCGTCGAGGACCACAATCTTGCCGGAGGCCTCGGCTCGGCCGTGGCCGAGGCGCTCGCCGAGCGCGGCTGCGGCGTCGCGCAGGTGCGCCTGGGCTTGGGCGACTTCGCCGAGTCCGGCACAACGGAGGAGCTCTACGACAAGTACGGACTCTCCGCACGCCACATCGCCGAGGCCTGCCTGCGCAACATCGACTGACGCTGCTCCTCGCCCTGTGGCTCCTGGCGCCGGCCCGCGAGGCCGGGG
>JAPLKK010000065.1 GCA_026388115.1 Elusimicrobiota bacterium | reverse complement strand
GCCCTTGGCCGTCGCCGGAGGCTCCGGCGGCATCGCGCGCCAGGCCATGGGCACCTGCGTCATCGGCGGCATGCTCGCCGCCACGGGCATCGCCATCTTCCTCATCCCGATGCTGTACCACGTCCTGGAGGGTTTTTCCGAGCGCCGGCGAGGCAGCGGCGGCGCCGCGGGGGAGGCGAAGGCTCATGAATAACGGCAGGAGACTTCCCGCTGTGCTCGCACTGGCGCTCGGCCTGTCGTCAGGCTGCGCCGTGGGCCCGCGTTATCGCCGCCCCGCCCTCGACGTCCCGCAGGCCTTCCGCGGACAGGCGGCGGCCGAGCAGGCCTCGTTCGCCGACACGCCGTGGTGGGACGTGTTCAAGGACGAGACCCTGAAAGGACTCATCAAGACCGCGGTGGCCGACAACTACGACGTGCGCAGCGCGGTAGCGCGCATGGACCAGGCCCAGGCCGTCGCCATGGAGGCCCGGGGCTCGCTCTTGCCGCAGTTCGGCTACGAGGGCGCGGCTTCTCGCGGCCGCAATTCGTTCCTCGGCAGCCCCACCTTGGCAAGAGGCGTGACGGGCGACAGCTATCTGGGCGCCTTCACCGCGGGCTGGGAGGTCGATTTCTGGGGGAAGCTGCGGCGGCTCGACGAGGCGGCCCGTGCCCAATACCTCGCCAGCGATGAGGCGCGGCGGGCCGCAACGCTCTCGTTGGTCAGCGCGGTGGCGCAGAGCTACTTCCAGCTGCTCGCGCTGGACCAGGAGATGGAGATCGCCAAGCGCACCCGCGCCTCCTTCGAGCAGAGCCTGGATCTGTTCAACCGGAGGTTCCAGGGCGGGGTGGCCTCCAAGCTGGAGGTCGCGCGCGGCGAGGCCGCCCGCGCCACGGTCGCGGCGGAGGTGCCCGAGCTGGAGCGCCAGGTCCAGCTCCAGGAGAACGTCATCAACGTCCTGCTGGGACGCGGCCCCGGCCCGGTAGCGCGCACGGCGACCTTGCTGGATCAGACGTTCCCTCCCGAGATCCCCGCCGGCTTGCCGTCGGCCCTCATCGAGCGCCGGCCGGACATCCGAGGGCTCGAGCAGCTTGTGCGCGCCGCCAATGCCAAGGTGGGCGCCTCTCTGGGCGATTTTCTCCCCAAGATCAACCTGTCCGGATTCTACGGCGGCGTCAGCACGAAGCTGTCGGAGCTCACGATCCCCCATTCCGGCGCCGAGACCTGGGCGGGCCAGGGCTCTGTCTCCGGACCCCTCTTCACCGGGGGCCGGCTGCTGGGAGAGTACCGGCAGAACAAGGCCTCCTGGGAGGAGGCGAAGCTGCGGTATCAACAGCTGGTCTTGACCGCTTTCCGAGAGGTGGCCGACGCCCTCATCTCCCGCGTCAAGTTCGACGAGGCCCGCGCCGAGCAGGAGAAGAGCGTGCAGGCCTACACGGACGCGGTGAAGGTCTCGCTGGAGCGCTACGTGGCGGGGAAGGCCGGGTACTTCGAGGTGCTGGAGGCCCAGCAGCAGCTCTTCCCCGCGGAGGTCACGCTGGCGCAGATCCAGATGAGCCGGCTTCTGAGCGTGGTCCAGCTTTACCGGGCGCTGGGCGGCGGCTGGGACCTGCAGCAGGGCGCGCGCAAGCCTCTGTGATCGGAGCGGCGCCGGCTGCGGCGACGGTGCTCGGCGGGCCTAGGCCAAGAGCTTGATGAAGACGGCGCCCAGCAGACCGCCTGCCAGCGGGCCGACCACCGGTACCCAGGCGTAGGCCCAGTCGGATGAGCCTTTCCCCGCGATCGGCCATACTGCGTGCGCGATGCGCGGACCGATGTCCCGAGCGGGGTTGATGGCGTAGCCCGTGCAGCCTCCCAGAGAGGCGCCGATGCCCCAGACCAGCAGCCCCACGAGATAGGGCCCCACCGCCGGGGCCACCGTCCCCGCGTTGACGGCGTAGATCCCCACCATCAGCACCACGGTCGCGATGGTCTCCGCCGCCAGGTTCCATGGATAGTCCCGGATGGCCGGGATGGTCGAGAAGACGCCCAGCTTGGCGGCGGGGTCGCTGGACTCCTTCCAGTGGGGGAAGTAGTGGAGCCATATGACGGTGGCGCCCAGGAAAGCCCCCGCGGTCTGCGCCAGAGTGTAGGGTAGGAGCTTGCTGAAGTCCCCTTTCAGGATCGCGAAGCACAGGGTGACGGCCGGGTTCAGATGCGCGTCCGGGCTCCCGAAAGCCGTCGCCACGAAGACGCCGGCCACGACGCCGACGAACCAGCCGGTGATGATGACGATCCATCCGGAGTTCTGCGCCTTGGACCGGTTCAGCAGGACTCCGGCCACCACGCCGGAGCCGAAGATGATCAGCGTCATCGTGCCCAAAAGCTCGCCCAGCAGCGCCCTTGCCATGCACCCTCCCCCGCCGTCGTCAGGCCTATGAAGAACGTTCTTCGGCCGTTCTCAATTCGTGTCGGTCTCCGTGATCGCTCGCTGTCCTATTCAAGCAAAATGGATTGTGCGGCGGGGCGCCGGGATGACGGCGAGCGGAGGAGGCGGGGTCATTTCTCCCGCTTGGTCGTTAGACCGTTTTTATAGAATCACAAGCATCATGAGATCATCATTGCTGTCGGCCACGACGCTCTTGTTCGTCCCCGTGTTCCTGGCCGCGCAGGGCGAGGCTCCCAAGGGCCCGTGGAGCTTCACGGCCGGCGCGGCGGTCAAGGAGTCCTACGACAGCAACGTCTTGCTCCAGGCCAAGGGGGACCAGGCCCGCCGCAAGGCGTGGGTCACCGCGGTCGCGCCCGGACTCGGCGCGGCGTATTCGGCCGGCCCGGAGTTCAAGGCGGCGGGTTCCTATGGAGCGGATGTGGTCCGCTACCATGAGCAATCCTCCGAGAACAACGTGACGCATCGCGGGGCGCTCACCCTCAGCGGCAAGAGCGGGGATACGGCTTGGGAGTCGCCGAACAGCCTGACTTGGATAGACGGCAGCAAGGACGGCCCGGCGTTCACCGGCGGCGGAGCGATACCGGCTGTGGGCGGCATCCCGATCCGCGACCGGCGCGCGGCCTTGGTCTATCGCGACAGCATCAAGCTGACGCAGACGATGGGCCGCTGGTTCGCTCGCCCGGTCTTCACTTCGTACGTGCATGATTTCCGCACGGCTCAGTACACCGCGTCTGGAGCTCATGCCGGTTATGAGAATTATGTGTCCCGCTACGAGGTCAACGGCGGGTTGGATGCGGGGTTCGCCGTGCGGGAGAAGACCTGGGCGGTGCTGGGCTACCGCGTCGGCCGCCAGCATCAGGGACTGCTCCTGGGCGCGGACAGCCCGTACAGCAACACCTATCATCGCTTCTTGGCCGGAGCCGAGGGCGAGCCGACCTCGTGGCTGAAGGTCAACGTGCTCGCCGGCCCGGAATTGCGGCGGGCGTATGCCGGCGCTCCGGCCGGTTTCCAGCGCAACCGGACGCGCTGGTATTACGATGCCAGCCTGACCTTGACCCCGGCCGCGGCGGACAGCGTGGCTGCGTCTGCGCGGCGCTATGAACAGCCGGCTTTTTCCAGCCAGAGCGCGTATGAAGACGTGACCTATGCCCTCACCTGGCAGCATAAGTTCTGCGACCGGCTCGCCGCGAGCGCGGGCTTCAAGGTCTATGCCGGGTTGTGGCAGCCGCCGGTGCAAAGGCGGGACTGGATCTATACTCCCAGCCTGTCGTTGAGCGGGTCCCTGGACAAGCATCTCAGCGCGGACTTGGCGTATTCCTACGACTGGGTGTCGAGCGCCGTGGCCAATGCCGACAACCGCGAGTTCCGGCGGCATATGGCCTCGGCCGGCGTGAAATACGCTTTCTGATGACGGCGAGCCGATGGAGATGACGGACAAGCGCGCAAGATGGCGGGCGGCGCGGCCCACTGCGGCGATCGCGGCCGCCGGTTGAGCGGCTCCGCCTAGTCGAGGAGGGCGCGGATCAGGAGGTCCGGGCCGACGCGGCGGACCTCCGTCAGCCCCAAGGCGATCGCGTCCCGCATCCGGCGCGCCCCGCGGCCTTCGAAGAAAGTGGGCGCCGCCGCGCCGCCGATGAGCTTCGGCGCCAGGAAGAGCCAGATCTCGTCCACCAAGCCGGCTTCGAGAAAGGAGGTGTGCACCCGCGCGCCGCCCTCCACCAGGAGCGTGCCGACGCCCATCTCACCCAGCGCGCCGAGCACCTCGCGCAGATCGAGGCCCGCTTTGGTCCGGCGCACGCGGCGCACGACGGCCGCGCCGCGGCGGGGGCCGCGTCCCCGCAAGTCCTCTCTTGCCGTGAAGACGACCGTCCGGCCGCCGTCTCGCAGCACGCGCGCCGACGGCGGGATGCGCAGGCGCGTGTCGAGCACGACGCGCAGCGGGTCGCGGCCTTCGCCGTGGGCGGTGAGCTTCGGGTCGTCTTTGAGCACGGTCTCGATGCCGACCAGGATGGCGTCCAGCCGCGCTCTGAGGCGATGGCCTTCGCTCCGCGCCTCGGGCGAGGTGATCCATTTCGCGTCGCCGCAGGCCGTGGCGATGCGGCCGTCGAGGCTCGCGGCCGCCTTCAAGATGACGTAGGGGCGGCCTTTGCGGATCAGGGTGAAGAAAGGCCGGTTGAGCCGCTCACATTCCTCTTCGAGCACGCCGGCAGTCGCCGGGATGCCGGCCTTGCGCAGGGCCCGCAGTCCGCGCCCGCTGACTAAGGGGTGTGGATCGAGACAGCCGGCCACGACGCGCCGCACGCCGGCGCGGACGAGGGCGGGGACGCAAGGCGGCGTCTTCTTCTTGGTGTGGCAGCAAGGCTCGAGGTTGACGTACGCCGTCGCGCCGCGCGCCGCCTTCCCCGCCCGCGCGAGCGCCATCGGCTCGGCGTGAGGTCCGCCGAAGCGCGCGTGCCAGCCCTCCCCGACGACGCGGCCGCCCTTGACGAGCACGCAGCCGACGAAGGGATTGGGGCTGGCCGCCGGGCGGCCGCGCCTCGCCAGGGCCAGGGCCCTGCGCATGAACTTTTCGTCTGCCTTTCCGATCTTCGACGGGAGCGCCGTCGGCTTGATAAGCCTCCGGCACGGCGCCAGAGGAGAACGGCCTCGGCGCCAGGGGCGGGGGTGAGGGTTCATCTACGGGATCACCGCAACTTTCGGGCTCGACTCATCCCGCATCCGCTCGAAGTACGCCGGGACCTCGTCGAGCTGGATGCTCGACGCGACGAGCAGGCTCGTGCGCACGCGGCCCAACGACAGCAGGTCGACCGCCTGGCCGAAATATTTCGGGGTGTGATGGAAGACGCCGTGGATCTCGATCTGCTCGTAATGCACGCGGTGCGCATCCAGGGCGACGCTCGTGCCCGTGGCGCAGCCGCCGGCGAGGCATACCCGCCCGCCCTTGCGCACCAAGCCGGCCGCCTGCTGCCAGGTCTCGGCCTTGCCCACGGCCTCGAAGGCCACGTCGGGGCCGATGCCGCCGGCCCACTCTCTCGCCTGCGCCGCCCAGGTCCCGTCCTCGGCGCTGAGCGTCCGGTCGGCGCCGGCGGCCTCGGCACGGGCCAGGCGCCCGGGGTTGCGGCCGACGACGAGGACGCGCGCCCCGCGGGCCTTCAGCGCCTGGATGAGGAGCAGCGCCATCGTCCCGGCGCCGACGATGGCGGCGCGCTCGCCGGCCTCGACGCGCATCGCGTCGACGGCATGAAGGGCGCAGGCCAGGGGCTCGGCGAGAGCCGCCTCTTGGAACGTCAAGCGGCTGGGGATGGGGTAGAGGTTGTGCTTGACGATCTGCGCGGGCACCAGGCTGTACTCGGCGTAGGCGCCGTTATGCAGCTTGAGCTCGTCGCAGAGCTGGCTTTGGCCCTTCTTGCAGTACGGACAGCGGTCGCAGGGCGCGGAGTTGGCGGCCACCACCCGCATGCCGGTGGCGAACCCCGCCGTGCCCTCGCCGATCTCCTCGACGGTGCCGGCCAGCTCGTGGCCGAAGGGCGCCGGCAGCTCGCCGAGCAGCACGGGGTGGCCCTGCCGGTAGGCCTTGAAGTCCGTGGCGCAGGTCAGCGCCGCGCCGATGCGCACGAGCACCTCGCCGGGTCCGGCCGCGGGCCGCGGGACATCCACCAGCTCGATCCGCCCGGGACCGAAGAACATCACCGCTCTCATGGCGGTTCAGTCGCGCTGCGGCAGCAGGATCGCCTTCAGGATCTCGCGGCCGCGCGCCTGCCGCAGAGCCTCCGGGAAGCGGGCGAGGGGGAAGGTGTCGCGGATGAACGGCGACAGGTCGACCGTGCCCGAGACGATCAGGTCGAGGGCCTCGCGCAGGTCCTCGGGGGTGCTCGAGTAGGCCGCCGTCACCGTGAGCTCGCGGTGGTACACCGCGTTCATGTCGAGGCGCAGGAACGGGTCCGGATGGAAGCTGGCGAACACGTTGAGCGTGCCGCCGTCGCGCAGCCAGTTCAGGGACTCGGCCGCGAAGGCGGGAGTCCCGGCGGTGAGCACGAGGGCGTCGCCGCCTCGGCGGCCGGACAAGGAGCGGACCTTCTCCTCGGCATTGCCCTCGCGTCCGGTGTAGGCATGCTCGAGCCCGGCCTTCTGCGCGAGCCGGACGCGCGACGGCTCGAGGTCGAAGGCGACGACGGCGACGCCGCGGGCCTTGAGCAGCTGCGCCATCATCAGGCCGATGGCGCCGAGGCCCACGACGACGGCCAGGTCTCCTTCGCCGAGCGCCAGCCTCTTGGCGTTGCGCAGGCAGCAGGCCAGGGGTTCGACTTGCGACGCCGCCGCGTAGTCAAGCCGCTTCGGGAGCTTGAGCATGGTGCGCGCCACGTGGCGGGCGCTCACGCGCGTCAGCTCGGAGAACCCGCCGGGGTCGAGATTGGTGCGCTTGAACTCGGGGCACATGGTCTCGCTGCCGCGTTTGCAGAAGTGGCACTCGCCGCACGGCACATGATGGGCCACGAGCACGCGGTCTCCGACCGCGAAGCCTTTGACGCCCTCGCCCAGAGCCGCGATGCGGCCGGCGACCTCGTGGCCGAGCGGCAGCGGCGGCGCGGCCTTGGACTGCGTGATCTTGACGATGTCGGTGCCGCACAGCCCGCAGGCCTCGACCGCGACGAGGGCTTCGCCCTCGCCGATCTCGGGGACCGGGACGTCTTTGACGGAGACCTTCTGGGGTCCTTCGTAGAGCAGGGCTTTCATGGGCGTGAACGGGGATTGTAGCAAACTGGGCTGAGAGGGACGGGTGACCAGGACGCCGTGGCGCCGGCCGCGTGGCGCTTTGGCCGTTCCTGGATGAATTTGGTACCCTGCCGTCTCTAACGGGAGGACACATGTCCAAGACGGCGACCATCGACACCGACAAGGGCACCATCACGGTGAAGCTTTTCGACGAGGAGTGCCCCAAGAGCGTCGCGAATTTCGAGAAGCTGGCGAACGCGGGGTTCTACGACGGCCAGCGCTGGCACCGTGTCATCCCGGACTTCATGATCCAGGGCGGGGATCCCTACTCGAAGACCGGCGCGGGCCCCGTGGGGACCGGCGGGCCGGGCTACGCGAGCGAATGCGAGATCCGGGCGGGCCTCAAGCACTCCAAGGGCTCCCTGTCGATGGCCCATGCCGGCACCTGCAAGCACGACCGCGCCGGCGCGCTCAAGAGCGGCCGCTGCTCCAACGGCTCGCAGTTCTTCATCACGCACGTGCCCACGCCTCACCTCGACGGCGTGCACACGGTCTTCGGCCAGGTCTCGGCGGGTCAGGACGTGGTGGACTCGATCGAGAAAGACGACGTCATCACCAAGATCCGGGTACAGTAGGCTCCGTCGCCGCGCCCTGGCTAAGACCGGCCTTCGAAGCCGAACTCTCTAAGCGCCTTGGGGTCCTTGCGCCAGTTCGACCTCACCTTCACGCGGAGGTCGAGCTCGACGGGGCGGCCGAGGAAATCCTTCAGGGCTTTCTGCGCCGTCTCGGTCAGGTTCCGGATGGCCTTGCCCTTGGCGCCGATGAGGATGCCCTTCTGCGTCTCGCGCTCGACGTAGACGATGGCGGACACGCGGTCGTTGCGCCCCGAGCCGGGGCGCCCCGGCCACGACCGGGAGCCGGACCCCGCTTCGGAGAACTCCTCGACGACCGTCGCGCAGGCGTGGGGGATCTCCTCGAAGTACTGCTCGAAGATCTTCTCGCGGATGATCTCCTCGGCGAAGAAGCGCTCCCAGCGGTCGGAGATCCGGTCCGTCTCATAATAGGGAGGCGACTCGGGCAGGCGGGAGATGACCGAGGCGAGCAGCTCCTCCACGCCGTCTTTGCGCAACGCGCTGATGACATGTATCTCGGCGGGCTTGAGCGCTTCGTCATAGGCTTCGGCGGTCCGGCGGAGCGCGTCCACGTCGGGGGCCGTATCCGCCTTGTTGATGACGAGCAGGACCGGGTGCGTCCCCCGGGTGAGCCGCCCCAGGGCCTCGAGGTCCTGGGGCGAAGGGAGGGACGGCTCGACGACCAAGAGAAGGACGTCGGCGTCATCGCGGCTGGCGATGCGCGCGGTGCGCATCAGCGCGTGCTGGAGCCCGTCCTTGGCCGCGTCCAGCAGGCCCGGCGTGTCCAGGAAACAGGCTTGGCAATCGTCGCGGTTCAGGATGCCGAGGATCTTATGCCGCGTCGTCTGCGGCACCGCCGAGACGATCGAGAGCTTCCGCTGTAGAAAAGCGTTGAGCAGAGTCGACTTGCCGACGTTGGGCCGCCCGAGGATGGCGGCGAAGCCGGCGCGGAAGCCCGGCTTTACGGGTTGGTCCATTTGCCTTTGGATTTGATGAGGTCGACGAGGGCCTCGTCGGCGGCGTCGGAGGGGATGCCCTTTCGCACGCACTCCTTGCCGGCGTAGAGGTTGATCTTGCCCGGCGCGCCGCCCACGTAGCCGAAGTCGGCGTCGGCCATCTCGCCGGGGCCGTTGACGATGCAGCCCATGATGGCGATCTTGACGCCTTTGAGATGCCCGGTCTTCGATTTGATGCGCGCGGTCGTCTCCTGCAGGTCGAAGAGCGTGCGGCCGCAGGAGGGGCACGAGATGAACTCGGTCTTGGTGATGCGCGCGCCGGCGGCCTGCAGGATGTTGTAGGAAAGCTCCAGCGTCCGCGCGGGCTCGGCCGCCGCGCCCCGGGTCGGGGCCGCCGCGTCCACCTGCACCGCGTCGCCGATGCCGTCGCACAGCAGGCCGCCCAGCAGCACCGACGCCTGCAGGACCTGCTCCTCGCCGCCATAACGCGGGGCGCGCAGCAACAGCGACGCGGCCGAGCCGCGCGCGGAGAGCCCGGCGGCGAGGGCGCGATAGCCGTAGAGGAGGGCGCCCGTGTCGGTCCCGCGCAGCGAGAGCAGCGTCGGGACCCGCGCCCGGTTCGCCGCGTCGGCCCAGGCGAGAGCCTCGTTGACGGTGCGCGAATCGCAGGCGATCGGCAATGCCCGGATCGCCGCGGCGGTCGCGAAGCGGAACATCTCCTGCGGCCGCGCGGAGGCTGCGGGGGCCCATGCGGCCGCATCGGCCACGTCGAGGCCCGCGATGGTCATGTCGAGGTCGGTCTCGAAGCGGGCAAGGATGGCGAGCCGCGAGGTCTCGGCCGCCAGCGCCTTGCGGCAGGCGCGCAAGGCCTTCACGTCCGCCGCGCTCTTCACCGTCCACTCGATGATCTCCGGCTCCCGGCTCTTCTTCAGCTGCCGCTCGAGCAGCTCGAGCAGGGCTTTCGCTTCCGTTCCCGGCGCGGCCGACAGGACCACGCGCGGGAGCTGGGGCCCGCCGAGGAAAAAGGAGCCGATCTTGAAGGCCGCGGTCTTGCGCCGCGCGTAGCTGATCGCGCTCCTCGGGCTGGAAGCGGGCGGCGAGCCGGCGGCAGACCGGGACCTCCGCCTCGGGCGGCTCGGTCAAGGAGACCCGGATCGTGTCGCCGATGCCGTCTTCCAGCAGAGAGCCGATGCCGATGGCGCTCTTGACCCGGCCGTCCTCCCCGTCGCCCGCCTCGGTGACGCCGAGGTGGAAAGGATGATCCATGCCGGCCTCGTCCATGCGGGCGGCGAGCAGGCGATAGGCCTGGATCATCACCTTGGTGCTCGAGGCTTTCATCGAAAGGATGATGTCGCGATAGCCGAGCTTTTCCGCGATGCGCACGTACTCGAGCGCCGATTCCACCATGCCGAGCGGCGTGTCGCCGTAGCGGTTCATGATGCGGTCGGAGAGCGAGCCGTGGTTGGCGCCGATGCGCAGGGCGCGGCGCAGGCGCTTGAGCTTCTCGACCAGCGGCGTGAACGCCTCCTCGATGCGCGCCAGCTCCGCCGCGTACTGGGCGTCGGTGTACTCCTTGGCCGCGAACCGCTTGCTGTCCACGAAATTGCCGGGGTTGATCCGGACCTTCTCGACGTGCTCCGCCGCCTCGAGCGCCGCGGCCGGGGCGAAATGGATATCGGCCACCAGCGGCACCTCGACGCCTCGCTTGAGCAGGCCGTCCTTGATCCTTCCGAGGGCTCGGGCGTCGTCGACGGTCGGCGCGGTGATGCGCACGATCTCGCAGCCCGCCTCGACCATGCGCAGCGTCTGCGCGATCGTCGCCGCGACGTCCAAGGTGTCGGTGGTCGTCATGGACTGGACGCGGATCGGGTTGTCGCCGCCCACCGCGACCTTGCCCACCATCACCACCCGCGTCTTTCGCCGGCGGTAGCGGCAGGGATCCGCGCAGTGCTTGAGCACCCCTGTTCCCGGAAGGACTTCGACGGCCATGAGCGCTCATTGTAGCAAAGTGCCCCCTCGGACCTCTTGACGGAAACAACGATCGCATGCGAGTCCGTCGTCCGTGACAGGCCCGGCTCAAATCGGGCATAATAGAGACGTTCTCCGATGAACCCCGATAGACCCTCGCCCGGCGGGTCCGACACCGAGAAAGCTCCCTCCCGGCCGCCTGTTGTCGACAGCGCGCCAGCGGCCGTGGCGCGCCCCCCGGCTCCTCCTGCCGGCCCCCCGGCGCCCCCGACCCAGGGGCCGGCGGCGCAGAAGAGCGCCTCGCCGAGGCGGCCCGCCGCGCCGGTCCGCGGCTCGGCGGTCCCGACCCGGGGCCCGGCGGCTCGCCCTTCCC
>JAPLKK010000028.1 GCA_026388115.1 Elusimicrobiota bacterium | reverse complement strand
CGCCTACACCGAGGCTCAGCTGGACGAGACGGTGGCGAAGCGGTACCCGACCTCCGAGGCGTACAAGGCCGACATCCCCAACCTCCTGCAGAAGCTGGGTTTCAAGCCCGAGCGCGCGGCTTACGTCGCCGCTCATATCGTCGTGGACCCCGCGCGCGGCTCGGGCCACGCTTGGGGAGCGCAGATGCGGGGCTTGCCCGCGCACCTGCGCACGCGCGTCGAGAAAGGCGGGATGAACTACAAGGGCTTCAACATCGCGGTGCACGAGATGGGGCACAACGTGGAGCAGACCTTCTCGCTCTACGACGCCGACCACACGCTGCTGCGCGGCGTGCCGAACACGGCCTTCACCGAGGCGCTGGCCTTCGTCTTCCAAGGCCACGACCTGGAACTGCTGGGCCTCGCCGCGCCGGACGAGCGCGCCAAGGCCGCCAAGACGCTCGACGACTTCTGGGGCGCCTACGAGATCGCCGGCGTCGCGCTGGTGGACATGGGCGTTTGGCACTGGATGTACGACCATCCCGACGCCACGCCGGCCCAGCTCAAGGAAGCGACCGTCGCGCTGTCGAAAGACATCTGGAACAAGTATTACGCGCCCGTCTTCGGCGCCAAGGACGTCGTCCTGCTGGGGATCTATTCGCACATGATCAACGAGCGTCTCTACCTGCCGAACTATCCGCTCGGCCACATGATCGCCTTTCAGGTCGAGCAGCAGATGGACAAGAAAGGCGCCATCGGGCCCGAGTTCGAGCGGGTCGCGAAGTTCGGCAGCGTCGCGCCGGATCTGTGGATGATCAACGCCACCGGCGCTCCGGTCGGGCCGGAGGCGCTGTTGTCGGCGGCGGCTAAAGCTGTGGAGGCGCTGCGCGACTGACTGAGCCCAGGAGGCCGGAGGTTTCCTCGGGCGTGAGGAAACGCCATTGTCCGGAGGGAACGTCCAAAGAGAGGGCGCCGATGGCGATCCTCTTCAACTCCAGGACCTTCAGGGGCGTCCCGAACTTGGGGTCCTTCATCGCCCCGAAAAGCCGCCGGATATGGCGGTTGAGTCCCTCGTCCAGGACGACCCTCAGCCGCGTCTTCGGGCCGGCGCGGCCCAGGACCTCCACCGACCGGGCCCGGCAGGTGCCGGCCGGGGTCGCGACGCCCGCGAGCGCCAGCTCGATATGCTCTGGCGTGACCAATCCCCGGACCAGGACTTCATAGGTTTTCGGCAGGCCGCCCGGGCGGGTGAGCGCGTCCACGTCCTTCCCATCCTTAGAGAAGAGGAGGAGCCCCCGGGAATCGAGGTCCAGCCGGCCGACCGGCATCCAATCCTCGCCGAAGGCCCAATCCGGCAGCAAGGCGTAGACGGTCTTGCGGCCTTGCTCGTCCGAACGGGTGACGACATAGCCTTTCGGCTTGTGCAGCATCAGGAGGGTCGCCGCGCCGCACGCCGGACTCATGGAGTCGAGCGCAGGACGAACCGGGCGATCTCCGGAGGGGCGAACAGGCGCATCGGCGGGCCCCAATAGCCCGCGCCCGCGGTGACGTAAAGGGATGTGCCTCCCTCGCGATAAAGGCCGTAGAAGCGCGGGTAGAACAGGCGCACCAAGAATCCGAAGGGGAATATCTGGCCCCGATGCGTGTGCCCCGAAAGCATGAGGCCCACCCCGCGCTCGGCGGCCACGTCGAACATCAGCGGCTGGTGCGAAAGGAGGATCGAGGGCTTCTTCGGATCGAGACGTGATAGAAGGTCCGAAAGCTGCTCCCGGGTCACTCTCTTGGTCCTGATGTCGTCCACTCCCGCGACCTGAAGGCCTCCCGGAAGTTCGGTGATCTCGTTTCTCAGCAGCCTGGCGTCGAGCGCCTTGAAGAATTCAGACGACGCTTCTTCGCCATGGTAGAACTCGTGGTTGCCTAGGACGGCGAGCGTGCCGCGCTTGCCGTGGATGCGCTTTCCGATGACGGCGGCCGCCTTGTCTTCATGGAAGCCCGGATCCAGAAAGTCTCCCGTCATGACGACGAGGTCGGGCCCCAGGGCGACGACCTGATCGGCCAGCCGCTCGAAGCGGGGAAGCCGCTCGGTGACGCCCAGGTGCACGTCGGAAAGCTGGACGATCGAGAAGCCGTCGAGCTCCTTCGGCAGGTGGGCGAGCGGCAATTCGATGTTCCGGACTTTGGGCGGGCCGGAGGCGGTCCAGAAAGCGAGGAAACACATGAGGCCGGTCACTATCAGGACGCCCCAGGCCGTCGCCGAGCGCATCCCTTCGCCTGCCCCGGCCAGCCGCGCGGCGAGCGCGAGGCAGTCGCCGAAGACGGCCCACGCGAACCAGATGAAAGAGATCCCGAGCCAAAGGTAGGTCAGGTAGGCGAAGGTAAAGGCCCCGAGGCCGCCGCGCCTGATCCAGTAGAGCGTCAGAGGCAGCGAGGCCGCGATGAGGGCCGCCGTCGCCCGGAGCGCGAGGGGGGAGACCGGCACGTTCGGGAAGTAGCGCAGGACCCAAACCGCGAGATAGAGCTGCATCCCGAACAGGATCAGGATGAACAGCGGGAAGAACAGCAGGAAGCGCAGCATGGCGGGGGCCATTATACGGTATCTTCCGCCCGGTCCGTCCTCGCGGAAGAAGTGCGATTGAAGAGCGGCGGGAGGGTGCTCTTGTGCGGGGCGAAGTCGTAGCCGATCGCTTAGGCGTGAGCGAGGGCTTCCACCTTGGAGGCTAGGTCGGCAAGGGCGAACGGCTTGACGAGGTAGCCGGCGGCGCCGGCGGCGAGTCCCTGGGCCTGCTCTTCCGGGTCGGTCAAAAGCCCCGAGATCATCAGGACCGGCACGTTGAAGAGATCCGGGTCGCACTTGATCCGGCGGCAGAACTCGGCGCCGTCGCCGTCCGGCAGGTTCCGGTCCAAGATGACGACGTCCGGAGTCGCGCTCATCGCCTGCCCCATCGCCGCTTCGCCCGTGACGGCCGCGTCCACCTGCCAGCCCTTTTCCACGAAGAGCGTGCGCACGAGGCTCACGATCTCCTCGTTGTCGTCGACGATCAGCAGCCGCTTCGCCATACCCCTCACTCACCTTTATCCCCGAAGCGCCGCTAAGTTACATGGGCTGACAGCGCAAATTCAACTTTGTTTTATTGATTAATTCATGGCTCAGGGTGCGGAGTTAGTGTAGAATGCGTCCAAAGAGGACGACAGCGGGAGCTAATCATGAAAAGCCATACCAGATACCTGACCTTGAATGTGCCGGAGCGCTTCGGCCTGCTGAACATCACGCCCGAGGTGCGCAAGGCAGTGAAGGAAAGCGGCGTCAAAGAGGGTCTGTGTCTCGTGAACGCGATGCACATCACCGCCAGCGTGTTCATCAATGACGACGAAGCGGGGCTGCATCAGGACTATCGCGATTGGCTGGAGGGACTGGCGCCTTTCGACCCGAGCCCGCAGCGTTACCGTCACAACCGGACGGGCGAAGACAACGCTGACGCGCACCTGAAGCGCCAGGTGATGGGCAGGGAGGTGGTGGTGGCGATCACGAAAGCGGAGTTGGATTTCGGGCCGTGGGAGCAGATATTCTACGGCGAGTTCGATGGCCGGCGCGCGAAGCGCGTCTTGATCAAGATCATCGGCGAGTGAGAGGGTTTCGGTCAAGTCGTCGGTTGACTTTTTGACAAATAGGATGCATAATGTCAAAAAGTCATGGCCCCCCTCCTAAAAGACCGCCGCGACGCGCGCCGCAAGGAGCTGCTTGACGCAGCCTATGAGCGCTTCATGCAGTACGGCTACTCGAAGACCACCTTCGACGACATCGCGCAGAAGGCCGGAGTCTCGCGGACCCTGCTGTATGCTTATTTCGAGGACAAGAAGGAGCTCTTCCGAAGCGTCGCCCGCGACGTGCTCGACGGGCAACGGCTCAAGACGGAGGCGGTGCTGGAGTCGAAGGAGACCGACGAGGAGAAGCTCGTCGCCATCCTGGAGCTTTGGAGCGTCGAGCTCTACGCGCGGATCGCCGACAAGCCCCATGGGGGGGAGCTGCTCGAAGAAGGCTACCGCGCCTGGGAGAAGATCGGCGTCCACTATATGAGCACCCTCGTGCGGGCCCTGGCCCCGCTTGCCGGCGGTCCTGAGGTGGCGGAGCTCCTCATTTTGTCCCTCGGCGGCTTGCAGCAGGACCACCCGACGGTCGCCGCCTTGCGCAAGCGCGTCAGCGTGCTGGCGCGGCTGGCGCGCGGGGGGAAAAAGGCGTGACGCCGGCTTTGCTCCTCGCGGCCGCCCTTGCCGCCGCGCCGGCGCGCTCGGCCCAGCTCACGGGCGCGCCGCTCGAGCTCACCCTGGACCAAACCGTCGCTTTGGGCGTCAAGCAGAACCTCGACGTGGCGCTGGCCGAAGAGCGGCTGGCCTACTTCGAGGCCCAGCGGCGCCAGGCGCTGGGCGCGGCGATGCCGGCCGTCAACCTGACGGGCCTCTACAACCGCAACATCCAGAAACCGACTTACTTCCTGGCGGGGCAAGCGATCACGGCCGGCATGGACAACAGCATGCGGCACGTCGCGAGCCTCGACCAATATCTGTTCACCGGCGGCAACGTCTCGCAAGGCCTGCGCGCCGCCCAGCTGGGCGTGAAGGCCGGCCAAGCGCAGCGCGAGTCGGCGCGCAAGGACGTTGTCCTCGCGGCCAAGCGCCTCTTCTACGCCGTCTGCCTGGCCAGCGAGACCGCCGCCATCCAGAGAGACATGCTGTCGCTCGCCGAGGACCATTTGAAGACGATCGAGGAACGGTACCGGCAAGGGCTCGACAGCGACCTCGTGGCGCTGCGCCAGAAAGTGGAGGTCGCGAACGCCAAGCCTTCGCTATCGGCCGCGCGCAACGGCGAGGAGCTGGCGCTGACCATGCTCAAGGACTCGCTCGGGCTCGATGTGGATCAACCGGTCCGGCTCGTCGGCAGCCTCGAGGGCCCGCCGTCGAACCTCCTTTCGTACGAGGACCTGCAAGCGGCGGCCCTGGCGCGCAATCCCGACTATCAAGCGGCTCGCGCCCAGATGGAGCAGGCTGAGGCGATCCTCGCCGTGCAGAAAGGTTTCCGCTGGCCCTGGCTCACCGCCCACGCCGAGTACCAGTGGTACTCCGAATCCGACGCCGATTGGCCGGGTCCCAAGCAGCGGGCGACCAGTTCGCTCGTCGGCTTGCGGCTCAACTATCCGCTGTTCACCGGCGGGCAGACCTCGGCCAAGATCGAGCAGGCGCGCGCCCAGTCGGAGCAGGCGCGCACCGTGATGGACAAGATCGCGCGCTCCATCAAGGTGGAGGTCAAGCGCGAGTGGCTGAACGTGGGCGAGGCCTGGGAGCGGGCGCAGAGCCAGGAATCGGCGCTCAGCCAGGCGAGGCGCGCGCTGGAAGCCACCGAGATCCGCTACCGCGCCGGCCAGGCGAGCCTGCTCGAGCAGAACGACGCCACTTTGGCCTTGCAGCAGACGCGCCTGATCTCGGTCAATGCCTTGCACGACTACCGGGTCGCCTTGGCGGCCCTGGAGCGCGCCACGGGCGCGCCGGTAGAGGAGACCTCACGATGACACGCCTGAACTTCGCTTTGCTGGCCGTTCTGCTCCTGGCCGGCTGCGGCAAGAAGAAAGATGTCGCCGCCCGGCTCGACACCTTCCCGGTCAAGACCGTCGCCGCCGAGCGGCGCGACCTGGAAGAGACGATCATCCTCGTCGGCAGCATCAAGGCGAAGGACGAGGCGGCCCTCTTCTCGCGGGTGCCGGGCAAGCTCCAGGAGAACCTGATCAAGGAAGGCGAGCCCGTGCACAAGGGCCAAGCCGTCGCCTTGGTGGAGCGCGACGAGGTGGGAGTGCGCTTCGAGCCGGCGCCGGTGCCCTCGACCTTGAACGGCACGGTCGCGCGCATCTATCTCGACCGCGGGCAGGACGTGACCCTGCAGACGCCGGTCGCCTTGGTCGTGGACGCCAGCGAGATGATCGTCCGCGCCGAGGTGCCGGAGCGGTATGCGGCGAAGGCCAGCGTGGGCGAGCCGGTGCGCGTCCGCGTGGAGGCCTATCCGGACCGGGCTTTCAGCGGCCGGGTCTCCAAGGTCAGCCCCGTCGTGGACCCGTCCACGCGCAGCAGCCTCATCGAGGCCAAGCTCGACAACTCCTCGGGCAAGCTGCGCTCCGGGATGTTCGGCGAAGTCACCCTCATCACGGGCAGCCGCTCGGGCGTGCTGGCCGTTCCCAAGGATGCCCTCACCGACGGCAGCGGCCCGGCGGTCTTCGTCATCGAGAACGGCAAGGCCTACAAGCGCGAGGTGGAGCTCGGCCTGCAGAGCGACCGGTTCCTGGAGATCCGCAAGGGCGTCCAGCCGGGTGAGAAGGTGGCGGTGTTCGGTCTCTACGGCCTCAAGGACGGCAGTCCGGTCGATGTGCTGGCCGAACTCAAGGGCGACGAGACGGAAAGCCGGTGAAGATCTCCGACGTCTGCATCGAGCGCCCGGTCTTCACCACCATGATGATGTGCGCCCTGGTGGTGATCGGCGCTTTCTCCTTCCGGCGTCTGGGCCTGGACCTCTTCCCGAACATCGACCTCCCCTTCGTCATCGTGAGCACGACCCTGCCCGGCTCCGGGCCGGAGGAGATCGAGACCTCCATCACCAAGCCGATCGAGGAGGCGGTCAACACCATTTCGGGCATCGACAACCTCAAGGCCACGAGCTATGAGGGGATGAGCCAGGTATTCATCACCTTCCTCTTGGAGAAGAACATCGACGTGGCCTCCCAGGAGGTGCGCGACGCCGTCTCCCGCGTGCAGCGCGACCTGCCCGAAGGCACGGACCCGCCCGTGGTCCAGAAGTTCGACCCCGGCTCCATGCCCGTGATGTCCGTGGCGGTCAGCGGCGACATGCCGATCCGGGAGCTCACCTTCATCGCGCGCAAGCAGGTAAAGGAGCGCCTGGAATCCGTGGACGGGGTGGGCAAGATATCCATCGTGGGAGGGCGGGAGCGGGAGATCCACATCGTGCTCAACCCGTTCAAGATGGCGGCCTTCCAGCTCACGGTCAAGAAGGTCAAGGACGCGCTCAAGGAGCAGAACATCGAGATCCCGGGCGGACGGGTCGAGTCCGAGCGCCGGGAATTCGTCCTGCGCACCATGGGCCGCATCGAGACGCCCGCCGACTTCGGCAAGATCGTGGTGGCCACGGTGCGGGGCGTGCCCGTGCGCATCCGGGACATCGGCCGAGCCGAGGACACGGCCGAGGACGCGCGCTCCCTGGCCCGCCTCGACGGCAAGGAGGCGGTCTCCCTCATCGTGCAGAAGCAGTCCGGCATGAACACGGTGGAGGTCATCGCCAAGGTCAAGCAGCGCTTGGAGGAGATCAAGCCCACCCTGCCGAGCGGCGTCAGGGCCGAGGTCATCCGGGACATGTCCGAGTTCATCTTGGCCTCGGTGCACACCGTCGAGGAGCACCTCGTCCTGGGCGCCATCCTGGCGGCCCTGGCCGTGCTGCTGTTCATGGGCGCGGTGCGCCCCACCCTCATCGCGGCCTGCGCCATCCCCACCTCCATCATCGCGACCTTCCTGCTCATCGACCGGGCGGGCTTCACCCTCAACACCATGACGCTCCTGGGCCTGACCATCGCCGTGGGCATCGTCATCGACGACGCGATCGTGATCCTCGAGAACATCTTCCGGCACATGGAAGAGAAGGGCACCCCGGCCGCCGAGGCGGCCTCGACGGCGACCAAGGAGATCGGGCTCGCGGTCATGGCCACGACCCTGTCCTTGGTCATCATCTTCCTGCCTTTGGCCAATATGGGCGGCATCGTCGGGCGGTTCCTCCGGAGCTACGGCCTGACCGTGGCCTTCGCGGTCATGGTAAGCCTGTTCGTGGCCTTCACGATGACGCCCATGCTGTGCGCGCGCTTCTTGAAAGTCGAGCGCGACAAGAACCGCTTCCAGCTCTGGGTGGACCGTTTCAACGATTGGCTCAAGGACCGCTACGGACGGCTGGTCGTATGGGCCTTGGCCAACCGCTGGAAGGTGGTGACCTTCGCCGTGGTCACCGCGCTCTCCTCCGTGCCCTTCCTGAAGCTGGTGGGCAAGGATTTCATCCCGCCCGACGACTCGGGGGAGTTCGAGGTGAACTTCACCGCGCCGGAAGGGACCACGCTCGCCGCCACCGACCGCATCCTGCGCCAGGTCGAGGCTGAGGTCGGGCGCCTGCCCCACGTGCGGTCGATGCTGAGCTCCGTCGGCGAGGGGGAAGGCTCCAACGTCAACGACGCCCGGGTCTATGTCCGCATCGACGACATCTCCAAGCGCAAGCTCAGCCAGGCCCAGATCATCGACCTGGCGCGCCGGGCCTTGGCCAAGTACTCGGCCCTGCGCTTGAGCATCGGCCCGGTCTCCCATTTTGGCGGCGGGGGCAAGATGCGCGACGCCCAGTTCCAGTACTACATCACGGGACCGGACCTGCAGCTCCTGCGCGCCTACTCCAACAAGGTGGTGGAGGCGCTCAAGGCGACGCCGGGCATCGTGGACGTGGACACCACCCTGGTCTTCGCCAAGCCCGAGATCCGGGTCCGCATCGACCGCGACCGCGCCCAGGACCTGGGCGTGAAGATCGAGGACATCGCCACCTGCCTGCGCACCATGGTCAGCGGCGACGAGAAGATCACCAAATACAAGGAGGGCGACGAGCTTTACGAGGTGCGCATCCGCGTGGATAAGCAGTTCCGAGACAGCCGGTCGGTCGTGGGCGCCCTCTACGTGCCCTCCTCCAAGGTCGGCTTGGTGCGCCTCGACAACGTCGCCCGCCTGGTCGAGGATACCGGTCCCTCCCAGATCGACCGCATGAACCGTCAGCGGCAGGTGGGCATCATGGCCAACCTGACCGGCATCCCGCTCAACGCGGCCATCGACAAGGCCGAGGAGACGGTGCGCGCCCTGAAGCTCCCGCCCGGCTACGCGACCGGGATGGAGGGACGCTCGAAGGAGTTCGGCCGGATGCTCGGCGAGTTCCTGCTCGCCTTCTTCCTGGCCGCCATCTTCATGTACATGGTCCTGGCCTCGCAGTTCGAGAACTTCCTGCACCCAATCACCATCATGCTGTCCTTGCCGCTCGCCATCCCCTTCGCTATCCTGTCGCTCATCGTGCTCAACCAGTACCTGACCATCTTCTCCATCATGGGCCTGTTCATGCTCTTCGGCGTCGTCAAGAAGAACGCCATCCTGCAGGTGGACTACACCAACACCCTCCGCCGCCAGGGCATGCCGCGCGACGAGGCCATCGTGCAGGCGAACAAGACGAGGCTGCGCCCCATCCTCATGACCACTTCGGTCCTGGTGGCGGCGATGATCCCCGTGGCCCTCAGCCGCGGGCCGGGCGCGGGCAACCGCGCCCCCATGGCGG